>CAMVLW010000001.1 GCA_947168445.1 uncultured Clostridia bacterium
AACATTGCCGGCTTTGAGAGAGTAGCAAACGCTATGATGTTCCAGGGTATCTGCTAATTTTGTTCATAAAATCTACCATATAAAAGCGGCGTCCGGGCAAACACCCGGGCGCTGTTTTTCTTGACATTTTGATGGCTGCGTGCTATAATAACTCAAATTTACGAAGGAAGCGATAAAAAATGCGGCATTTAGGCACCAAAACGCTCGAAACCGAGCGTTTGATTTTACGCAAAACAATCGAATCTGATGGTGAACATATGTTCTATAATTGGGCGAACGACCCGCGCGTCACAAAATTTCTGACATGGGCGGCGTATGATAATTTGCAGCAGTCGCGCGATTATCAGCAGTATTTAATCGAAAAACAGAAAAGAGCTGATTTTTACGATTGGAAAATTGTGCTAAAGGAACTCAACGAACCAATCGGCGGTATCAGCGTTGTCAATCTTCGTGAGGATATTGAAGAAGTTGAAATCGGCTATTGCTTAGGCTACAGCTGGTGGCACCAAGGCATTATGACCGAAGCGTTTAAGCGTGTGATACAATTCTTATTTGAAGAAGTCGGTGTGAACCGAATTGCCGCAGAGCACGACCCAAACAATTCGCATTCCGGCGATGTGATGAAGAAATGCGGATTGCAGTACGAAGGCACCAACCGGCAAGCAGGCAAAAACACGCAGGGCGTCTGCGACGTGGCAACATACGCGATTTTGAAAAAGGATTATTATAAAACGCTATAATCACTTACACGGTCAAAATCCGCCGTTTATCAAGCCTTCCACTAAAGAAAACCTCTTAAAAGGCGGAGCGGATGAAACGTCACGTTTCCCCTGAATTATACAAAATATTCATTTTGTATAATTGTTCTAATAAAGAATAATGCCTCTCCCTTTTTGTGCTATACTGTATACAGAATCAGATAAGTTGAGGTGAATTAATTTGGCTGTTCGTTTTCAGGATGAAGCTTTTCCGATTTTAAAGGAGTATCTTTTTTATCAGCAGACCATCCGTCAAAAATCCGTGAAAACGGTTGACGAATATTTTCTTGACCTGCGGCTGTTCTTTCGCTATATGAAAATCTATCGCGGACTGGTTCCGTCTGATACGGAATTTGAAATGATTCCGATTGACGATATTGAACAACCGTTTTTGAAAAAGATTGATTTAACAGACGCTTATGAATTTATGAATTATTTGCAGCGTGACCGTGGCTTAAACGCTGCCTCACGAGCGCGCAAATGCTCCAGCTTAAAGGGATTTTTTAAGTTTATCTCTAAAAAGAAGCATTATCTTGACCGCGACCCGATGGAAGAATTGGAAATGCCGAAAACCAAAAAGGCGCTCCCGAAGTATCTCACGCTTGAACAAAGTATCGAACTGTTAAATGCGGTTGAGGGTGAAAACCGTGAGCGCGATTACGCTATTTTGACTCTTTTTCTCAACTGCGGACTGCGTGTTTCTGAAATGGCGGGACTTAATTATACCGACATCCGCAACGACCACACCATCAGGGTACTCGGCAAGGGCAACAAAGAGCGCGTGATTTATCTGAATTCCGCGTGTATCACCGCCATTAACGACTATATGCGCGTTCGTCCCGTTGATGAAGTCAAGGACAAAAACGCGCTGTTTATCAGCCGCAACCACCGCCGCATGTCGGTAAAAACCATTCAGGCAATGGTGTATAAGTATCTTGAAAAAATCGGTCTCAGCGCGCAGGGCTATTCCTGTCACAAGCTGCGGCATACCGCTGCAACGCTGATGTATCAGCACGGCGGCGTTGATATTCGCGTGTTAAAGGACGTGCTCGGTCACGAAAACCTCGGTACCACCGAGATTTACACACACCTGAGCAATGAACAAATGAAAAACGCGGCTGAATCCAATCCCCTTTCTCATATTCATCAAAAAAGCTCCGGCGACAAGTAATCGCCGGAGCTTTTATTCTTTCATCACAACCACACCGCCGATATCCGTCAGCGGTTCTTCAGGACAAACAATTTCAATTTTTACATGCTGCTTTTTGCAGAACAATCTGATTCTTTCATAATCAGGGTGCTGTGCGAGATTGCCGAAAAAGTACGCCGTACCGTTATCGGTAAAGCCGGCGCCGCCGATAAAGCCGTAATCGAAGCCCTCCAAGCGGATATGACCGGGAGAAATCAGCAGCACCTCTGCCCCATTATTTTTCAGCGCCTTTTCAAGCGACTTGTCCGCGGTAATGGCAGCGTTTTGGGTTATCACGAATGTTGAACACCGCGCATAGCCCTGATTGATATTGACCGTTTCAATTCCGTTTTCAGCGCAAAAGTCAAGTACAGCCGGGTCAACGGCATTTAGCTTACCGTACAGCTTTTTGCCGAAGTACAGGCAATTCAGCCGCACGTTTTCGGGATAGCGCTGCCCCACCTTGCTTTTGCAATCCTTTAGCGTAAAAACACGGTCGTTAATGTTAAGCAGCTGCATATCCGCGTGGCGCCGCTCAGGTTCATGAAAGGTATTAATATTCTTTGTAGGAATTATCTTATAGCCGAATTCTTCCAACCGATGGCAAAACTGCGGATATAAATCGCTCATGACAAGCGTTTTCATCAGCTGATTGCCTCAAACGCTTCGCGGATATTTTTCACGCCGATTAACTGAGCGTTTTCGCACGATACGCCTTTTAGATTATGATACGGCAAAATAATCTTTTCAAAGCCAAGCCGCACCGCTTCGTTAATCCGCATTTGCGCCTGAGACACCGCACGGATTTCTCCCGCCAAACCGATTTCTCCGAATACCACCGCTTTTTCGTCAACCGGCGTGTCCTTCAGGCTGCTGATGAGCGCCATTGCAATCGACAAATCAATCGCAGGCTCGTCCACCCGCAAGCCTCCGACAATGTTGATGTAGGTGTCGTTGTTGGAGAAGTAATAGCCCGCACGCTTTTCGAGCACCGCTAAGAGCATGGAAAGACGGTTGTAATCATAGCCTGTCGCCATGCGGCGGGCATTGCCGTAGCCGCTTTGTGTGGCAAGTCCCTGTGTCTCCGCCAAAATCGGGCGCGAGCCTTCAATGGTGCAGGTGACGCAGGTTCCCGAAACATTGGTCGGTCTGCCCGAAAGCAGCATAACAGAGGGATTTTCCACCTCCTGCAAGCCCTTATCGGTCATTTCAAACACACCGATTTCATTGGTGGAACCATAGCGGTTTTTGACAGCGCGAAGAATACGGCAGGACATTTGCTTGTCGCCCTCAAAGTGCAGCACGGTGTCCACGATATGCTCCAACACCTTCGGACCCGCAATGGAGCCTTCCTTGTTAACATGACCCACCACGAACATCGGAATGTCCAATCCTTTTGCGGTGCGCATGAGCATGTTGGTACACTCTCTGACCTGCGTGACGCTGCCGGGCGATGAGCTCAGTTCGGTGAGGTTCATAGTCTGGATAGAGTCAATCATCACCAAATCGGGCTTTACATTCTTAATCTGCTCACAGACGACCTCCACATCTGTTTCCGTCATCACAAACAGATTCGGAGAACTCACGCCCAGACGAATGGCGCGCAGCTTTAACTGGCGTTTGGATTCCTCTCCCGACACATACAGAATTTTCAGCGTGTCGCCCATAAACTGACAAATTTGCATTAAAACTGTCGATTTGCCGATGCCGGGGTCACCGCCGAGCAAAATCAAGCTGCCCTTGACGATACCGCCGCCCAGCACGCGGTTGAGTTCCTTGCTGCCGGTGTCATAGCGGTGTTCGTCCTCGGTAGAAATCTCGTTAATCGAAAACGGCTTTGCGTAGGCGGAAAACGACCTTGCTTTTGCCGCAGGAGCCGCTTTTGCGGTGTCCTTAATCTCTTCATTCATCGTGTTCCATTCGCCGCAGGACGGGCATTTTCCGTACCATTTCGGTGATTCATAGCCACATTCCGCGCAAATGTAAACGCTTTTTATCTTAGCCATCTTTTCACTTCCGTTAATTTGAATTGATACAATCTATCAGCCCTGTCGCAACCGACAGTGCCATCTGCTTTTGATATTCCGAATCCAGCAGCCTTTCGCGCTCCTCGCGGTTGGAGATAAAGCCGCACTCCACCAGCACTGCGGGATTCTGTGAATTTTTTAAGAGAAAGATTTCCGAGCCTGCCGCCTTACATTCCCGCTCGTTTTGCGGCTGCAGCAGCTTTTTCACCGAAAACTGAATACACTGCGCAAGCTGACCGCTCAACTCGTGATTCGGTGAATAAAACACCTGCGTACCGTTAGAGGCAGCGCTGGAAAACTTGTTTTGGTGAATACTGATAATCACATTATTTTCCGAAGAATTATACAAATCCAACCGCATTTTCATGTCGTTATACTTGCGTTTTTTTACGTCCTCTCCCTCGCTCGTCAGCGCGTCGTCGGTGGTGCGCGTCATTGTGACGTCAAAGCCGAGCAGCGTGAGCAAATCGGCGGTATCATAGGAAATGTCAAGATTAATTTCCTTTTCGAGCACCTCGCCGCTCACCGCGCCGCCGTCCTCTCCGCCGTGACCGGGATCAATCAGAATATCGGGCAGTCTTTTTGCCGGAACGGCGGAAGTTTGCAGCGTGATATTTTTTGCGGAACGGAGCATTAAGAAAACAAACAAAAACAGTCCCAGTGCCACTAGTGCGGCGGACAGGATTTTCTTTCGGTTCATAGCGTCACCTCTGCATAAAAATATGCCGGCGGCTTTCCTCATTATACATCATTTGCCTGATATTGGCAACAAAAATGAAATAGTTCTTGTAGTTATTTTCCGAAAGTGGTATAATGCTATTGTGAAATTGGTAAATCTATTTGCAAGGAGCATAAATCATGAAAAAACCCGGCAGAAACGACGCATGCTGGTGCGGCAGCGGCAAAAAATACAAGAAGTGTCATATTGACTTTGACGAAAGAATTGAGGAGATTGAAGCGCAGGGACACGAGGTTCCCGACCACAGCATTATCAAAACGCCCGCGCAAATTGAGAAAATCAAAGAGAGCGCCAAAATTAACATTGCCGTGCTCGACTATGTAACGGAGCATATCAAGGCGGGAATTTCCACTGCTGAAATTGACCGCTGGGTCTATGATGTAACAACAAAAATGGGCGGAATTCCCGCGCCGCTGAATTATGAGGGCTTTCCGAAAAGCGTCTGTACCTCTATTAACAATCAAGTCTGCCACGGAATTCCCGCCGAGGACATTATTCTGAAAGACGGCGACATAGTAAATGTAGACGTTTCCACCAACCTCAACGGCTACTATTCCGATTCCTCCCGTATGTTCTGTATCGGTGAGGTAAGCGAAGATAAAAAACGGCTGGTTGAGGTCGCCAAGCAAGCGCTTCAAGAGGGCTTGAAGGAAGTGAAGCCATGGGGATTTCTCGGCGATATGGCGCAGGCTGTCAATGATTATGTAAAGTCGAACGGCTATTCCGTTGTGCGCGAAGTCGGCGGTCACGGTATCGGTTTGGAATTCCACGAGGATCCGTGGGTGAGTTATGTCACCGAGCGCGGCACCGAAATGCTGATGGTTCCCGGCTTTTGCTTTACGATTGAGCCGATGATTAACATGGGCAGACCCGAAATTTTCACCGACGAAGAAAACGGCTGGACGATCTATACCAAGGACGGCTCTCCCTCCGCACAGTGGGAAATTCAGGTGCTTGTCACAGAGGACGGTTACGAGATAATCAGTTATTAAGCAGCGTGACGCTGCACCCATTCCGCCTTTTTCAGTGTTTTCTTGTTTGGAAAGGTTCATCAACGGCGGGACAGAAAAAACATATCTAAGACAAGAATAACCGTGACGGAAGCGAAAGGTTCTGTCACGGTTATTGAATTAATCCGTATTTCGTTTTTACTCTGTCGAGTTTTTCAAGCATAGGCAGCGCAAAGAAGAACAAAAACACCGTAGTCGAAAACGCGTGAACAATGTCATACGGCAAGCCCTGCGCGTAATAGGCTATGACAGTTTCCGTCGTGATTGGTACATGCGATAGCACCAAAGAAGAAAAATTCATCACGCCGCCGTAAATCAGAATGGTAACGATGAATCCGAAAAAGCACAGCGCTCCCCTGCCCCGCGCCAAGAGCCCCTTTCGGAACAGCACACCCGCCAAAAAACCGATAATTCCCGCCGCGAACATCTGCCACGGCGTCCACGCGCCCTGACCGAAATAGATGTTGGAAACAAGCATACCGACCGCGCCGACAATAAAGCCGGTTTCTCCTCCAAAGGCAACGCCGCTGATAATCACCAGCGCCAACACAGGTTTTATCTGCGGCAGCGCGACAAACGCCGAACGTCCCGCAACCGTCAGCGCACAAAGCACAGCGATAATCACCAGTTCTCTCGCCTGCGGCTTTCTGCCCTCAAAAACCAAAAAGAACGGCAGCATACATTCGAGCAGCACCAAGAGCGAGATAAACAGATACTTTTGGTCGTACAAAAACACATTGCCGACATAAATCGTTGCCGGAATCAAAAGTAAGATACTCACCGCCGCCGCGACCGTGCGCTTTGAAAGCTTTTGCTTTTGCGGCTTGTCAACCGGGCGGTTTGATAATGAGCCAAAGGCAATCATCAGTATAACAATCGGAACGGCAATCAGCAAAACACGCGCCCATAGCGGCAAGCTATCTGCCGGAAGGAACGGCAAATAGTTTAGATTCTGAAAAATCCCGGACAGCAAGAGCACACTGCCGAAAAATCCAAACAGCTTTTTCCACAGCGGAAAGGGCTGTTTTTCATTTTTCTTAACCGGAGCAGGCTCCGGCGGCTTCCAATCCATCTTTTTCTTGGCAGGTGGTTCGGGAAGTTTTCCGGTACAGCAGTAAATTACGTCCTCCGCTGTCACCGCATCCGAAAGCAATTCCTTTGCCATACGCGCAGCAGAGGTGACATAGAAGCTGTTAGAGGAAAAGAACCGACGCGGCGTGTCCTGCGTCACCAGTTCGCCGTTGAACAACAGCATACAGCGGTGGCTGTATTTCGCGCAGAACTCCAAATCGTGACTAATCATGACAACCGCCACGCCCGCTTGCGTAACCGATGAAATGATTTCGGCAAACGCCGCCTTAAACTGCGCGTCCAAGCCCTTTGTCGGCTCGTCAAGAAGGAGCAGCTTCGGCTGCATCAAAAGCAGCTTTGCCAGCGCAGCCTTTTGCGACTCGCCGCCGGACAAATCAAAGGGATGGCGGCTGAGCAGACCGTCGATTTCACATAGCTCCGCAACGGATTGCAGGCGGGTTTCCCGTTCCACTTTCGAAATGCCGCTGCCGTCAAACACCTCGCTGAGTGTTTCCAAAACCGACTTTCCGTCCAAAATCATCTGCGGATTCTGCGGAAGGGTCAGGCATAATTCCAAATTCGAATTAACAGCGCCACGGTATGGTCGATTTGTGCCGTTAATCAGCGAAAGCAAAGTACTTTTCCCGGTGCCGTTGCCGCCCATAATCGTGAGAAACTCGCCCGTGTGAACCTCCAAGCTGAGGTTTTTTATCACGTCGGGGGCGTCTTTTTCATAGCGAAACCATGCATTTTTGATATTGACAACCACATCTCCGTGCGGCGGAATGTTTTCGGGAGGCAGCTCGTTCAGTGTATGCCATGAAGCGTAATCTTTTAGCCACGCCTTGCCCTGCGTTATCGTGACAGGACAGGCGGTTTTATCGTTTTCCACCGCGTCCCAAATACGCATGGGAGCAGGCAAAGACAAAAAGCAGCCGCTGTTTTCCCGCCGCAAATTGCTGCCTGTGTTCGCGGGAATATCGTCGGAAATGATTTCACCGTTTTCAATTACCAGCACCCTGTCGCTGACAGGCAAAATATCCTCCAAGCGGTGCTCGGTGATGATGACGGTGGTGCCGATTTCGCGGTTGATTTTGAGCAGACAGGCGAGAAAATCCGCCGCCGCAATCGGGTCAAGCTGCGCGGTTGGCTCATCTAAAAGCAAAACCGACGGCTGCATTGCCATGACCGAAGCAAGGTTCAAAAGCTGCTTTTGACCGCCAGAAAGCTGAGATACTTCACTCTCAAAATAATGCTGAATACCGAAAAACGACGCTGTTTCCGCCACTCTGCGGCGAATCAGCGCTGTCGGAAAGCCGAGGCTTTCCAAACCGAAGGCGAGCTCGTGCCACACCTTGTCGGTGACAAGCTGCGTGTCCGGGTTTTGCTGCACAAAGCCAATCATTTCGCTCTGCTCCCGCAGAGAAAGCGACTCCACGCTTTTTCCGTTTATCAGGATTTCTCCCTGACGGATACCGTACGGAGCAAGCGCAGGCTTGAGTTGCCGCAAAAGCGTGCTCTTTCCGCTGCCTGAAAGTCCGCAAAGTGTGACAAACTCGCCGCTTTTGATTGAAAAATCAACGGATTTGAGAACGTCAACGCCTGTTTCGGGATAGCGAAAACTCAGATTTTTGACTGTAACCGCTTCCATTGCAAGCCCTCCCTCACATTGAGAATCAGCGGCGTCAGCATCAGCGCACCGTAAAGCAGATAAAAAGCAATTGTGAACCCATCCGGCTCACTCCACTTAGCGGACGGGAAATAGCGGAATTTCATCTTTCCGAACGCCAACAACGCAATTAACGCTGCCGTTTCAAGCAAAATGAAAATCAGCACAGCACCGTCCCTTGCCGTAAATTGATAAAGTGAATAGGAAGTCCGTCCCTTTAGCCCGTAGCCGCGGCTTTTCATGGAATCCGCTGTTTCCACAGAGCCTTCCATCGAGCGGCTGACCATGACCGACATCACCCTTATCCCACGCTTAAAACGTGCTGAAAGCGACGTTTTGCCGGAGGGAGAAAGCTGCTTTTGCGCCTGCATCACCTGCTTAAACTCCGCGATAAAGCGCGGCACAAAGCGCAGCGCCATCGAGAGCACCAGGCTGAACGCGGGCGAAATTCTGCCGAACAAATGCACCAGCTTGTCCGAGGTCATCACGCGGTTCCAGCAGGAAAACCACAGCACCACCGAGAACAGCACAGCCGACGACGCAAAGCCGTAGACCACCGATTCCAGCGTCAGCGGATTCCCCCACGGAAGATATTGAATAATCGTCACACCCTGATGATTAAACAGCGGATTGAGAATGATGATAAAAAACGCCGCCGGAAGCAAAAATTTCAGGCTGAGCACAGCAGCCTTTCTGCCGCTTAAATACAAGGCGTTTAAGAGCGCACAGAGCAGCGCAATCCCCAGACAGACAGGGTGCATATTAAACATGGAGAGAAAAATCACCGCAGCGAAAAAAGCCAGATTCACTGCCGGGTGAAGGTTGTAAAATGTTTCTTTCATATCATTCGGAATAATTAACAGGACCGCCGCCGATGTCATAGCCGAGGTTGCAGGTATAAAGCCACTCAATCACGTCGCCGTCTTTCACTTCATAACGCGAACAGCCGTAATTTGGGAACCAATCGTTGACCTTGTAGTTCCAGCCGGAATTAGCGCCGCAGTCGAATTCATAGAGATTGCCGATACCCTCGATATAGGCAGAATTGTAGAGCGGCGTGTAAGTGAATTCAAGATGAATATTTTTGTCCATGCAAACACGTTTCAGTACATCAAAAACACTTTCGCCCTTTTGAAATTCCACCGTAATTGGCTTTAAAAGCCAGCCATCGGAGGGAACCAGCTCCCATTGCTCCTCATCCAGCTTGTCCATGTTGTCGAGAATCGTGGCACAGGAAATCGAAATCGTACATTTCAGGGCTTCGTCCTTGATTTCCTGCTCCTGCGGCTCCACGGGAGCGGGCTTTCCCGAGGGAACCGGGTCGGTATTGTACTTATCCTTTTTCGGCTCGGTTACGGGCTGTGCTTTCGTTGCGGGCTGTGTTGCCGCAGTTGTTGCCGGTTGTGTCGGAGCAACAGTTGTTGATGGATTGGTGGGAGAAGTGGCAGCGGGCTGCGTTGTCACAGCAACGGTGGTTTCAACCGTACTCGCTGCGATTGTGCTTTCAACCGTCGTCTGCACAACCGTTTCTGTCGCTGCCTGCGCCGCTTTTTTTGCCTGCTCCACATTGCCGCCGCTGAAAAAAGCAATTGCCAATGCCGCAATCACAACCACCGCGGCAATCACGGCGAGATAATACTTTTTAAAAAACTGCTTCATGCTTCCACCTGCGCCAATCTCCGCTGCAATTGCAGCACGTCGGAAATCTCTAATCTGCCGCTGCGGTTAATGTCCGCCAAACGGCGCTGCGGTGCGCTGAGGGTTATGTCAAATTCCGCCAAGAACATTTGCAAATGGGTAATATCCTGAATAGAAAAAGCACCGTCGCCGTCCAAATCATATACCGCCTTGCTGCAAACATCCGTCATATCATAAAGAGAAGTTTTCCGCTGCAAAAAACGCCTGTATGCCGTCAGCGCGTAGAACGCCTGCTCTGTTGCCATTTGATTATAGCCCTCGCCGGGCGTGTGCTCAAAGCCGTTTGCCACAGAATAGGTCATCATCTTATCCAAAACCGTCTGATTTTCCTTGATAAAACGGCTGTCTGTCTGCGGGTCAATGCCGAGAGCCGTGAGCGCGACAATCATCTGCGCGCAGTTTTCGGTGTTAACATTTTGAAAGCTTGCAAAAGCCTTACTTTCCAACGCCTGCGCAATCGCCTTCTGCACCTCGCCGTCATAAAAGCGGTACGGCGCAAGGGCTTGCAGCGCCATAGAGGTCATATCAACGTCGGACACTGAGCCGGAAAATGCCCAGCCGCCGTCGGCACAGCGGGAATTCAAAATGCTTTCAATCAGCTTTTCCCGCGTAGCTGCCGGGTACTGACAGGAATCCAGCGCGAGCAGCGCCCAAATCGCACCGTTCACGCCCTGCTTTGTCACAAAGGACATGTCGGCAAGCGGCGCGGTCAAGTCGTAACCCGCAACATTTGCCGGGTCTTTTCCGATTGCCGAAAGCGCAAGAATCACGCGGGAATTCTCGGTGGATTTGTTGCGGCTGAGTTTAGCGCTGCCGTTTTGAGTGACATAGCTTTCCACGTTTTGATAATACGCCGACGCGTCGCTTTCGCTGAGTTTTCCCGCTCTGGCAAGCCCCAACACGCGCCATTCGCCGCCGATAGAGCCGACCTGCGACACCGGCAAAGAGGCAAGATACTGCGCTGTGCTGTCTGTTTTTTCATCAAGCGCCTGTTGTGTGACTGCCGAAAAAGAAACGGCGGAACACAAAAATAGCTGCAAAGATATCATAAAAACCGTCAGCCGCTTTGCAAACTGTTTCATTCCTCTCCCCTCTTTCTAAAAAGCCGCCCGCAAGGACGGCTTTTTGATTGTTAAAATTACATTTCTGCCAAATAGCACTGCAACGCTGTCACGTCATTAATGGTGATTTTGCCGTCGCCGTTAAAATCGGCAATGGCAAGCTGCGCGTCGTCAAGCGTGATATACTCCGCAAGATAGCGCTGCAGCAGGGTTGCGTCATTGATGTTTGCTTTACCGCTGCCGTCCAAATCTCCAAAGGGACGGGAGCTGACATGCAGGGTATAGACAGTCTCCTCAGCAGTGCCCGACCAGGTGTTCATGCTCGGCCAAGCGGGATTGCCGATTCCGATAGAAACTGTGTCGCCGTCCTTCACAGTGAAAGGCTTTTTGTAGGGCAGGTGTGCGTCACTCTCAGGAAGATATTCGTTGAGATAGGTTTTTACCTGATAGTTTTTATTCAACGCTTCGGGAATAACGGAAATCTCTGCTTCGCTGCTGTCAATCAGCAAAATATAATTTGTGACAGACGGTGAAAAACTCTGTGCAAGCGTTCCGTCTTCTACCGTTAATCCCTGCAAAGAGGTGTCAAAATTGCCGTACAAGCTGCCAATATCCGCACCCCATGAGCAGGAATACTGCATCACAATCTCATCGCCCGCTTTTAAACCGCCGTTTGCCACGGTGTAAGAGGTAGTCGCGTCGGAAGTAAACCAATCATTGAGCGTTGCCATCCAGCCGCCGCTGCCGTTGGCGGCATACTCCGCAAGACCGTTGACGGACGAAATGTATCCGTAATCGGAAACGGTAAACTCATAATTGTTTTCCTTAATCACGCGCTCCAAAACCGATTCAACGGAATCTTCCCCGGTCAGCGCGGCGTTTGTGTCAATCAAAACGCCTGTCCACGGCGCGCCGCTTTCAGCGGAAAACATCTCGTTTTTTACAATTACCTTGACTGTGTTATTTTCCTTTGCCGATACGCTTACAGCCGCGTATACCGAAAGGAGCATCACAAATGTCAGTGCCAGTGAAATGATTCTTTTTGCTTGATTTTTCATCTTTTCCTCCAAATAAAAAATGCTTTTCTATAAAGAAAAGCACAACACAAGAAACCGCAGAGGCTGCGGCTGAATTTTCGGTTGTGCTTCTTCTTATCCAAGAATACAATCCAAGCCTGCGCGGAAGTAGCCCGACTCGTCAAAAGACACACGGTAATGAAAGTTGCTGCGGATTCGCACCGCATTCCCTATTACCCGCCCAACAGGACAGAACGCGCAAGCTGTAAAAATTTTCAGTTTTTCAGGAATTATTTTACCATATCAAAGGGATAACGTCAATGCTTCCGCTTGAATTTGTCAAAGGGAAGCTGAACAAAAATGACAGCGGCAAACATAATGACGCAGCCGAGAATCTGCATTGCGCTCAGGCTTTGGTCTTGCGTGAGAAAGCCCCATTTGTACGCGAGAAAGCTCGCCACAGCGGAAATGACGGACTCCATGCTCATAATCATCGCGGCAATGGTGGGGTTAAAATTGCGCTGTCCGAGGATTTGACAGGTGTAGGCAACGCCGCTGGACATAATGCCGGTGTAAAGCACGGGAATCAAGCCGTTTTGCACCTGCTGCCAAGAGGGATTTTCAAAAATCAGCGCCAAAACACCTGCAAGCACCGCACTGACAAAAAACTGAATACAGGCAAGCAGCACGCCGTTTGTCTGCGGCGCAAAAAAGTCAATGAGCATCATTTGAATGGTGAAAAACACCGCACAGGCAAGCACCAGCAAATCGCCGGCGGAAACCGAAAACTCGCCTGTAATGCAGAGCAGATACAAGCCGACAAGCGAAGCCACCGCACCGATCCAGACGGTAAAATGAACCCTTTTGCCGAAAAACAAGCCGAACAGCGGTATCAAAATGATATACAGTGCCGTGATAAAGCCCGCTTTTCCGGCAGAGGTTGTTTTCATGCCGTATTGCTGCAGCATGGTTGCCGTGCCCAGCGCCAATCCGCAGAGCGTGCCCGCGATAACGGTTGTTCTCAGCGGCACCTTTTTAATGGGAATCTCGTCGCTGTCAGCCAAGAACCGCGGCTTGAAATACTTTATCACGATAATCGGAATCAGCACAAAACAGCCGAGAAAGCTGCGCGCAGAGGAAAAGGTAAAGGGCTCCATATAATCGTTGCCCATTGATTGAAACACAAAGGCAACGCCCCAGATTACCGCCGTGAGCGAAAGATAAAGCACGCTGCGCAAATTGTTGGATTTTGTCATTTTAACCCCTCCGGTCATACCCTGCTATTGTAGCATGAACAGGCGCAAATTGCAAGATGAATTCACCGATTCCGTTTCCGCTCATAAACTGTTGATGACAGCTTGGAGTTGGTTATGTGATAAAAGAGATAAATCTGGGAGAGCTTCCGCTCGGCAAAACCGCAATTGTAACAGACATCAAAAACGATACCCTTTTGATGAAGCGGATTATCAATTTGGGCGTGACAAAGGGAGCGGAGATTACGCCGTTGTTCCGTGCGCCGTTTGGCGACCCGACAGCGTATGCCGTCAAGGGCTGCGTGGTTGCGCTGCGCAAAAGCGATTGCGCGGGAATCCTTGTGATGATAAATGAAACGGAGGAAAACAGCCATGAAGCAATTTAGCGTCGCATTGGCAGGCAATCCAAACGTCGGCAAAAGCACCGTTTTCAACGCCCTGACGGGCTTAAATCAGCACACGGGAAATTGGACGGGAAAGACCGTTGAGGGCTGCGCGGGCGTTTTTTCGCACAAAGAAGCGCTGTTTTCCGTCACCGACCTGCCCGGAACCTATTCCCTGTCGTCCTTTTCACGCGAGGAGGAGGTTACGCGGGCATACTTGCTGGAGAAAAATTTTGACTGTGTTGTCATTGTCATGGACGCAGGAACGCTGGAGCGCAATCTTTCGCTCGCGCTGGAGGTGCTCTCGCTCGGTCACAAGGCAGTGGTTTGCCTGAACCTATACGACGAAGCGCGGCGCAAGGGCTTGTCGGTTGATACAAAGCAGCTTTCGGCACAGCTTGGCGTCCCGGTTGTCAAGACCTGCGCGACTAAAAAGCAGGGACTTGATGATTTGAAAAACACCGTTCTCCGCGTTTGCACAGCGGAACAAGCGCCCTCTCTCCCCTCCTTTAACTGCAAAACCGACGCGCTTTTGGTGCAGAAAATCAGCCGAGAAATCGCCTTGCGGTGCGTGACCGAAACCAATGAGGGAAACAAAACGGAACGGGACCGCCGGCTGGACAAAATTCTTACTTCAAAGGCAACGGGGATTCCTGTTATGCTGCTGTTGTGCGGGCTGTTGTTCTGGATAACGGCTGTCGGCGCGAATTATCCCAGCGAAGGGCTCAGCGCCTTGTTTGAAATGATGAAGCATGAATTGTCCGCCTTGAGTGAAATGCTCGCTGTTCCAAAATTCCTTTCAGGAATTATCATTGACGGCGTTTACACCACCTTGAGCTGGGTGGTGGCGGTCATGCTGCCGCCGATGGCGATTTTCTTCCCGCTGTTTGCGCTGATTGAGGACTCAGGCTATCTGCCCCGCATTGCGTTTAATCTTGACCGTTTTTATTACAAATGCGGCGCACACGGCAAGCAAAGTCTGACAATGATGATGGGAATCGGCTGCAACGCCTGCGGCGTAACAGGCTGCCGCATTATTGAGAGCGAAAAAGAGCGGCTGATTGCTGTGCTGACGAACAACTTTATGCCTTGCAACGGCAGGCTGCCGATTCTGATTGCGATTTTGATGATGTACTTTGCAGGCAGCGGATTCGGTCTCGGTTCGTCGCTGCGCGTGGCGGCAATTCTGCTGATGATTCTTGTGTTTTGTGTTTTATTCAGCTTGTTTGTCTCCAAAATACTTTCGCTTTGCTTGGGAAAGAAGGTTCCGTCGGGCTTTGCATTAGAGCTTCCTCCCTACCGCAAGCCGCAGGTAATCAAAACAGTTGTCCGTTCCTTTCTTGACAAAACGCTCGCTGTTTTGGGCAGAGCGGTGGTTGTTGCGGCTCCGGCAGGTGCGGTGATTTGGCTATGCGCGAATCTTCAAATCGGTGAGATGTCTGTCTTAAAGCACCTGACAAACGCGCTTGACCCGTTCGGGCGGTTTATCGGCTTGGACGGTGTGATTGTAATGGCGTTTATTCTGGGCTTTCCGGCAAACGAAACCGTGATTCCCGTGATGATTATGGCATACCTCGCAAACGGCACGCTGTCGGATTTTGCAAGCTATGAGGAGCTGCTGCGGCTTTTTACGCAAAATGGCTGGACGCTCACCACAGCGGTGTGCATGATTATCATGACTATCATGCACTTTCCCTGCTCCACTGCCTGTCTGACAATCAAAAAGGAAACGAGCAGCCTGAAATGGACGCTGCTGAGCATGGCGATTCCGGCTGTCTGCGGCGTTGCGCTGTGCGCGGTTGTTTCGCATATTTTGCCCGTGTAAAAAACAGAACGCCCCGAAAGGCGTCCTGTATCATCAGTTATTCAAATCAAATTCGGAAAAATCAAAGGTGGCAAAGTAGTCCTTCGGG
This sequence comes from uncultured Clostridia bacterium, assembly GCA_947168445.1. Lineage (GTDB taxonomy): Bacteria > Bacillota > Clostridia > Oscillospirales > Acutalibacteraceae > Ruminococcoides. The sequence goes on from CAMVLW010000001.1 coordinate 15,788, forward strand.
GTTTCCGCACGGCGAATCAGCTTGTGAGAGCCGTCCTCGCAGAACAGCACCTCGGCGCTGCGAAGCTTGCCGTTGTAGTTGTAGCCCATTGAAAAGCCGTGAGCGCCCGCATCGTGAATATAGAGAATGTCACCCATGTCGATTTTCGGGAGCATACGGTCAACGGCGAATTTGTCGTTGTTCTCGCACAAGCCGCCTGTCACGTCGTATTTGTGGTCGCAGGGCGCGTTTTCCTTGCCAAGCACCGTGATATGGTGATAGGAGCCGTACATCGCCGGACGCATCAGGTTTGCCGCACAGGCGTCAAGACCGATATAGTCCTTATAGATATGCTTTTCGTGAATCGCCGTCGCTACCAGCGCGCCAAAGGGCGCCAGCATGTATCTGCCGAGCTCGGTATAGATTTCCACATCGCCCATGCCGGCGGGCACAAGAATTTCATCAAATTTTTGATGAACGCCCTCGCCGATAATTGCAATATCGTTCTTGCTGTCCTCGGGCTTGTAGTCGACGCCGACGCCGCCGGAGAGGTTGATAAACTTGATATGTACGCCGGTTTTGTCACGCAAACGCACCGCAAGCTTGAACAGAATGGAAGCAAGCTCCGGGTAATAGTCGTTGGAAACCGTGTTGGAAGCCAAGAACGCATGAATACCGAATTCCTCGGCGCCCGCCGCCTTCAGTTCCAAAAACGCCTTTTCCATCTGTTCTTCCGTCATGCCGTACTTTGACTCGCCGGGATTGTCCATGACCTGAACCTTGTCCTTGCTGTCGCCCAGCTTGAACACACCGCCGGGATTGTAGCGGCAGCAAATGGTTTTGGGAACGCCGCAGACCTTTTTGATAAACTCCACATGCGTGTAGTCGTCCAAATTGATGTTCGCGCCCAAGTCATATGCCTTTTTCATGTCCTCAACAGGCGTGACGTTGGAGCTGAACATGATGTCGCTGCCGGTGATGTTGCAAGCCTCGCAGAGCATCAGCTCGGTGTAGGACGAGCAATCCATGCCGCAGCCTTCCTCTTGCAGAATCTTCATCAGATAAGGGTTCGGGGTCGCCTTAACGGCAAAATACTCCTTGTAGCCCTTGTTCCAGCTGAACGCCTTGTTGAGTGCGCGGGCGTTTTCACGGATTCCTTTTTCGTCGTAAACATGGAAGGGCGTGGGAACATCTTTGATGATTTCCTGCGCCTGCGCAAGCGTTAAAAACGGCTTTTTTTCCAAAGTTTATTCCTCCTCTGTAATATATTCCTCTATAACCTCTTTGATATCCTCAACGCCGGTTCCGTCAACAGCAGAAAACGGAATCAGCTGAATACCCTCATATTCCTGCAACTCGTCAAGCACCTCGTCAAGGCGCTTTTCATAGGCAGTTTTTTTCAGCTTGTCCTTCTTTGTCAGGACAATCACAAAGGGCGCGTTGCTGTTGTAGAGAAACGTCAGCATATCGTAATCGTCCTTTGTCGGCTTGTGGCGGATGTCGATAATTTGCACAATCAGCTTGATATTGCGCTGTGCGGAAAGATACCCCTCAACAAGCGCCGCCCAGCGCTCCTTTTCCGCCTTGGAAACCTTGGCATAGCCATAACCCGGCAAGTCTACCAGACGGAATTCCTTGAGGCGGTAAAAATTAATGGTTGCGGTCTTGCCCGGCTGTGCGCTCACACGCGCCAGCGCCTTGCGCTGCACCAGCTTATTAATCAGCGAGGATTTGCCGACGTTGGAATGTCCCGAAAAGACAATCTCAGGCAAATCGGACGCGGGAAGCTGCTTGACGGTGCCCGCCGCAAATTCAAAACTCACTTCGTTAAAATTCATATCTACCTCTTATTGAACGGTGGCGCCGCTTAAAACCTCGGTAAAGTTTTCAACGGGAATAAAGGTGATTTTCTTTCTCACCGCTTCGTCAAACTCGTTGATGTCGCGCTCGTTCTGCTTGGGGATAAAGACGGTGTCAATGCCGTTTTTATAGGCAGCCATGCTTTTTTCTTTCAAGCCGCCGATAGCAAGCACCTTACCTCTGAGCGTAATTTCGCCTGTCATGGCAATATCGTGACGGACAGGCTTCTCGGACAATGCGGAATAAATGGCGGTCGCCATTGTAATACCCGCCGAGGGTCCGTCCTTGGGAACCGCGCCCTCCGGCGCATGCAGATGAATATCCTTTGTCTTGTAGAAATCACCGTCAATTCCCAGCGCCTTTGCGTGGCTGCGGATGCAGGTAATCGCCGCCTTAGCGGATTCCTGCATAACGTCGCCGAGCGAACCGGTCAGCACCACCTTGCCGGTGCCGTCCATCACAGCGACCTCAATCGGCAGCAGCTCGCCGCCGACAGACGTCCACGCAAGACCGTTGACAACGCCGATTTCGTCCTTTTTGGAAATGTCGTCGGGCAAAAATTTCTTTTGACCGAGCAGCTCCTCCAAAAATTTCTCGTCGATTTTGAAGGTCTCCGCTTCGCCGTCCAGCTTTTTGACCGCGCATTTTCTCATAATGGACGCGATAACACGCTCCAAATTACGCACGCCTGCTTCGCGGGTGTAGCAATCAATCAGGGTGTAAATTGCCTTTTGAGTGAACTTTATTTCTTTATTAGAAAATCCGCAGAGGTCAAGCTGCTTGGGAATCAAGTGCTTTTTGGCGATATTCAGCTTTTCCTCGCGGGTGTAGCTGTTGATTTCGATAATTTCCATTCTGTCGCGCAGCGGTGCGGGAATGGCGCCTAAATCATTGGCGGTTGTGATGAACATCACGTTAGACAAATCAAACGGCACGTCGATATAGTGGTCAACAAACTTGCTGTTCTGCTCAATATCGAGCACCTCCAGCAAAGCGGAGGTCGGGTCGCCCTTGTAATCGCTTGCCAGCTTATCGATTTCGTCAAGAATCAGCAGCGGATTGTTGGATTCCGCGTTCTGAACAGCCGTCATAATGCGTCCCGGCATGGAGCCGATATAGGTGCGGCGGTGTCCGCGGATTTCAGCTTCGTCCTTCACGCCGCCGAGCGCGATACGCTGGCTGTTTCTGCCGATGGCTCTGGCAATTGACTGCGCGATAGAGGTTTTGCCGACGCCGGGAGGACCCACAAAGCAGATAATCTGTCCCTTTTGCTTATCGCTGAGTTTTCGAACGGCAAGCTGTTCCACGATTCTGTCCTTGATTTTTTCCAAACCAAAGTGGCTTTTGTCAAGTTCTTTGCGGATTTTGGCAAGAACAATCTTATCCTCGGTGGATTTGTGCCACGGAAGGTCGAGCACAATATCCAGATAAGTGCGGATGACCGACGCTTCCTGGCTGCCATAGGGCATTTTCATCAGCTTACGACATTCCTTTAAGAGAGTTTCCTCAACTTTTTCGTCAAGCTGCAGCTTTTCGATTCTCTCCGCATAGTCCTCCGCGTCGGCGGAAGGATCGTCCTCCTCACCAAGTTGTTCCTCAATGGCGCGTTTTTGCTCGCGCAAAAAATACATCTGTTGGTTTTCGTCAATGCGGCTCTTTGCCCGCTGCTCGATTTCACGCTCCAGATGGCTTATGTAGGTTTCGTCAATCAGCACATCAAGCACGGTGTCCAAGCGTTCCGTCGGTTCGAGAATTTCCAGAATACTCTGCTTGGTCTGATAGTCAAGATACATGGTAGAGGCGATATAATCCGCCAATTCGCCGGGATATTTGCAAAGCGCCACCTTAAAGATAATATCGGGCGGCACCTTGCCGGTAGCGTCAAGGTATTTTTCAAATTGACTTTTTACGGAGCGAATCAGCGCCACGTCGCCTGCGGTCAGCGGCATTATTTTCTCCGCAATCGGCGTTACTTCCGCCAGTGCAAGCTTTTGCTCAAACACAGGCGCTTCGATTTTCGCTCTGTATTTGCCTTCGAGCACCACGCGGGTTACGTCCTCCGGCTGCTTTAACACCTGAACGATTTTAGCCACAACGCCGACAGGAAACAAATCTGTCAGCTTGGGATCATTGACAGCGGGATCCTTTTGCGCGGCAAGGAAAATGTACTGATCCTCTTTCATGGCGCGGTTGATTGCGGAAATACTCTGCTTTCTGCCCACGTCAAAGTGAATGACGGATTTGGGAAATACCACCATTCCCCGCAGCGGAAGCACCGGAAGTGTGAGTGTATTTTGTTGATTATGTTCCATTGTGTTTCCTTTCAAAAATAAATCGGGCAGTACGCACCTCGGCAAGAGCCGGTATGCAGTATTGCCCGAAAAGCAGTCGCTTAGGATGATTTATCAGGAAGCGGAGCTGCGCTTGGAGCGCTTGCCCAGCTCTTTCTTTGACAGCTTGACAGGAAAAGACGGTTTTTCTTTTCTTCTGACAATCTGCGCCTGTGCGCCGTCAGTGACAACTTCCCTGGTGATGATAATCTTCTCAATGGTGTTGTCGGACGGTGTTTCAAACATCAAATCTGTGAGAATTCCTTCCAAAATCCCTCTCAGTCCTCTTGCGCCGGTGCGCTGCTCCTGCGCTTTTTCGGCAATTGCCCTGAGCGCTTCGTCCTCAAAGTAGAGTTCGACCTCGTCCAGTTCAAACAAGCGCTTGTACTGGGCAACAATGGAGTTTTTGGGAACGGTGAGAATCTTAATCAGCGCTTCGGTATCCAAGCCGCTGAGCGCGGTGATGACGGGCAATCTGCCGATTAATTCGGGAATAATGCCGTACTTTACCAAATCGTGGGCGGTGACGTCCTTCATCCAGTCGGTGGAATCCAGCTGCACCTTGGACTGCACCATTGACTCAAAGCCAATGACGGAGTTGCCCTTGCGTTTTTCAACGATTTTTTCCAAACCGTCAAACGCGCCGCCGCAGATAAAGAGGATATTTTTGGTATCAACCTGCAAAAATTCCTGCTGCGGGTGCTTTCTGCCGCCCTGCGGAGGCACATTGGCAACAGTGCCTTCCACGATTTTCAGCAGCGCCTGCTGAACGCCCTCACCGCTGACGTCGCGGGTGATGGAGGGATTCTCTGATTTACGGGCTATTTTATCAATTTCATCAATGTAGATGATTCCGCGCTGTGCGCGCTCAATGTCGTAGTCGGCAGCCTGAATCAGCTTTAACAGAATGTTTTCCACATCCTCACCGACATAGCCTGCCTCGGTAAGCGTAGTGGCGTCCGCAATGGCGAACGGCACATCAAGCGCCTTGGCGAGCGTCTGAGCGAGCAGGGTTTTGCCGACGCCGGTGGGACCCAGCAGCAGCACGTTGCTCTTGGAAAAATCTACCATGTCGTCATTGGCGAACGCGCGCTTGTAGTGGTTATACACCGCCACGCTGAGCGTGACCTTTGCGGCGTCCTGTCCAATGACATATTCATCAAGGATTGCCTTGATTTCCTTTGGCTTTAAAAGCTCGGCAATTGAAGTGTCGGGGTCTTGAGGAGTCATATTATTGCGGTAGCTGCTCTCCTGTGAAACCTCACCGGACTGTTCAAGTATATTCATACAGAGATCCACGCAGCGGTCGCAGATATAAGCGCCGTTTCCGGCAATCATCCGCAAAACCATGTCCTGCGGCTTGCCGCAGAAAGAGCAGTAAATCTCTTTGTCGTTGTTTTTGTTAGCCATGAGTGTTCCTCACCTTATCTCTTGTCGATAACCTTATCAATCAAACCGTATTCCAACGCCTGCTGCGCGGTCATAAAGTTGTCGCGCTCGGTGTCCTGCTTGATGATGTCAAGCGGCTTGCCGGTGTTCTCAGCCAAAATCTGGTTCAAACGCGCTTTGATGTCAAGCATATACTTGGTGTGGATTTCCATATCGGTCGCCTGACCCTGATAACCGCCCAAAGGCTGGTGAATCATGATGGTGCTGTTGGGAAGCGCAATGCGCTTGCCCTTGGTGCCTGCCGAAAGCAGGAACGCACCCATGCTTGCCGCCATGCCCATGCAGATGGTGAAAACGTCGCACTTGATATACTTCATGGTATCATAAATGGCAAAGCCGTCGGTCACACTGCCGCCGGGGCTGTTGATATACAGGCTGATGTCTTTTGTGGGATCCTGACTTTCGAGATACAGCAGCTGCGCAACAATAACGCTTGCGCTGGCGCTGTTGACTTCTTCATTGAGCATGACGATTCTGTCGTTTAACAAACGGGAATAGATGTCATAGGAGCGTTCGCCGCGGTTGGTTTGCTCAACTACATACGGTACTAATGCCATAATATCAAGACCTTTCTGTTTATTTGTTTACCGTTTTTAATCTTTTATTCCGATTATTTAATCACAGCGCTGTTCTTTACCAAGTCAAGAGCCTTTTGCACCTTGACGTCCTCGGAGAGAGATTCGGCGGGGATTGCTTCCTTCACCTTCTCCGCTTCCATCTTGTAAGACTCCGCCATCTTTGCGTACTCTTCGTCCAAATCAGCGTCGGTTACTTCGATGTTCTCCTTCTTGGCGATGGTTTCAAGCGCCAGTCTGAGTTTAACTCTCTTTTCTGCTTCTTCTCTGTAAACGCCCTTGAGCGCGTTGACGTCCATGCCCATGTACTGCATGTAGGTCTGCATATCCATGCCCTGAGAGCGCAGGCGCATCTCAAAATCTCTGATCATATCGTTTGTCTGGTTCTCGTACATCGCTTCGGGAATCTCGCCCTGAACCAGCTCCATCAGCTTTTCGGAAATTTGATTGTCTACGTCCTTTTCCGCTTCGTCCTTCAGGCGCTTTGCAACGGTCTCCTTGAGTTCTGCCTTGTACTCGTCAACGGTTTCCTTGTCGCTGATGTCCTGAACAAATTCGTCGTCGAACGCGGGCAGTTCCTTTGTTTTAATTTCATGCAGGGTGATTTTGAACTCGGCGTCCTTGCCCTTGAGCTCCTCTGCCTGATAATCCTCAGGGAAGCTTACGTTGATGGAGAATTCCTCGCCGGTGGTGTGACCGACAATCTGCTCCTCAAAGCCGGGGATAAAGTTGCCGGAGCCGAGAGAAAGGTTGTAGCCCTCAGCCTTGCCGCCATCAAACGCAACGCCGTCAACAAAGCCTTCAAAGTCGATTACAGCGGTGTCGCCGTTCTCTGCCGCTCTGTCCTCAACGGTCACAAGGCGGGAATTTCTGTCTCTTACCTGCTCAATTTCCTTTTCGAGAATCTCGTCGGTCACCTCGGTGGACTTCTTCTCGATTTCAATGCCCTTGTAGTTGTCGATTTCCATAGTGGGCTCAACAACAACGTCAGCCTTGAAGGTAAAGCCTTCCTTGCCGGCTTCAAGCGCTTCGAGAGATTCAACAGCGACAATCTTTACGCCTGCTTCCTTTGCTGCCTCATAGAGCGCGTCGGGATAGCAATCCTGCATTGCGTCGTCATAGAACACCTCTGTGCCGTACATCTTCTCAATGATTTTGCGGGGCGCCTTGCCCTTTCTGAATCCCTGAACATTAATTTTCTTAACCTGTTTCTTATATACAGCGTTAATTGCTTTTTCAAAGGTCTCGCCGTCAACGCTGACAGTAAGCTCATATGAATTTGCTGCTTCTTTCTTTGTGCATTCTTTGAGTGCCATTTTGAATTCCTCCAATTTATCAATATCGCCTTATTGTAACATATATTTTCCCTGAAATCAAGGTATTATCTCACTAAAACAGGCATAAATTCGACCTTATCGCAGGAAATTAACCGAAAATCAACGCCTTTGTACTCTCCCTCATAGGCAAGGCGGAAATTTTTCTTGCCGTGGATGTGTCCGTAATAGCATTTTTTGATGCCATATTCGAGCAGCACATCCATGATTTCCTTACATTCCAAGCCGCGGTAATACGGCGGATAGTGCAGAAATACGACCAATTCGCCGCCAAGCTTTTTGGCTTCCTCAATCGACATTCTCAGTCTGCCGACTTCGCGGTTGAGCACCTTGATGTCCTCCGGCGTGTCGTTTTCCAAAAACCAGCCGCGGGTTCCGCAGACCGCATAGCCGTCCGCAAGATAGGCGTTGTTAAACAGAATAGAAATGCTGTCGAGGTGGTTTTCCTGCAAAAAGGCGTCCATTTTGCGCTTTGTCGACCACCAATAGTCGTGATTCCCCTTTAGAAAAAGCTTTTTCCCGGGCAGGCTGTCGATAAATTTGAAATCGACAAGCGTTTCCTCCAGCTTCATTGCCCAGGAAATATCGCCCGCCACCACAACGGTGTCGTTGCCGGTTATTAACTTTCTCCAGTTTTTTTCGAGCCGTTCCACATAATCGTTCCAGCCCGAAAAAATATCCATGGGCTTATCCTCTCCCAAGGAAAGGTGCAAATCGCCCAGCGCGTAGAGCGGCATTACTCAATTGAGAGCGCCGACAGCACATACTGCGGCATAGCGTCAACCTCGGTAACGTCGGAAAAGCGCGCCTTTTTGTCCTTCAGGCTCGCAAGCGGAGCGGGAACCGGCATGTTAGTGATTTCGTTGAGCGCGTCAACCATGTCAAACTCCGTAGCGGGAAGCGTCTTTCCGGGCGCAACCGCCTCCAAAACAGACTTGGAGAACTTGTAGGGGCTTGCGGTGGAAGCAATCACAGCGGGAGTTGTGTCGCCGGTGTTCTTTACATACTGCTCGTAAACATTTACCGCAACGGCAGTGTGGGTGTCGCAGAGATAGCCCTCCTGCGCGAAAAGTCTGCTGATGGTGTCCTGCGTCTGCTCGTCGTCGCAGAAGCCGCCGAAGAACTTCTCATTGATAACCGCCTTCACCTCGTCGCTGACCTCATACTTGCCTTCGGTTTTCAGCGCGGTCATCCACTCGTGAGTGGTAACGTCGCTGTTGCCCGCCAGCTTGTAGAGCAGTCTTTCAAGGTTGCTCGACACCAGAATATCCATGGAAGGCGACATGGTGGTGTAGAACTGTCTGTTTTTATCATAAACGCCTGTATTGATGAAATCCGTCAGGACGTTGTTGGAATTGGAAGCGCAGATAAACTTTGCGACCGGAAGTCCCATCAGACTCGCGTAGTAGGACGCGAGAATGTTGCCAAAGTTGCCGGTGGGCACAACGACATTAATCTTGTCGCCAAACGCGATTTTGCCGTCATTGACCATATCGCAGTAAGCAGAGATGTAGTAGACAATCTGCGGCAGCAGTCTGCCCCAGTTGATGGAGTTTGCGGAAGAGAACAGCATGTTGTTCTCCGCGAGTTTTTCGGCAATCGCGGGTGTGGTAAAGATTTTCTTTACGCCGGTCTGCGCGTCGTCAAAGTTGCCCTTAATCGCGCAAACGGTGACATTCTTGCCCTCTTGGGTGTTCATCTGGTGCTTTTGCATGGGGCTTACGCCGTCAACGGGATAGAACACGATAATCTTGGTGTGCTCCACATCCTTAAAGCCTTCAAGCGCCGCCTTGCCGGTGTCGCCGGAGGTAGCAACCAGAATCACGGCGTCCTTGCCGTCATAGGTCTTTTTGAGTGATTTTGTCAAAAGGTGCGGAAGAATCTGCAATGCCATATCCTTAAACGCGCAGGTGGGACCGTGCCACAGCTCCAAAATATTCAGCTTGGTGCCGCCAAGCTGCGTATATGCCATGGGAGCGGGATTTTCGCCGCCGAACTTTGCGGCGGTGTACGCCTTTTCCACACACTCGTCGATTTCCTCTGCAGTGAAGTCGGTCAGAAAATCAGAGAACACTTTTTTGGCTCTGCCCTTGTAATCCATTTTTAACAGCGCCTTGAAGGTTTCTTCGTCATACTGCGGGAACTCCTGCGGAACAAAAAGTCCTCCGTCCTTGGAGATGCCCTGCGCAATCGCCTGTGCTGCGGAAACCACTTCCGACGCGTTTTGTGTGCTATTATATAACATATGATACTTCCTTTCCTATTTTACTTAACAATTTATTTTACATCATTCTTCGCGGATTGTCAAAGTTTTCGAAGAATTTCAGCGCATTACCAAAGAAAACCTTCTGAATCAGCGATTCTTTGTAATGATGTTGTAAAAACAGCTCGTAAAGCATGCTGTAAACGCGGCTGTTTTGGAAATCCGCGGGCAGGATTCCGCCGTCAAAATCGCTGCCGAAGCAAAGCGCGTCCTCTGCTCCCAGCGAGAGAAAATGCTCCGCGTGCCGCAGAATATCGGTGACAGAAGCGCCTGCGGGATTATCGTTTAAAAACGCGTTATGAAAATTCAAGCCAATCAGTCCTCCGCGCTGAATGAGAAGGTTGATTTGTTCATCCCTGAGATTTCTGCGGTGCGGGGTGACGGCATAGGCATTGGAATGGGACGCGACAAACGGCAGCGAGGTGTGCTCCGCCACATCATAAAACAGCTTTTCGCTCGCGTGGGAAATGTCGATAATCATTTTTTCGCGCTCCATTTCGCGGAGCACCTGCTTTCCGAAAGCGGTGAGTCCTTCGCCGTCTTGAACATCAGCACCGTCGCCGATAGCGTTGTGCGCGTTCCATGTTAAGGTCATCATGCGAACGCCGAGAGCGGCAAACCTGCGCACGTTTTCAAGCCTGCCGTTGAGCGCCGAGCCGTTTTCAACGGTCAAAAAAGCGCAGTTGGTGTTAGCTTCAAACGCCGCTTTTACACTGTCGTTCTGTTTCAGTAATTGGATATGCAGCCGCTGACATTCCGTTTCCAGCCGTTTGGCGGCAGTGAAAACCGTTTGCTCTGCCCTGTCTCCCGAATAGTCGTCCGGCAGCCAAATGGCATAGCATTGCAGCTTGTGGGAATCAGGAGAGAAATCAAGCTGCACCTCATGGGAGCAATCATCGAGCGGCAGATTTTTTGTTACCGATTTAAACAATGTATCGCAGTGCAAATCAACAATACGCAAAGCATTACCCCGTTTCAAAAGCGTTTTCGATATAATTGATACTGATTAATTTGAGCGTTTCCCTGTCGGTGATGACCTCGCACACGTCAAAGCGGCAAAAGCAATCCGTGTCGTTTTCCGCTAAATATGCCTGCGCCGCCTTGATGAGCCGCTGCTGCTTGCGGAAATCCACCGCCTCATAAGGGCGGGTCAGCGAGCCGTCGTGCCGCGTTTTGACCTCGACAAAGCAAAGCACCTTGTTTTTCACCGCTACAACGTCGATTTCTCCGTAGGGCTTGCGATAATTCCTGTCAAGAATTTTGTAGCCGTGCTTTTTCATATATTTGACGCAGTAGTCCTCTCCCGCGTCACCTGTCTGTTTTTTGTTGAATAAACTCATTTTTTTGATAAAAACTTCTTTAAAAAGCTGGGTCTGTGGTACGGACACGGTCCGTATTCAAGCAGCGCTTCCTTGTGCAGCTTGGTGCCGTAGCCCTTGTGCTTTTCAAAATGATACTGCGGATATTCTTGGGCATATTGGTACAACAGCCTGTCCCTTGTCACCTTCGCCAAAATGGAAGCGCAGGCAATCGACATGGAACGCGCGTCACCCTTGACAACACATTCGCTGTCCACGGATAAATCGGGCATACGGTCGCCGTCAATCATGGCGTAGTCCGCCTTGACATCCAAGCCCTCAACCGCGCGCTTCATGGCGAGCATGGTGGCGTTTAGGATGTTGATTTCCTCAATTTCCTGCACGCTCGCATACGCTATAGAATATGAAACCGCCTCTTGTTTTATGACGTCAAACAGCGCCTCGCGTTTTTTTTCGGTCAGCTTTTTGGAATCGTTGACGCCCTCAATGATTTTGCCTTTCGGAAGAATCACCGCCGCCGCACAAACAGGTCCGGCAACAGGTCCCCTGCCCGCTTCGTCAACGCCGCAGATGTGCAAATAGCCCTTTGCAAGCGCCTGTTCTTCAAATTCCAGCCAATTCATCTCAGTTCTCCGTTCGGCATTTCTACCGTAATTCTGCCCAGCTTCGCCGCCCTGAATTCGTCGAGCAGCATAATTGCCGCGCGTTCGGTGTCAATTTCACCGCCGGAAACAAGCATGCCGCGCTTTTTGCCAATCATTTGCAGCAGCTCATAAGAATCGGTATTCTCCAAATCCAAATCCTGCAATTTGAAGCGCTCGATAAAATCCTTCGGCTGCAAGCGTCTTAAAAAGTCGAGCAGACGAACCGCCAGCAGTTCCGCATCAATGACCTGATCCTTTACCGCGCCGGTAAAAGCGAGGTGCTCGCCGACAATTTGGTCGTCAAATTTCGGCCACAGCACACCGGGGGTGTCGAGCATTTCAAGGTTATTGCTGACGGTGAACCACTGGTTACCGCGGGTCACGCCGGGTCTGTCCTCCACCTTCGCCTTGCTCTGCTTGGCGATTTTGTTGATAAAGGACGACTTGCCGACGTTCGGAATTCCGACAATCATCACGCGAATCATGGGATTCTTCATTCCCTTTGCCTTCAGCCGCTCGATTTTTTCCTTCATGACCGTATTGACGGCAGAAGGGAATTTATTGAAATTTCTGCCGCTTTTGCAGTCAATGGCAATCGCGGTAATGCCTTGCTTGGCATAAAAATCAATCCACATTTTGGTCGCGGTTTGATTCGCCATGTCGCATTTGTTCATCAAAATGACACGCGGCTTGTTTTGAATCAGCTTGTGCAAATCGGGGTTGCGGCTGCTGACGGGAATCCGCGCGTCAATGATTTCCGCCACGGCGTCCACCAGCTTTAAGCTGGACTGAATCTGCCGCTTGGTTTTGGTCATGTGACCGGGAAACCACTGTATATTCTGCATTTCGCTCATTATTTTTTCCTCAATTCCAATTAAAAATAAAGCTTATTTCCATTGAGAACAGAAATAAGCTTTTTAAAACCTGTTTATTTATCGTAAACATAGCCGAAGTGGTTAAACGGGAACACCACAACCTGCGCTTTGCCGATGACGTTTTCCACATCAATCAAGCCGATTTCCGTGCTGCGGCTGTCCATTGAAACCAAACGGTTGTCGCCCATGACGAAAATCTTTCCTTCGGGAATCACGTCGGGAATGTGGTTATCGCCCCAGTTGCCAGAGAAGGTCGTGCCCTTGATGTAGGGCTCGGAAATCTCAATGCCGTCAACGAAAATCTTTTCATTCTCATAGTCAAGCTTCACCGTCTGACCCTCAACCGCAATGACGCGCTTGATAATGGGCTTAGCGTATTTGGAGCCGTGAGAAATCACAACCACGTCGTTGTTGTGAGGCGTGTAGAAAAGATTGGTGACAATAATCTTGTCGCCGCTGAACAGCGTATCATTCATGGAGCCGCCGTCCACCTCAACCAAGCGGAACACAAAGGTCAGACAAACAACCACAATCGCGATTGCGAAAATCACACAGCGAATCCAGTCAAAAACGCCTGCCGCCATGCTGTCGGAGCTGACGACCTTCATTTGCCTTTTGTCGCCCTCAGCCTTTGGGTCATCACTGAAAACCGCCTTAAACTCCTCTTGGAAGTTCTCGCGGATTTTGCCGGAACGGGACTCCTCGGTCTCCGCGTACATTTCAGGATTCACATCCAAGGCAAGGTCAACGTCGGAAAAATCTTTTTCAAGCTCTTCGTAGGTGTTGTTTGGTTTTTCTTTACTCAATATATTCACCTGACTTTTTGACAAGGTAAAAAAGGGAACCTAAGCAGTTCCCTTTCAGCTATTCGAGAATTACTTACGAATCTGCTCCTTAACCTTAGCAGCCTTACCGACTCTGTCACGCAGATAGTAGAGCTTGCTTCTGCGAACCTTACCGTAACGGACAACCTTGATGTCTCTTACGTTGGGGGAATGAAGCGGGAAAACTCTCTCTACGCCGACGCCGTAAGCAACACGTCTTACGGTGAAGGTCTCGGCAACACCGCTGCCGCGCTTTGCGATAACAGTGCCCTCGAACATCTGAATTCTTTCTTTTTCGCCTTCGCGAATGTTGACCGATACTCTGATGGTATCGCCGATGCTGAATTCGGGAGTGGTTTCCTTCACGGATTCAGCAGCAATGGTTTTTAATGCGTCCATTTTTATCCTCCTAATTTTACCCGATATTCATACCCTTTGGCAGCGGACTATCAGCTTCATAATGACGGCAAAGCCGTTTTGTGAATCGCGTCGCGAGTAACGACGGTCTCAAACACTAATCTATATTATCATAAAAAGAATTATAATTCAAGTCTTTTTTTAAAAAACTGTAAATTATTTACTGATATTTTTCAATTTAGTCAAAAATGTCTGAAAATACCCGGGCAATACCGAACTGAATTCCATATATTTGCCGCTGACAGGATGGACAAATCCGATTTTTGCCGCGTGAAGGCACTGCCCTTCAAAATTTACCTTTTCATTTTTGACGCCGTACACCAAATCGCCCGCCACAGGATGTCCGAGATACGCCATGTGCACCCTGATTTGGTGCGTTCTGCCGGTTTCCAAGCGGCAGAGCACATAGGTGTAGCCCTTATAGCGCTCCAACACACGGTAATGCGTAACGGCGTTTTTGCTGTTTTTTTCGGTTACGCACATTTTTTTGCGATCAACCGGGTGTCTGCCGATAGGAGCGTCCACCACGCCCTCGTTATCCTTGAGCGAGCCAAACACAACGGTGCGGTATTCTCTGGTGAAGGAATGGTTTTTGATTTGCTCGGCAAGACCCGCGTGCGCCACATCATTTTTGGCAACCATCAAAAGCCCGCTGGTGTCCTTGTCAATGCGGTGAACAATACCCGGACGCAGCACGCCGTTGATGCCGGAAAGACTGTTACCGCAGTGATAAAGCAGCGCGTTGACAAGCGTGCCCTCGTAATGACCCGCAGCCGGATGAACCACCATACCCTTAGGCTTGTTGACAACCAACAAATCGCTGTCCTCGTAAACAATGTCGAGCGGAATATTCTCCGCCTTTGCCTCATACGGCACCGGGTCGGGAATGTTGACAAGCACCTCGTCACCGGGCAGAAGCTTTTGCTTTTTTTCAGACAGTTTGCCGTTGACGGTGACGTTGCCCGCTTCAATCAGGCTGACCGCCGTGCTGCGCGAAAGCCCGATTTCCGCTTCCGCGAGGAACTTGTCAAGTCTTACGCCGCTTTGCTGACATTCAAGCCGCTGCTCAGTCATGCGCTGTTCCCTTCTTTTTGTCGGCAAAAAAGAGCAGGTAAACCGCAAATAGAATCACACCGACGGTAATGCAGTAATCGGCAAAATTGCAGACGGGCGGGAAAAACGACAGGCTGAGGTAATCAACAACGTAGTTATAGGCTATTCTGTCAATCAAATTGCCGATACCGCCGCCGACAACCAGCGCAACCGTGATATAAAAGAACTTGCTGTCGGGGCGTTTGACAAACATATAAATCACAATGCCGGCGAGCAGAATAATTGTCAAAACGATAAAAAGCCACTGCATGCCCTGAAACATGCCGAACGCCACTCCCCTGTTTTCCACATAAGTCAGCTTGAACACGTCACCGAGCACCTTGACGGTGCCGACAGGCTTTAAGTGGGTAATCACCAAATACTTGATTAACTGGTCGATGCCCGCCAGCACAATACCGATTGCAAGCGCGATAAACGGCATAACAACTCTCCTTAATATTCTTCATAAGAATAAATCGGTGCAATGAAAATCACACCGATTTACCGAATACACTATTATTTTAAGATTTCGCAGCAGCGTGCGCAGAGCGTGGGATGTTCGCTGCTCTGACCGACCGTTTTGCTGATTGCCCAGCAGCGTTCGCACTTTTCGCCCTCTGCCTTTTCAACAGTGACCGCAAGCTCGCCGCCGTTATCGGCGATTTCAACCTCGCTGACGATAAACGCCGCCGCCAGTTCGTTCTCCGCTTTTTGCAGGAACGCAAGCTTGTCTCCGCCCGCGGCAAGCGTTACCTTCGCTTCGAGCGAGCCCTTGATGGTCTTTTCCTTAACCAACGGCTCAATCGCCTTTTTCACTTCATCTCTGAGCGCGTGAATCTCGTCCCAGAACGCCATAAAGTCACCGTCAAGCGCAATGTCAAGCTTTTTGGGCATTTCGTTATAGATGACGTGCTCGGCGTTGTCATTTGCCGCGTGAGGCATATACTTCCAGATTTCGTCGGAGGTATAGGCGAGAATCGGCGCGAGCATTTTGGTCATTGCGCTGAGAATGGTATAAATTGCAGTCTGCGCTGCCTTTCTCGACTTGCTGTCCGACTTTTCGGTGTAAAGTCTGTCCTTGAGCACATCAAGATAGAAGTTGGACATGTCAACCACGCAGAAGTTGTGGATACTGTGGTAAACAATGTGGAACTCGTACTTGTTATAGGAATCGGTCACCTTTTCAATCAGGTTGTTCAGGGTTGCCAGCGCCCACTTGTCAATCGGGAGCAGTTCGCTGAAATCAACCGTGTCCGTATCGGGATTGAAGTCGGAAAGGTTACCGAGGATATATCTTGCGGTGTTGCGGATTTTTCTGTAGGACTCGGAAAGCTGCTTGAGAATGTCAAACGAAATGTTGACGTCGGACTGATAGTCGCAGGAAGCAACCCACAGTCTGAGCACATCCGCGCCGAACTGCTTCATCACCTCTTGCGGGCTGATGCCGTTGCCGAGGGACTTGCTCATTTTGCGCTTTTCCATGTCGAGAATCATGCCGTGAGTCAGCACGGTTCTGTAGGGTGCTGTGCCGGTGGTCGCAACAGAGGTCAGCAGAGAGGACTGGAACCAGCCTCTGTACTGGTCGTTGCCTTCCAGATACAGGTCAGCAGGGAATCCGAGATAATCGCGGCGCTTGCAGACGGCGGTGTGTGAGGAACCGCTGTCGAACCAAACGTCCATAATATCCTTTTCTTTGTCAAAGCATGTGCCGCCGCACTTCGGGCATTTTGTGCCTGCGGGCAGAATTTCACTCGCGTCGCGGTCAAACCACGCATTGGAGCCTTCCTTGCCGAACAAATCGGCAACCGCGAGCATGGCTTCTTTATTGATATAGGGCTCGCCGCAATCCTTGCAGTAGAAAATCGGAATCGGAACGCCCCACTTGCGCTGACGGGAAATACACCAGTCTTTTCTGTCGCGCACCATAGAGGTGATTCTGTCCTGACCCCATGCGGGAATCCACTGAACGGAATTAATCGCGTCAACCGCAGCGTCCTTGAAGTCGTCAACCGAGCAGAACCACTGGTCGGTCGCTCTGAACAGAATCGGAGACTTACATCTCCAGCAGTGCGGATACTGGTGGATAATCTTTTTGAGCGCAAAGAGCGCGCCGGTTGCGTCAAGCTTAATCGCAATCTTTTTATTCGCTTCGTCCGTTGTCAGACCGGCAAACTCGCCCGCCTCTTCTGTGAGCACGCCGTCGCCGTTGACAGGACAAATAACGGGGATTTCGGGATAATTGCGGCAGACATTGTAGTCGTCAACACCGTGACCGGGCGCGGTATGAACGCAGCCGGTACCGCTTTCAAGCGTAACGTGGTCGCCGACAATCAGCAGCGATTCGCGGTCAAGGAAGGGATGCTGTGTTTTCATATATTCCAGCTCGCTGCCCTTGATGGTGGCAACAACCTCATAATCGGTAATGCCGGCTTCCGCCATTGCGTTCTGATACAAATCCGTCGCCATCACATAGTATTCCTCACCGCTCTTGATAACGGAATACTCATAGCGCGGACCGACGCAGATAGCGACGTTCGCGGGGAGCGTCCAGGTGGTGGTTGTCCAAATAACGAAGTAAACCTTTGCGGGGTCAATACCCATCGCGGCAAACTTGCCGAGGTCATCAGTGACATTGAATTTTACATAGATGGAGTGGCAGGGATCCTCTGCGTATTCAATTTCCGCCTCCGCAAGCGCGGTTTTACATTCAGGGCACCAATAAACAGGCTTTAAGCCTCTATAGATGTAACCCTTGTCCGCCATTTCGGCAAAGACCTTAATCTGCTCCGCCTCAAACTCATGCTTCAAGGTAACGTAAGGATTATCCCATTCACCGATACAGCCAAGGCGCTTAAACTGCTCTCGCTGGTCGTTGATGTAGCCTGTGACAAACTCCTCGCACAGCTTGCGCAGCTCGACAACGGAAATGTCGGCGGAATTTCCGATACCCGCCTTTTGTCTGGCTTTCAGCTCAGTCGGCAGACCGTGAGTGTCCCAGCCGGGTACAAACGGGGATTTGAAGCCCGCCATGTTCTTGTAGCGGACAATAAAATCCTTCAAAATCTTGTTGAGCGCGTGACCGAGGTGAATGTCGCCGTTAGCGTAGGGCGGACCGTCGTGAAGCACAAACAGGGGCTTGCCCTCATTGAGCGCCATCAGCTTTTCATATACCTTTTCGTCCTCCCACTGCTTGAGCATGACAGGCTCGCTTTTGGGCAGACCCGCACGCATCGGGAAGTCGGTTTTAGGAAGATTTAACGTCGCGTTATAATCCTTACAATCTTTACACATATTTTAAATTCTCTCCAATAGCTCCATAAAATTACTCTAAATTATTCATCGGAGACATCGTAATTGTCACCGAATTTCAGCTGGCTGAACTTGCCGGGGCGCTTAATCGCAACGCGGGTTGTCGCGTCGGTCACCTTGGGCGCCTGTACGGGCGCTTCCACAGGCTGCTGAACCATCTGGGGCACAGGCTGTGCAACGGGCTCGGTGGGGTATTTTGCGTCAAGCTCCTGACGGCTCTGCTCCACAACATCCTCAGTGGGCAGGTCGTCGATTCTCTGAATATGGCTGCTGTATAATTCAATCAACTCGTTTCTGAGGGTCACGGCGTCAGACTGCAGCTGGAGATACTTTTCCTTTTCAAGCGAGGTCATGCGGTTTGCGTCCGCAACAAGGCTCTGCGCCTTTTCCTCGGCTTCTCTGACAATCTTTGCCGCCTTTTCCTTCGCCTCTTTGATGCAGGCGTCGGACATTTTCTGAGAGGTCAGCAGCGCGTTGCGAACGGTCTCCTCGTCCTCTCTGTATTCCTCCAAACGGGTTGCCAATCTGTCGATTTTATGTACGAGATTGGTTTTTTCTTTTTTCTGCTGCTCAAAGGTAGCAATCACTTCGTCGATGAACGCGTCAACGTCCTCCGCTCTGTAGCCGCCGCTGAGCGTTGCTTTTCTGAAGCTGATGTTTTTGATTTCATCAATCGTAAGCATGGTCCTGCACTCCTTATCTATAATGAATAATTGATATTCTGATTCGGTGCTTCTTTGTTTCTCCCAAAACACCGTTAATAACAAATTTACCCTTACCCCTTACGGTGAGAATATCTTGCTCACAAAGCGCCTGACTGATATTTTGGCACTCGATATAATTGCGGGAGACATTCCCCGCCAAAATCAGACCTTTTGTTTTTTCGCGCGAAAGTCCCGTCAGCGCGGCAACTACCGCGTCCAGTCTTAACGAGGACACGGTAAACTGCTTTTTCTCAAAGCCTCTCCCCTGCGGCAAATCGTCAGGCACAGCTTCGCTGAGCTTTACGCCTGCATTGCCGACCTTAAAAAGCTGAGAGGTGATGTAATCCTTGATTTCACTTTTGACAAAAATGACGCAGCGACCGTCCTCCACCAGAATATCTCCGATGGTCTCGCGCTCAATGCCCAGCGACATCAGCGCACCCAAAAAATCGCGGTGAGTCAGCTTGTCGCTTTTTCGAAAGCTGAGCGTTATGCCGCAGACGGGAAACGCCTCCTCTTCGTCAAAGAACAAACCAAGCACCCTTCGCTCTGCCGCCTCATAGCCGCCGAAAAAGGCGAAACGGTGAAAGCCGCAGCTGTCAAGGTGCCGCTGCGCCAGCATTTGCTCGCGCTCGGTGAAAAAGGAAAAGAAATATGCCCGGCGGCGCTTTTCGCAAAGATAAACACCGTCGTCAAGCTTGGAATAAAATAACTTATCGGAATCAGAAAACGACGCCATTATTCTCCAGCTCGTCTAACAAATCGTCGCCTGTGAGATCAACATTGCTCGGAATAATAATATAGGTGTTGGTGGCAACACGCTTGATTTTACCGTTGTTGGCATAGGCAACGCCGCTGAGGAAATCGAGAATTCTTCTCGCCATATCCTTGTTGGTATCCTCAAGGTTCAAAACAACGGTGTGGGTCTTCATGAGTTCGTCAGCAATGGAACGGGTTTCCTCGCCAAAGCGTTCGGGCTTGAAGATGCCGACCTGCAGCTTGGCGGTAGCGTTGATATTGACAACCTTGTTTCTGGAATTTGAGGCGCTCGAACGCTCGCGCTCCCTGTCCCTTGTGTCATAATCTCTGTCTCTGTCGCGGTTTCCGGAAGCGTTTACTTCCTCGTAATCGTCATCGCCCTCGTCAGAATAACCGTACTCATCATACTCATATTCATCATCGGGAGCGTCCCACATACGTTTGAACTTATTAACGATTCCTGCCATGATTTATTCCTCCTGTATTATGTGTAGTTTCTCGCGCCGAAAAGCGCCGAACCGACTCTAACCATGTTGGCGCCTTCCATAATTGCTTCATAATAATCTGAAGACATACCCATAGAAAGTATAGTCATACTTACATTATCTAATTTTTTTGACGAAATGTCAATAAATAACTTGTGCATATTATAAAAATATTTTGAAATTTTGTGTTCATTTTCACAAATCGGAGGGATTGTCATGAGTCCTTTGACCGAAATCCCCTCTAATTCGGCGATTTGACCGAGTAATTCGTCGAGTTCCTCTTCAAAAACGCCCGACTTGTTTTCCTCTCTGCCGATGTTAACCTCCACTAAAATGTCGGAAATCTTTCCGCGCTTCAGGGATTGGGCGGAAATTTCCTTTGCAAGCTTAAAGGAATCCACCGACTGAATCAAATCAACCTTATCGACAATCTGCCGCACCTTGTTGCTTTGGAGATGTCCGATAAACTGCAGCGAGCAATGCGCCAAATCATACTGCTCGTATTTTGAGAGCAGCTCCTGCACACGGTTTTCTCCGATATGGTCAAGACCGAGCGAAATCGCGTGGTTAATCGTCGCCGCGTCAACGGTCTTGGTCGCAGCGAGAAAGGTGATGTCCTCTCTTTTTCTGCCGGATTTTTCAGCCGCCTCCGCAATACGCTCATTAATCAGCCGGTAATTATACTCAACGTCACGAAATGACCTTTCCGTCATACAAATCGTCTCCCTTCACAATCACTTTATCATACAGCGAAACCGTTTCGCCGTTAAACAGCACTTTATCCTCCGGGGCGGGGTCGCAGATTACATAATCCTTGGTGGAATACAAAATCGCAACCTGCTTAAACTGCACCTCGCTGCCGTAGAGCACATAAACGCCCTGCACCTTCTTTTGCTCCTTGTGCGGCTTGTCGTTCTCGTCGTACGTCGTTTTGGTGACGTAATCGTCGTGAATCGCGCGCTTGCTGACGCGCAGACCGGAATAGGTGCCCATGCCGATTTCAACCGGCTCCTGTCTGGATTCAAGCAGGCTTCCGCTCATGTAGTCGCACTTTAGAACAACCAGCGCGTTTTGATTCTCTCCGTTGCGCTGAATCCGCTGCAGTGTGGCGGGAATTGCCTCGGTGGACGCTTCGGAAAACAGCACGGTGATTTTTCCGTCATAAATGGAGAGCGCCGCCGCCTCGTCGTCGGTGATTTCACAGGCGACATACCAGTTGACATTTCCGATAATTTTGCCCGCTACATTGCCGCCGAGAGCGGAACGCTTGACGTTATGTAAATCGTCCAGCGTAAGCGACTCGATTTTTGCGTAATTAAGGGCGGTTTCATAGCCGTCGCAAAACTCGGTAAAATAGCCCGCCTTGGGTGTGGTGATGGTGCCGACGCTGTTTCCGGCGGAGCCGCGCAGCGTGCTGACCTGCGCCTGAAGCGAGGAGATTTGCGAATTGAAATTATTGATTTTTCCGGTTAAAAGCTGGCGCTGGTTGATGGACGCAAGCAGCTTGTCGGCGTCGGTTCTTGCGGCGGAAATGTCATATTTATTGACGTCGTAAAGATAGTTAATCAGGTTTGCGGTGATGTTGTTGTTAATCACATCAACGCTGACAGCACCCATTAGGCTGCTGTTCTGGCTTGCCTCCAGCGTTGCGATACGCGCTTCCAGCTCGTCGGCGCGGCTGTTGGCAACCGCGTCGCTGTCGTTGGAAAAGACCTTTGCAATCACGCTGTTGGCGTCAACCGCCTCGCCGTTTGAAACGGTATAGGACAACACGCCGCTGGTGTCGTTTTGAATGACAGCTTCGTCGCGGATAATGAAGCCGTTGGTGCCGATTGTCGCCGTTACCGTGGTTGCCACCGCGTTTTCGGTCGGGTACATATCAAAATTGGAACGCAGCAGCAAATAGGTGACATACACCAACGCCAAAACCGTCAGCGCGGCAACCAGTATTCGCTTAAACAATAATTTATCCATACAATAATCCTTTATTGATGATGTGAACGGCTGCGTTGTATAATTCTTCAAAAGAATCAAATTCATCAACATACAGCCAGTGAATCTCTTTGTCACGGCGAAACCATGTCAGCTGCCGTTTGGCGTAGCGTCTGGTTTCGCGCTTTAGCTTTTCAATACATTCCTCAAGCGCTGCCTCTCCCTTGAAATAAGGCGCTAACTCCTTGTAGCCGATTGCTTTAACGGAGGTTGCGCTCAGCGGCGAGGACAACACCGCCTGCGCTTCTTGGAGCAAGCCCTGTTCGAGCATGCAATCCACGCGCAGATTAATGCGCTCATAGAGCCTTTCCCTGTCGCGGAAATTCAAGCCGATTTTCACGGCGCGGTAAGGACTTTGTTCTTTGCGCGAACGCTCGTTTTGTTCGGTGAGCGTCATACCTGTTGTGCGGTAAAACTCAATAGCGCGAATCACGCGCTTGGGATTTTTTTCTATACGGAGGCGGGCGGCGGTTTGAGGGTCAAAGGCTTCAAGCTGATTGAGCAGCGGTTCAAGTCCGTTTTTCTCAAATTCACCCCAAAGCTGCGCGGTCAGCGCTTCGTCGCGGTGCTCTCCGTGAAACTGAATATGGTTAAGCAGGGAATCAACATAAAGTCCTGTGCCGCCGACAACAAACGGAAGCTTTCCCCTGCCGTTGATTTCATTGATACAACGGCGGGCGTCCTCCACAAACATTGCGACGGAATACTCACTGTCGGCGGGCAGAAAATCCATCAGATGGTGCGGAATCCCCTGCTGCTCCTCCTTGGTCGGCTTGGCGGTGGCAATGGTCATTCCACGGTAAATCTGCATGGAATCGGCAGAGACAATCTCGCCGTGAAAGTGCTTTGCAAGCTCCACCGAAAGCCCGGTTTTGCCCGACGCGGTAGGACCGACAACGGAAACTAACTGTATTTGATTTTCCACACAATCACGCCCTGCCAAATTGTCTTTCGATTTCGCTTTTCTTCATCACAATGGTGATGGGTCTGCCGTGCGGACAGTACCGGATGTCCGGGTTTTCCTCCAAGATTTTCACAATCTCCATCAGTTCTTGTGCTGAATTCTTGTTGCCCGCCTTTATCGCGCTGCGGCAGGCGACGTTGTGATAGAACCAATCCATCTTTTCGGTAAAAATATCGTTCTTTCCCATGGAAATATAATTCGCCATCTCCGCAACGCAATCAGCAATTTCCGCCGCGTCGAGATACTGCGGCGCACTGCGCACAATCAGCGTGGAATTACCGAAATCCTCCACATCAAACGCGCAGTCGCGGAACAAGTCCAAATGCCCTGCCGCCGCGTTATATTCTTCCTTGCTCAGCGTCACCGTGATGGGCTGCAAGAGGATTTGAGAGGACGCGCCCGCCTTTTCCGCCTTGAGTTTTTCGTAAATGATGCGCTCATGAGCGGCGTGCTTGTCAATAAGCAGCAACTCCTTGCTGTTGCGCTCTACGATAATGTACGTATCAAACGCCTCACCGATATAGCGCAGCTTGTTTTCGGGAGGAGTAAACAGCATTGGCTGTTCCTCTTTTACGGGAAGCTGTTCGGAGATTTCCGCCGTTTGCTGCTTTTGCGGTTGTTGCGGCTGCTTCGGCGGGTCGTTAACAAACAGCGGCTTGTCAACGGTTACTTCTGTTTTACCGAACTGCTCCTCACGCTTGGCGGCTTTGACCGCCTGCTTTGAGAAGATGTCAAACGGCTTGGCGGAATCGGAAACCGTCACCTGCTCCAGCGGATCCTCCGCTGTGTCTAAAATATCAAGCTCCGCAATCACGCTCTGCTTCTCCGGCTGCACAGGCTTTGGCGGCTGCGGCTGAAAAGGATGATTGAGAATCACCTCGGCGTTTTTAAAGGGGCTGAACTTGCGAATGTCGTTAAAGGCGGTCTCTTTTTTAAAGGTGACCTGCTTTTTGGTGTCAAACTGCATGAGCGCGGACTTGACCGCGTGATACACCGCGTCAAACACCGGGCGCTCGTTGATAAAACGCACCTCAATTTTGGAGGGGTGCACG
Organism: uncultured Clostridia bacterium; assembly: GCA_947168445.1. GTDB lineage: Bacteria > Bacillota > Clostridia > Oscillospirales > Acutalibacteraceae > Ruminococcoides. Next base: position 40,014 of record CAMVLW010000001.1, read on the forward strand.
TTGACGTCTATCATTTCATACGGCAGTTCAATATTGAGCACACAGGACGGATATTTTCCCACCATGATAGAGTGCTTATACGCTTCGTCAAGCGCTGCCATTGCGGTGCGGGACTGAACATATCTGCCGTTGATGAAGAAATTTTGCATTTTTCGGTTGGGTCTTGCGTGAACGGGCTTGGAGGCGTAACCGCTCACCTTGACGGAATCAAGCTGATAATCAACGGGAATCAGCCCGCCTGCAAACTCTCTGCCAAATACGGCATAAATTGCGGAGAGCAGCTTGCCGTCGCCGAAGGTTTTCAGCGCCTGCTTGCCGTCGCGGATAAAGGTAAAGGCGATTTCAGGGTGAGACAGCGCGGTTTTATCAATGATGTTCGCAACCGCGTTGCCCTCGGAAACGTCCTTTTTCAAAAACTTGGCGCGTGCGGGAATGTTGTAGAACAAATCACGCACGACAAAGGTAGTTCCCACCGGACAGCCCGCGTCATCAAGGCTCTTTTCCTCGCCGCCTTCAATCAGGTAAGACGAGCCGGTTTCCTCATGCTCGTTGCGGGTAATCAGCTGCAAACGCGACACCGCGCAGATGGAAGCGAGCGCCTCGCCGCGAAAACCGAGGGTTGCAATGCGGTCGAGATCCTCCTCCTTCTTCACCTTGCTGGTCGCATGGCGGAGAAAGGCAACCTGAATGTCGTCCCTTAAAATGCCGCAGCCGTCGTCGGTCACACGCATAAAAGTGGTACCGCCGTTTTTGATTTCAACGGTGATGTGCTTTGCGCCAGCGTCAATGGCGTTTTCAACGAGTTCCTTAACAACGGACGCCGGACGCTCCACAACCTCGCCCGCCGCAATCAACTCCGCGACGTGCTTGTCGAGCACATTAATCACTCCCATGATGTCACCGCCTTTCTATCGTAAATTAAATCATGTTTTTGAGTTCGTATAATAAATTCATCGCCTCAATCGGGGTCAGTGTGTTCAAATCCACCGATTGAATTTTTTCGACCACCGGGCTTTGCGCCGTCGCCATCAGGGAAAGCTGCGCGGTTTCGTCCGCGTGAGATTTTTTTGAAGGCTTTGCTTCACCCTTGCCGCTTTCCAGTTCCGCAAGGATTTCCTTTGCGCGGCTGATGATGGAATTCGGCACGCCCGCAAGCTTGGCAACCTCAATGCCGTAGCTGTCGTCGGCGCCGCCGGGAACAATCCGTCGCAAAAAGGTGATGTCGTCGCCGCGCTTTTTAACGGCAATGTTATAGTTTTTCACGCCGTCGAGCAGCTGCTCCATAACGGAAAGCTCGTGATAATGCGTTGCGAACAGCGTTTTGGCGCCCAGCTTTTTCTTGTCGGCACAAAACTCCAAAACCGCTCTGGCAATGCTCATGCCGTCGAAGGTGGAGGTTCCTCTGCCGATTTCGTCGAGAATCAGCAGGCTCTTGGACGTCGCGGATTTGACGATATGCGCCACCTCGCTCATCTCCACCATAAAGGTTGACTGACCGGAAGCCAAATCGTCAGACGCTCCGACGCGGGTGAAAATGCTGTCCACAATGCCGATTCTTGCGTAAGAAGCCGGCACAAAGCTGCCCATTTGCGCGAGCAGCACAATCAGGGCAATCTGCCGCATGTAAGTGGATTTACCCGCCATGTTGGGGCCGGTGATAATCGCCACACGGTCGCCCTTGCTGTCGAGATAGACGTCGTTCGGAACAAACGGCGCGTCTTTGAGCAAGGCTTCCACCACCGGATGGCGCGAATCCTTTATTTGCAAAGCGGAAGATTGAGTGACCTCGGGGCGCACATAGCGGTTGTCGGAGGCAACGTTGGCAAGGGAAGTCAGCACATCCAGTGCGGCGATTGACTTTGCCGTGCGCTGAATCCGCTCCAAGTTCTTCGCGACTGTTTGACGGATAGAATCAAAAATCGCGTATTCCATCGCAACGCTTCTGTCCTTTGCGCCGAGAATCCGTCCTTCGATTTCTTTTAAGTCGGGCGTGATGTAACGCTCGCAGTTGGTGAGGGTTTGCTTGCGGATGTAGGTTTCGGGCACCTGCGATTTATAGGAATTCGTCACCTCTATGTAGTAGCCGAACACCTTATTATAGCCGACGCGCAGCTTGGGAATACCGGTTTTTTCCTTCTCGTCGGCTTCAATCTTTGCGAGAATATCCTTCGAGTCGGTCATATCGGACACAACCGAGTCAAGCTCTTCGTCGTAGCCGCGCGCAATCATGCCGCCTTCTCTGACGGAAAACGGCGGGCTTTCGACAATTGCGGAATCAATCAGTGCGTGAATATCCTCCAGCAAGTCGAGATTGCGGTAAACCATTTTTAAATGAGAGGAACGGCAATTGGCAATCAAGCCGGAAATCGCCGGCAGGTTTTGAATTGCCGCGCACAGAGAACGCAAATCTCTCGCGTTTGCCGAGCCGTAGACAATGCGCGTCATCAGACGCTCAATGTCGAAGATACCGCTGAGATTTTCGGTGATTTCCAGACGGAGCATGGTGTCGTCCACCAGCTCCTCCACCGCCGCCTGACGGTTGTTGATTTTGGAAATATTCATCAGCGGGTGTTCGAGCCACGAGCGAATCAGGCGCTTGCCCATGGCGGTTTTTGTCTTGTCAATCACCCATAAAAGTGAACCGCGCTTTTCCTTGGAAAGCATGGTCTGGGTGAGTTCTAAGTTACGTTGAGTGTTGAAGTCGAGCCGCATATACTGCGCTTCGGAATACAATTCAATATGGCTGATGCGCTCCAAGCCCGACATTTGGGTTTCTTTGAGATAATTTATCAGCGCGCCGACGGTGCACAGCAGCACGGGCTTGTCCTTGACGTCATTATACTCCGCGCCGAATTGGTCGAGCACGGTCTGCGCACATTCGGCTTCATTGAATTTTGTATCCTCCAGCATTTCAACGCCCGCGGAGAGTCTGGTTTTAATAAAGGAAGGCAACTCCTTGATGGCGATAATGTCGCCGCCAATCAGGATTTCACGCGGACTGTAGCTTGACAGCTGGTTGGTGAGGATATTCACACTGTCCTTGCCCGTGATTTCGGTCGCTAATAATTCTCCTGTGGAAATATCGCAGAAGCAAAGACCGATGGCTTTCTTTTCGGAATACATGCAGCAGATGTAGTTGTTTTTGCCCTCTTCAAGCATGCTCTGCTCCATGACGGTGCCGGGCGTGATAACGCGGATAATATCGCGCTTCACCAAGCCCTTTGCCGCTTTGGGATCCTCGGTCTGTTCGCAGATAGCGACCTTGTAGCCCTTGGCGACAAGTCTTGCGATATAGCTCTCACAGCTGTGGAACGGCACGCCGCACATGGGCGCGCGTTCTGCCTGTCCGCAATCTCTGCCGGTGAGTGTGAGTTCGAGCTCCTTGGAGGCTATTTTGGCGTCCTCATAGAACATCTCATAAAAATCGCCCAACCGATAAAACAGAATACAGTCCTTGTTTTGCTCTTTGATCTCAAAATACTGCTTCATCATCGGAGAAAGCTCCGCCATTTTCTCACACCCTTTCAATAATTGTTATCTTACGAGCAGCCGCCGCAGGTGCTGCAGCTTCCGGTGCAGTCCTGATAATCAGCGGTTTCGGGGTCTTGTCCCTGTGCGCTCTGCTGAATAATCGCGTTAATGCGGTTGAGCAAGCCGTCAAACGCCTGCTTTGCCTCGTTGTAAGCAATCATGCGGTCGTTGGACATGATTTTGGAATACACCTCGCGCATTTCCTTGTTTGCCTTGGTGAGTTTTTCCTGATCTCTGTCCTGCTTTGCCGCTTCGTCGTTAATAATCATTCTTTTGAGGTTGAACTCTCCGATTAAATCCTGAAGTTCCGTGTCGGCATCGGCGGTCTTTTGCGCCTGCTGCCATTTCAGAAAGGTTTCCTCCTGCTGAATTGCCTTGCCTAATTCTCTTGTCAGTGCAATAACGTCCATCATAACTTCCTCCTATATTAATTCGCCCTTTAAAATCCAGTTGCGGGCTTTGGTGATTTTTACGTTTTGGAAGGTACCAATCAGGTCTTTGCCGCCGTCGAGTTCCACGATAATATTGCCGCTGGTGCGGGCGTTGAGTTCGCCGGTTTTTTCCTTGACGCCTTCAATTAAAACCTTCTCTGTCTGTCCGACCATAGAGGAACAGCGCTTTGCGGCGATTTCCTCCTGCACATCAAGCAGTTCCCGGAACCACTTGCCCTTTTCCTCGGCGGAAACGGGATCGTCGTATTTTTCCGCGGGCGTTCCTTTTCGCGGGGAGAAAATGAAGGTGAAAAGCGAAGTAAACTCCACCTCCCGAATCAAGGAAAGCGTTTCCTTGAAATCCTCATAGGTTTCGCCCGGAAAGCCGACAATGATGTCGCTCGTCAGCGAAACGCCGTCAATGCGCTCCTTGGCGTAAGCGATGGTTTCCAGATATTTTTTGCGGTCATAGTGGCGGTTCATCGCCTTTAAAATGCGGTCTGACCCGCTTTGGAACGGCAGATGCAGGTGCTTGCTGATGTGTTTTCCACTTGCAATCGCGTCAATGAGTTCCTTTGAACAGTCCTTTGGGTGCGAGGTCATGAACCGCAGCCAATAGTCGCCTTCAAAGGAATCAATCTCCCGGATCAGTTCGGCAAAGGTCACAGGATTTTCAAGCGTTTTGCCGTAGGAATTCACGTTCTGACCGAGCAGAGTGATGTCCTTATAGCCGCTTGCAATCATCTCGCGTGCTTCCTTGAGAATCACGTCCTTTTCTCTGCTGCGCTCTCTGCCGCGGACATACGGCACAATGCAGTAGGTGCAGAAGTTGTTGCAGCCGTACATAATCGGCAGCCAGCCCTTAAAAATGCCGTCGCGGTGAACGGGAAAGCCCTCATATATTTTTTTGTCGTCGTTGCCGCGCTCAAACACACGCTTGCCGTCAACCAAGGACGTATAAAGCAACTCGGGAAAATGGTGCAGCGAATGGGTGCCGAACACCAAGCCCACAAACGGAAAGCTGTTGTAAATGCGGTTGGCAACGTGCTCTTGCTCCATCATGCAGCCGCACAGCGCAATTAGAACCTGCGGGTGCTTTCTCTTTAGGTTTTTCAGCGCGCCGACATTGCCGAACACCCTGTCCTCGGCGTGCTCACGCACGGCGCAGGTGTTGAATAAAATAAAATCCGCGTCGTCGGGAGAATCGGAAAAATCAAAGCCCGCCTCACTGAGCATTCCCTTGATTTTTTCGCTATCGGCAACATTCTGCTGACAACCGTAGGTGCGGACAAACGCAATGGGCTTTTCGCCGCGTTTGCGAATTTCTATAATTTCGGCAATCAGCTTGATATATTCCGACTGTTTTTCGGACAGCTGCTCCGCTTTAATGATATTCTCCGCCAAACAAACGCCTCCTTGCCCATTGTAATTATTTTCTAACTTATAGATTATATCACAATTGCAAGGGCATTTCAATATATTTTTCCACAATATTTCGGCTTTTATCAGCGAATCGGCGTGTAATATCCACCATATGTTGTGGGAATCGCTCCCACGAGCACAGACTGCGCGATTTCAAAATCCGTGGAGAAGGTCAAGGTATCTTTATAATCCACGGACGCGGTGACAATCGAGGACGTGACAACGAGCTTGATGTGATGAACGGTTTGGTTAATTCCCGCCTCCTCAAAGGTACTTTGCAGTTCCGCCGAAAAGCTGCCTGTGATGCAGTAGGTCAGCGGAATCCGCGGACCGTAGTTGGCAATCAGGGTCAGCCCGGTGAACGCGCCGAGCGGAACATGCATGGCGCTGTTATGGATTTTTTCCGCTTCCTCCTCCGCAGCGGCAACAACGCGGGCTTTGAGCAGGTTGATTTTTTCGGAATTCGTTTCTACGGCGCTGACGGAACCGTCGTGATATTGGAGCGTAGTTAAATCCTCGTATGAGAATTCTCCTCCGCCAATCACCTTTTCCACCGCGCTGCAAACCGCGTCGGTCGTCACCTGGCGCGCAAAGGCGGGCAGGTAGGATTTGCTGAAGGTTGAAGCCTTTTTTTCAAAGCAGCGGATTCCCCAAAACAGCAGCAGCAAAAGAATAAAAAGCACCAAAAACCGCTTGCGCCTTTTTCCCCTCCTGTGCCGCTTGACTCTTTTTGCAACCAAAAAAACACCCCTCGTACATACTATACAAGGGGTGAATTCCTGTGAAATTATTTCTCTTCGCTTTCGTTTTCGTTTTGCTTTTCGCTCTCGTCTTTCTTCTCGCAGCTGTCCTTGGCGCCGCAGGAATCGCAATCAGCGTCGCAATCCTCGTCCTCCTCAAACAAATCGGAAAAGTCAAATTCAAGCAGCTCGCCGCAGTTGGGACAATTGATTTCGCCTTCAAGGAGCACATCCTCGGAAACATGAATCTTTTCGCCGCAGGCGGCGCAGGTCACTTCATAGAAGGGATTTTCTTCGTCGTCGAAGTCGTCATAATCGTCCTCGTCGTCGTAATCCTCATCATAGACCTCGTTTTCAACGTCAGCCAAATCATGGTCGATTTCGTCAACCTGCTCGCTGAGCTCGTCATAGAGCTCCTGCATATCCTGAACGTCATATGCCATATCGTCCAGAAGGTCGATAATCGCGTTCAGCACCTTTACCTCCGGCTTGTTTTCGTCGAGCGCAAGACCCTCTGCCAAGCCTTTGATATAAGCAATCTTCTCAGTTAAATCCATAGCTTACTCCAAATTATGCTCTGCCCATGTATTCGCCGGTGCGGGTATCAATCTGAATAACCTCGCCCTCGTCGATGAACAGCGGAACCTTAATCTCCGCGCCTGTTTCCAGGGTAGCGGGCTTGGTAGCGTTGGTAGCGGTGTCACCCTTAAAGCCGGGATCGGTCTTGGTTACCTGCAGCTCAACAAAGTTGGGCGGCTCAACGCCGAACACGTTGCCCTTGTAGGAGAGAATCTTGCAGACCATGTTCTCCTTGACAAACTTGAAGTTGTCGCCGAGCACGCTCTTGTTAATCGGAATCTGCTCCCATGTTTCGGTATCCATGAAGTAGTAGAGATCGCCGTCGGAATAGCTGTACTCCATATCTTTTCTCTCAATGAATGCGGTGGGATATTTGTCGTTGGGGTTGAAAGTCTTTTCAACAACAGCGCCTGTAATCACGTTTCTGATTTTTGTTCTGACGAACGCAGCGCCCTTACCGGGTTTAACGTGCTGGAACTCGATGATGGAAACCACCTGTCCGTCCATTTCAAATGTTACGCCGTTTCTGAAATCACCTGCTGAAATCATTTGAATTACCTCCTGTGAATTTTGTCATACCAGTCATGGTTAAGAGTATTATACATAATTATGCCAAAAAAAGCAAGTGTTTTAAAGAATTATCAATTCCTTTGGCAAATTTACGAAATTATGATAGCCGTTTTCGGTTACGCAGAGCATATCCTCAATGCGCACGCCGAACTCTCCGGGCAGATAAATGCCGGGTTCGTCGGTAATCACCATGTTCGGCTGCAAAATCGCGTCGCTGCGGGACGACACATAGGGCAGCTCGTGAATATCAAGCCCTACGCCGTGACCGGTGGAATGACCGAAGAACTTTCCGTAGCCCGCCTGTGTGATAATATCGCGCGCGGTTTTGTCCACATCACTGCACTTGACGCCGGGCTTGACCGCCTCCAGCGCCTTTAACTGCGCCTGTAAAACAATATCATAGATTTCGCGCATTTTATCGGTAGCGGAACCGATTGCCACAGTGCGGGTGGTATCGCTGTGATAGCCCTCATACATTGCGCCGAAATCAACGGTGAAGAAGTCGCCCTCACGCACAACATCATCTGACGGCACGCCGTGCGGCAGCGAGGTCTTTTTTCCTGTAATCGTGATTAAGCTGAAGGAAATGTCCTCCGCGCCGCGCAGCTTCATTTCAAATTCCAGCCGAGCGGAGATTTCACGCTCGGTTACGCCGGGCTTGAGGTAGTTGAGCATTTCAAGATAACCCTGCTCGGCAATTTTCTGCGCGGCGGCGATTCTGTCAAGCTCGGTTTCGTCCTTAATAACGCGGATGTCGCCGATTTGCTTGTCGAGTTTATCCCCTGTCACCAATTCAATGCCATGCTCAGAGAGCTTTTCTTTAAAAAGGCTGTAACGGCTCAGCGTCATGTGGTCTGCTTCCACCAAAACCGCGTCAATGCTCTCGTCTGTCAAAGCGGAAAGCAGGCTTTCGGAGAGTCTTTCAAAGCAAACGACCTTGCAGCCGTGCGACTTGTTCTGCGCCGCTTCAAAATAGCGGAAATCCACCAACAGCGTCGCGGTGTTCTGCGTGACAAGCAGCGCGCCTTCGCTGTGGAAAAAGCCGGTGAAATAACCGATGTTCACTTCGTTTGTAACAAGCAGCGCTTCGTGTGAACCGCCGAGCACCGCTCTTAATCCGTTAATTCTGTTTTCGAATAATTCTTTCATCAAATCAAGTCCTTTAATGCCGAAATTGCGAGAAAATAACTGTGCTTGCCAAAGCCCGCAATCTGTCCTGCGCACACGGGCGCAATCACCGAATGCCGGCGGAATTCCTCGCGCGCGTGTATGTTGGACATGTGAACCTCCACATACGGAATGTTTACTGCCGCAATTGCGTCGCGCAGAGCATAGCTGTAGTGGGTCAACGCGCCTGCGTTAATCACCGCACCGTCAAAGCTCAGACGGGATTCATGGATTTTGTCAATCAAATCACCCTCGTGGTTTGATTGATACACCTCCGCTTCAAAATCGTTGTCCTCGGCAAACGCGAGGATTTCGCTCTCGATCGTTTCGGCGGTTTCTGTACCGTAGACGCCTTTTTCGCGGATGCCGACCATATTGAGGTTGGGGCCGAGCAAAACAAGAATTCTTTTCATTACAATCACCTTAGTTGATAAAATAAACAACAAAAGCGGACAGAATGCTCTGTCCGCCTGTTTGGTTACCTGTATTTGCGTTTGCGAGCTGCTTCGGATTTCTTTTTACGCTTTACAGAGGGCTTTTCATAAGCTTCTCTTTTGCGAACCTCAGCAATAACGCCAGCTCTGGCACACTGCTTTTTGAATCGTCTTAAAGCACTTTCAAGAGATTCATTCTCTTTCAATCTAATCTCTGCCATCTATCTTCCCTCCCATCTGCCAAACGGCATGGGTAATTTGCATAATTTGCAGTGACTATTATACAATATGTAGCGTTTATTGTCAATAGAATTGTAGAAATTTAGAAGAAATTAATTTTATTTCGGCTTTACAACGAGATTAACGAGCTTTTTAGGAACAACAATCTCCTTCAAAACCGACATTCCGTCAAGCGCCGCCGCTACTTTCTCATTCGCCTTGGCAAGCGCGAGCATTTCTTCCTTGTCCGCGTTGACAGAAACATTCAGCTTTGCCTTGATTCTGCCGTTGACCTGCACGACAATTTCAACGCTCTCCTCAACACACTTTGATTCGTCATATTCCGGCCACTGTGCCTCGGCAAGAATACCCTCGCCAAGCTTGTTGGCTTCATAGACCTCCTCGGTCACATGCGGCGCAAAGGGATTGAGCAGAATGGAGAACACGCGCAGCTCTTCCCTGTTGATGGTTTTGAGGTTGGTAATGTCGTTAATCAATGCCATTAATGCGGCAATCGCGGTATTGAACTTAATGTTTTCAATGTCGTCTCCGACCTTTTTAATCGCCTTGTGGAACGCGGCTTCCAACTCGGGACGAATAGAATCGCCGTCAATCAGAATACTTTGCAGGTTCCAGTAACGCTCGATAAAACGACGGCAGCCCCGAATACTCGCAGGGCTCCACGGAGCAGCCTTTTCAAAGTCGCCGATGAACATCTCATACAGACGCATGGTGTCGGCGCCGTATTCCTCCACGATTTCGTCGGGGTTGACGACATTGCCGCGGGACTTGCTCATTTTTTCGCCGTTCTCACCGAGAATCATGCCGTGAGAGGTACGCTTTGCATAGGGCTCCGGCGTGGGAACAACGCCGATGTCAAAGAGGAACTTATGCCAAAAGCGGCTGTAAAGCAGGTGAAGCGTGGTGTGCTCCATGCCGCCGTTGTACCAGTCAACAGGCGACCAGTAGTTGAGGGCTTCCTTGGAAGCCAGCGCTTCGGTGTTGTGGGGATCCATATAGCGCAGATAGTACCACGAAGAACCCGCCCACTGGGGCATGGTGTCTGTCTCGCGCAGGGCTGCGCCGCCGCACTTGGGACAGGTGGTTTTAATCCAGTCGGTCATATTGGCAAGCGGAGATTCGCCGTTGTCGGTGGGCTCGTAGCTTTCCACCATCGGCAGCTTTAAGGGCAGCTCGCTCTCGTCAATCGGCACATAGCCGCACTTGTCGCAGTGCACAATCGGAATCGGCTCGCCCCAATAGCGCTGGCGGGAGAACACCCAGTCGCGCAGCTTATAATTCACCTTGGCGTGACCCTTGCCTTCTTTGGTCAGCCAATCAATAATCTTTACCTTTGCGTCGTCAACAGACAAGCCGTCGAGCATACCGGAATTCACCATCACGCCGGTGGCACAATCGGTGAACGCCTCCTCCTGCACGTTGCCGCCCTTAACGACCTCAATAATCGGCAAATCAAATTTCTTAGCGAATTCCCAGTCGCGGGTATCGTGCGCGGGAACCGCCATAATCGCGCCGGTGCCGTAGGAAACCAGCACGTAGTCGGAAATAAAAATCGGGATTTCCTTGTTGTTAACAGGGTTAATCGCGCGAACGCCCTCAAGCTTCACACCGGTTTTATCCTTGGCAACCTCGGTGCGCTCAAAGTCGGATTTTCTCGCGGCTGCCGCCTGATATGCGCGGATGTCGTCCATGTTGGAAAGCTTGTCCGCCCACTTTTCAATCAGCGGGTGCTCAGGAGAAATAACCATATAGGTTGCGCCGTAGAGTGTGTCGGCACGGGTGGTGTAAACAGTCAGGGTGTCGCCGGTAGTGGTTTGGAAATCAACCTCTGCGCCGGTGCTTCTGCCAATCCAGTTCTTCTGCTGCGCCTTAACGCGCTCGGGATAGTTGACCAAATCCAAGTCGTTAATCAGGCGGTCGGCATACTCGGTGATTTTGAGCATCCACTGGGATTTTACCTTGTGGACAACCTCGCTGCCGCAGCGCTCGCAAACGCCGTTGACAACCTCCTCGTTCGCCAGAACGCATTTACAGGAGGTACACCAGTTGACGTTCATCTCTTTTTTATAGGCGAGATTGTGCTTAAAAAGCTGAATGAAAATCCACTGCGTCCATTTATAGTATTCAGGGTCGGTGGTGTTGACCTCGCGGCTCCAGTCAAAGGAAATACCCAAGGACTGAATCTGCTTTTTAAAGCGCTGAATATTGTTTTTGGTGACGATTTCAGGATGAATGTGGTTTTTAATCGCGTAGTTTTCGGTGGGCAGACCGAACGCGTCCCAGCCAATGGGATAGAGCACATTGAGTCCCTGCAGTCTTTTCTTTCTGGCAACCGTGTCAAGCGCGGTGTAGGGACGCGGATGTCCTACGTGCAAGCCTTGACCCGACGGATAAGGGAATTCAATCAGCGCGTAAAACTTCTCCTTGGAAGTGTCGTCGCTGGCGTGGAACACGCCCTTATCCTCCCAGATTTTCTGCCATTTTGGCTCGATAGCCTGATGATTATATTTCAAAATAATCCCTCCATGAGATTTAATCAACTCAGTTTTCTTTGAGAATGTCGCTGATATCAACGGGCTTTCCGTCCTGCCACATTCTGTCAAGGTCATAGAACTCGCGGGCTTCCTCGTCAAACACGTTGACAATCACGTCCACATAGTCGAGCAAAATCCACGTATTAGAGCGGTAGCCCTCAATATGGCTGACGGACACGCCCTGCTTGTCCAGCTGATATTCCACCTCGTCGGCAAGCGCCTTGACGTGTGTGGAGCTGCTGCCGGTGGCAATGACCATGTAGTCCGCCAAAACGGAAATATCGCTGATTTCGATAACCTGTATATCAAGACCCTTTTTGCCGTCAAGCGCTTTGACCGCAAGAATCGCCTGTTCATAAGATGTCATAGTTTTATCCTTTCCTGTTTAACACAAGGTCGTTATAGCAAAATAACTGGTCGGGGTGAATTGCCGCTTCCTTTGCGGAAAGATTTTGCAGCGTAAACTGGCAGCTGAAAATCATTGCTTCCTCCAGGCTTTTCCGCGACTTTTCGCGCATAACGTCCGCGCCGTTATAATTGCGCTCGGCGGAGGTGTAGTCGGCGGTGTAGATGATTTTTTCGAGCAGCGACATGCCCGCTCTGCCGGTGGTGTGATAGCGGATGGCGTTAATAATATCCTCGTCCGTGACGCCCAGCTTGGTGCGGACATACACGCTGCCGCTGACGGAATGCCACAGCTTCGGCGCGTTTTGCTGCACATTATCAAGTATTATACCACCGTCTTTGATAATTTGCAACTGTTCTTCGTGCGGGATTTCCTTGGTGACGTCGTGCAGAATACCCGCAACATACGCCTTGTGCTCGTCGGCGCCATACAGCCTTGCGAGCGTGACCGCTTCCTGCGCCACATTCACGCTGTGGGTAAAGCGGTAGTCCCCCATCAATTCTCTGATAATGCTTTGATAGTCCATTTCCTTTTTCCGGTACAATCCCTTTTGGCAAATATAGTCATAAACCTGCGTCGGAAGCAGCGAAGAAAGCGCCTCGCTGTCGCCGATATGAGAGCGGATAAAGGTGGAAGAAACCTCCATAACAGGCTCGTCCAAAACCATTGCCCTTGCCCCCATCGGTTCAATCACCTGATGATAATAGTCCGTGAGCTTCTCCTTGTCCGAGGAATCACGCGGCACCGCAATCAGCGACGCGCAGCGGAAAATCGTTTCGGGATTCTTCCACTCGTGCAAAGTCAGAAACATGTCCGCTCCTGTGATAAGAAACAATTCATCCGACGGATATAATTCCTTCAAAGAAAGAAGCGTTTCATACGTATAGCTTTTTCCTTCGCGTTTCAGTTCAATATCCGACACTTCAAGCCACGGAAATTGCTTTGCGGCAAGGCGGCACATTTGCAGTCTGTCGCTGCCGCCTGCCAAATCAGGGCTGATTTTGTGCGGCGGCGTGTTGTCGGGAATCAGCAGCACCTTGTCAAGCAAAAGTTCCCTTTTGCAGTATTCGCACAGCAGCACATGTCCGTTGTGAACGGGATTGAAGGTGCCGCCGAAAATGCCGATACGGCTCACTGTTTTGCCCTCGGCAGCTTAATCACCGGCTCGTCGGGATTCGGTCTGTAAAGCACAAACTTGGAGCCGATTACCTGCACCACGTCCGCGCCGCATTTTTCCGCGAGCAAATCAGCGCACTCACGCGCGGAATAGCTGCTTGTTTCCAACCGCTTGCCCTTTATCAGTTCACGCGCGGTCAGGGCAGTGTCCGCCTGCATAATAATGTTATCGGTGATTTCGCCCTTGCCGACAATCAAAATGGTTTCAAGATTGTTGGCGAGTCCTCTTAAATACGCTCTTTGTTTACTTGTCAGCATAGTTTATCCTCTCATATACGCTTCCAGCGCTGCCTTCAGCTTGCGCAGCGCTTTGCCGCGGTGACTTACTTTATCTTTTTCTTCGGCGGAAAGCTGTGCAAAGGTTTTGTCGCCCTGCATGAAAATCGGATCATAGCCGAAGCCGCCGTCACCGATAAATTCATAGCCGATGGTGCCCTCGCAGATTTCCTCGATTTCAATCTTGCTGCCGTCGGGCAAAATGCAGCAGATAGCGCAGGTGTAGTGTGCGCCGCGCTGTCCTTCGGGAACGCCCTGCATTTCGTCCAAAATGCGCTGCGTTCTGTCCTCATCGGTCACACACAGTTCGGGACAATAACGCGCCGAGAAAATACCGGGTCTGCCGCCGAGCGCGTCCACACAAATGCCGGAATCATCGGCAACAGCGGGCATACCTGTTTTTTCAAACGCCGCGTTCGCCTTTAAAAACGCATTTTCCTGAAAGGTAGTGCCGGTTTCGTCAACCTCGTCAAGCACCACGCCCGCGTCCCTCGCTGAAACTGCCTCAATGCCGAGCGGGTTGAGAATCCGCTCCATTTCAATCAGCTTTTTGGCGTTGTTGGTTGCAATAATAAATTTCATAGTGTTCCTCTCGCTTATTCGGATTCCGCGGGAGCGTAAAGCGCGCGCGCAAAGTCCCCTGCGACAAACGGCTGCAAATCGTCAATCTGCTCGCCGACGCCGATATACTTCACGGGAATTCCCAGTCCCTCTTTAATTGCCAGCACAACGCCGCCCTTTGCGGTGCCGTCAAGCTTGGTGAGGACGATACCGGTGATTCCGGTGGCTTCTCTGAACTGTTCCGCCTGATTGACGGCGTTTTGTCCTGTGGTAGCGTCGAGCACCAACAGCTTTTCCTTTGCCGCGTCGGGCAATTCTCTGTCGATAACGCGGTTGATTTTTGCCAACTCGTCCATCAGGTGCTTTTTGTTGTGCAGACGTCCGGCGGTGTCGCAGATAATCACATCCGCGCCTCTCGCCTTTGCCGCCGCAATCGCGTCAAAAATAACCGCCGCAGGGTCGCTGCCCTCGTTTTGCTTGATGATTTCACAGCCGCTGCGCTGCGCCCAAATGTCAAGCTGGTCAATCGCCGCCGCACGGAAGGTGTCCGCCGCCGCGAGCAGCACATACTTGCCCTGGTCGGAAAGCTGCTTGGCAAGCTTGCCGATAGTGGTGGTTTTGCCGACGCCGTTAACGCCGATTACCAGAATGATTGACGGTTTGGTGGAAAGGTCAAGCGAAGCGTCGCCCTCAAGCATTTCGGTGATGATTTTCGCCAAAAGGTCCTTTGTCTTTTGCGGATTGGTGATACCCTCTTTTCTGACGCGGTAACGCAGCTCGCCGCAGATTTTGTTAGCGGTGGCAACGCCGACGTCGCCCATGACAAGCACCTCTTCCAGTTCGTCGAAAAAATTCTCGTCAATGGTCTGGAAGGAGTTGACAACCATGTCGATTTGTCCCTTAAAGGCGGTTCTGGTCTTTTTCAGACCTTCCTTTATCTTACTGAATAATCCCATAAAATCATTCCTTTATATATTAATTTGATTTGATACCTAATTTTTCCGCAACCTCGGTTGAGCGCAGTTCAAGCAGCTTGGAAATACCCTCGTCCTGCATGGTGACGCCGTAGAGCACGTCGGCTTCCTCCATCGTGCCGCGGCGGTGGGTAATCAGAATAAACTGCGTTTTGTCGGTCATCCGTCTTAAATAGCTTGCAAAGCGGTTGACGTTTACATCATCAAGAGCGGCTTCAATCTCATCCATTACGCAGAACGGCGCGGGTCGCACCTTCATAATCGCAAAGTAGAGCGAAATCGCGACAAGCGCCTTCTCGCCGCCCGAAAGCGCGTCGAGGTGGACAACGATTTTTCCCGGCGGGTGCACCACAATGTCGATACCGCTGGTGAGAATATTTTCGGGGTCGGAAAGCGAAAGCGAGGCGGTGCCGCCGCCGAACAGTTCCTTAAAGGTGAAGGTGAAGTTGCGGTTAATTTGCTCAAAGCTCTCGACAAACACCTCTTTCATCTGCTTGGTGAGAGAGGTAATCAGACGCTCGATTTCACTTTTGGATTTTTCCACGTCGGCAACCTGCACGCTCATGAACTCATAGCGCTCGGAAACCTCCTTGTATTCCTCAATCGCGGAAACATTGACGTTGCCCAGCGCCTTTATGCTCTGCTTCAGGCTCGTCAGCCGCTTTTGCGCGGCGGGCTGATCCTCAATTTCAATGGCGATTTTCTCGGCTTCGCGGCGGGTCAGTTCATATTCGTCCCACAGCTTGGAAATGATGTTGTCATAATCGCGCTGCAAATTGATTTTGCGCTCCTCAAGCCTCGCCAATTCCCTGCCGGAATTTTCGCGCTCGGTGTTCTTGCTGCGCTCCATTGCGCGGATTTCCACACTGCGCTTTTCAAGCAGATTGCGCTGTTCGGTGATAGCGTCAATTTGCTGCGCGTGAGAGGCTTGGGTGCTTTTCAGCTTGTCGATTTCTCCGTTCAGGCGGGAAATCTGCTCCTTTTTCTCCTTTGTCGCGCCTTCAAACGCCGCGATTTGCGCGTTTAGCTCCGCCTTTCGAGCGTCCATGCCGGTGCCCGAATTTTTCGCAAACACGATTTCCGCGTTGAGTGCGTCAATGTCCTTTTGGGCGGTGACGATTTCAAGGCGAATATTTTGCAGCGCAGCGGTCAACTCCTCGCGCTTTTTTGTCAGCACGGCGCGGTCGCCGGAAACGGCGGTGACCTTCTGCTCCGCCGCGATGATTTTTTCACTGAGTTCGGAAAGCCTTGCGCGGGCTTGGTCGCGGCTGACTTTCAGACCCTCAATGCGCTGCGACATCTCCGCAATTTCCGTTTCGGCGGATTGTGCGCTGTCGGTGAGCATTTGCAGTTCATTTTCGCAGGCGCGCCTTTCCGCTCCCAAACGGGCAAGATTCTGCTGCTGATTAGAGAGCTCCGCCTGTGCGCCGAGCACCTCGGCTTCAACAGCGGAATACTCGCGGTTAAGCTGTTCCAACAGCGCTTCACCCTGCCGCAGCCTTGCGCCGAGCTGTTCGGTCTGTTCCCGTAGCTGCGCGATTTCAGCGGCACGGCTCAAAACACCGGTGCTTTTTGCCAGAGAACCGCCCGTGAGCGAACCGCCGGCGTTTACCACCTGACCGTCGAGGGTGACGACCTTAAAGCGGTAGGAATATTTTTTCGCAATCGCGGCGGCACTGTTCAAGTCCTCCGCAATGACGATTTTTCCTAACAAATTATATAAAATATTGCTGAATTTATTATCGCAGGTGCAAAGCTGCGCCGCAATGCCGACGTAGCCGTAACAATCGTCGAGATTGTTTTCTCTGAGCTCACGCGGCTTGATGGTGTTCAGCGGCAAAAACGTCGCTCTGCCGCCGTCGGTGGATTTCAGATAGCGAATCGCCTGCTTTGCGTCCTCGTCGCTGCCGACAACGATATTCTGCATGGCGGCGCCCAGCGCGATTTCAATCGCCGTGGCATACTGCCGCGGAACGGAAATAACGCGGGAGACAGGACCAAACACACCGCGCAGTCTGCCGTTAGAGGCGGCGCTCATCACCTGCTTAACGCTTTTGTGAAAGCCCTCCATGTTGCGCTCCATGTTGTCAAGAAAAACAATTTTGCGCTGCGCTTCCCTGACGTCGAGCGTCAGCTTGTCACACAGGGATTTTTGCTCGCCGCGCTTTTTGTTTTTGGCTTCAAGCTTCATGGAAAGCCCGTCGATTGAGTTGGAGAGCGACGACAGCGCTTCCTCGCAGGAAAGAATATCGGCGTTATATTTTTCCAGAATCTCGGTTAAATCCTTTTTCTGCTCAGCTTTTCCGCCGTTAGCTTCGCGCAGGCTTTCAATGCGGGCGGAAAGTTCCGCAATAGAACTTTCTGATGTCATTTCAATGACGCGCTCGTCCGCCGACTGCGCCGTCAGGCGGGTAACCTCGGCGGAAAGCGCCTGCAGCGCGTCGCCGCTTTTGCCCGCGTCAAAGTTAATTTCATTCAGCTGTTCGCTCGCTTCGGAATATTTCTTCTGCTTGGTGATAATCTCGTTGTCGAGCACCGCAATGCGCTCTTGTTTTTCGGCAATGCTTTTTTCATATTCCTCTGCGTTTTTATCCGCTTGTTCAATTTCCGCCTTGACGCGCCCGATATTCTCGGTGTTGTGAAGAATATCGTTCTCCGCAACGGAAATCTGCGCGTTCTTGTCGGCAATTTCACTGTCGAGAGAGGAAATCTGTCCGCGGATAGCCTCCGCTTTTGCGGCAAGCTCGCCGTTTTTAACATACAGTTCCTCGGTTTCTGTCTGAATGTCCTCCAACGCCTGCTCCGCGTCGTCATACTGCGCCTTGGCAATGGAGATTTTCTCGTCCTGCTGCTTAATACTCGCCTGTGATTTATCGAGCGTGAGCAGCCAGAGCGCGATTTCAAGACCGCGCTTTTCTTCGGCGTATTCCAAAAACTTCTGCGCCTTTTCGCTTTGCTTTTTCAGCGGACCGACGCGCTCCTCCAGTTCGGTGACAATATCGCGCAGACGGAGCAGATTGTCCTCGGTGTTTTTCAGCTTGCGCTCCGCGTCGATTTTGCGGTAGCGGTATTTGGAAATACCCGCCGCTTCTTCAAAAATCTCGCGCCTGTCCTCGCTCTTGGAGGAAACAATGCTGTCAATTTTGCCCTGTCCGATCATGGAATAGCCATCTCTGCCCAAGCCTGTGTCCATAAACAGCTCGTTGATATCCTTGAGTCTGACAGCCGCCTTGTTAATCAGATATTCGCTTTCACCGCTGCGGTAATAGCGGCGGGTAACGGCGATTTCGTCGCCGTTGAAATCGAGAAAGCGGTCGGAATTGTCAATGTTGAGCGTGACCTCGGCATATCCTGTCTTTTTGCGGTTGTCGGTGCCGTTGAACACAACGTCCTCCATACGCGAACAGCGCAGGCTTTTCGGTGACTGCTCACCCAGCACCCAGCGAATGGCGTCGCTGATGTTGCTCTTGCCCGAACCGTTCGGACCGACAACCGAGGTTATGCCGCTCTCAAAGCTTAACTTCGTTTTATCGGGAAAGGTTTTAAACCCGTGAACTTCCAGTGATTTCAGTCGCATTGCATACCCCTAAATCATACTTACCTAATGTATCGTCAAATCGAAGCTGCGGCGTGTACCCCATTGCGCCGAGCCGCTCTAAATTGCATTTTTTCTGTCCCACAAATTTTGAAAGGGACTTTGGGTGAAGTGTCACCGTGACATGCTTGGTGTCAAGCTGCCGCGCCTTTTTCAAAAAGCTGTCGAAGAAAATTTTGTTTTCGCACAGCTCCTTAAAGGCAGGGTGATAGTTGCCGCCGAGACTGTTTTCGACCAAGCTGTCGGAATAATGCAGTCCCAGACGGATAAGTTTGATGTCAGCCTTTGCAAACAGAAGAATCAGCCCGGCGCATAAATCCACCGATTCATCAAGCGTGTACGGCACATAAGCGCCGCTTGAAAAAAAGTCCGCCAGCGCAGTGTTTTTCATGATGACAGTGGGATAAATCCGCACGGTTTCCGGCTTGATTTTCACAAACTGTTCCGCGGTGAACATGTCCTTTTCGGGCGTGGAGCCGTAAAGCCCGGTCATCATTTGCAGACCGAGCGAAAAGCCGTAGGATTGAATCAGGCGAGAAGCCGCATAAACATCCTCCGCTGTGTGACCGCGCTCATTTAATTCTAAAACAGAATTATCCATTGACTGGGCGCCCAGTTCAATCGCCGTAACGCCGTGATTCTTTAAAACAGACAGCACTTCTTCGTCAATGTAATCCGGACGGGTAGAAATGCGGATGCCGTAGAAAACGTCAAGAAACGGCTGCGCCGCGCTGAGCAGAGAAAGCATGTAATCCCTGTCAATTGCGGTGAAGCTGCCGCCGAAAAAGGCGATTTCCGCTTCTTTGGCAGAATCTCCCAAATCCCCCGCCGCTTTTTTTAGAATCGCCGTTACTTCCTCCGGCGAAGGCTGGCTTTGCTGTCCTGTGATATTCTTCTGATTGCAAAAGCTGCACCTGTGCGGGCAGCCGTTATGCGGGATAAAAATCGAAACATTGCCGCGTTTAATAGCCCATCAACTCCAACGCTTCGCGTGCCGCCTGCTGCTCCGCTTCCTTTTTGCTGCGCCCGCCGCCTTTGCCAATCACATTGCTGTTGAGGTGCACCTCAAAGACAAAGTGCTTGTTGTGGTCGGGACCGCTCTCCGAAA
Organism: uncultured Clostridia bacterium; assembly: GCA_947168445.1. Lineage (GTDB taxonomy): Bacteria > Bacillota > Clostridia > Oscillospirales > Acutalibacteraceae > Ruminococcoides. Next base: position 59,758 of record CAMVLW010000001.1, read on the forward strand.
CGAGCACATATTGCAGCCTTTCTCCGGGATTCTTCTGAATAATCTCCTGAAGGGTGGTTTTGTAATCCTTGACCCGTTTTTTCTTTTGGTTTTGAATGGCGGGAACGACAAAATTGAGAATGTGCTTTGCGGCAGGCTCAATGCCGCCGTCAATGTAAATCGCCGCAATCAGCGCTTCAAATGCGTCGGAAACAATCGACGGACGCTGTGCGCCGCCGTTGTGCCGCTCGCCCTTGCTCAATTGCAAGTAGCTGCCCAGCTGAATCTGCTTGGCAAAGTCAAAAAGCGACTTTTCGCAGACAAGCGAAGCGCGCAGCTTGGTAAGCTCGCCCTCCGGCAACTCCGGGCAATTTTTGAAAATATAATCGCTGACGACAATCGACAGCACCGCGTCGCCCAAAAATTCGAGCCGCTCGTTATATCGAATGTGCTGCGACTTGCGCTCGTTCGCATAGGACGAATGGGTCAGCGCCGTCGTCAGCAGCTCTTTGTTTTTAAAATGATAACCGATTTTATCTTCCAGTTCCATGCATGTCTCCGTTATTTTAATGAAGTGGAAATTTCATCTATCGCGTGCGCCTCAACGTAGTCCTTGCAGAGACCGATTGCGTTCTTGATGGTGCGCGCCTTGGCGTCGCCGTGCGCCTTGAACACCGGCTTGGACGAACCGAGAATCGGCGCGCCGCCGTAGGTGTTGTAATCAAAGCGGGTTTTCATTGCCTTTAAGTCCTTTAAAAGCAGACCCGCAGCAAGCTTGCCCTTTACGCTGCCCGCGAACATGTTTTTAATCTCTTTCATCAGAACCGCCGCAACACCCTCGTAGGTTTTGAGAATCATGTTGCCAATGAAGCCGTCGCAGACAACAACGTCGCACACACCCTTGGGAATATCACGACCCTCAACATTGCCGATAAAGTTGAGATTGCTCTCTTTGAGAATCTTGTAGGTTTCGCGGTACAGCTCGGTGCCCTTGTGCTCCTCTGTGCCGACATTGGCAAGTCCCACACGCGGGTTGTCCATTTTCATGACCTTCTGCATGTAAACAGAACCCATCACGGCAAACTGACGCAGCATTTCGGGACGGCACTCCACATTTGCGCCGCCGTCAACAAGCATAAAACAGCCCGTTGCGGACGGAAGCACCGGCGCAAACGCCGGGCGCTTGATTCCCTTGATTCGCTTTACCGCCAAGGTTGCGCCCACGCACAGCGCGCCGCTGTTGCCCGCGCTGATGAAAGCGTCGCCTCTGCCCTCGCTGAGCAGGCGCAGTCCGGCGCCCATGGAGCTGTCCTTTTTTGCTTTGAGCACGCTTTCGGCGGAATCGTGCATGGTGAGAATGTCGTCGCAGTTTTCGATTTCTATTTTGTCGAGAGAAATGCTGTTTTGCTCCGCCACATTTCTGATGACGCTCTCCTTGCCCGTGAGAATAATTTCCACACCGTGCTCCTGCACCGCGTCGGCGCAGCCCTTGATGATTTCCAGCGGCGCGTTGTCGCCGCCGAATGCGTCAACAATGATTTTAATCGTATCCATATCAGTCACCAATATTCTCTGAAAGAAATTTATCTAATGAAGCAAGCGCACGCTCTGCATAAGCTGCCGCGCGTTCGCGCTTGTCTCTCGGACGGTTTTGCAGTTCGGGAAGCACGCCGAAATTCGCGCCCATCGGCTGAAATTTTTTGACGGTTGGGTCGGCAATATAGCGCGACAAAGCGCCAATCATGGTGTCCGCCGGAAGCGTGAGAGTTTCAAGACCGTTCACAAGCCTTGCGGCGTTCAGTCCTGCCATAATGCCGGACGCGGCGCTTTCCATGTAACCCTCAACGCCGGTGATTTGTCCGGCGAAAAACAGGGTGTTATTTTCCTTTACGGAAAAATCAGAGTTCAGCACCTGCGGCGAACAAAGGAAGGTGTTGCGGTGCATCACGCCATAGCGCACAAACTCCGCGTTGTGCAGTGCGGGAATGAGCGAGAAAACGCGCTTTTGTTCGGGAAATTTCAGGTTTGTCTGGAACCCGACCAGATTATACATGGTTCCGGCGGCGTTTTCCTTGCGCAGTTGCAGCAGCGCCCACGCCCTGTGCCCGGTGCGCGGATTGATTAAACCGACAGGCTTCATCGGACCGAAGCGCAGCGTCCCTTCGCCGCGCTGCGCCAAAACCTCAACAGGCATGCAGCCTTCGTAGACCTTGGGATTGCTGACGTCAAAATCATGCAGCGGCGCACGCTCGGCGTTCACCAATGCATTGTAAAAGATTTCATATTCCTCTTTGTTCATTGGGCAATTGATATAGTCGTCGTCACCGCCGCGGTCATAGCGCGACGCGGTGAAGGCGTAGTCCATATCAATGCTCTCTGCGGTGACAATCGGCGCCGCCGCGTCAAAGAAGGAAAGCGAGCTGCCGAAGCGCTTTTCGATTTCCTCAGCCAATGCGTCGCTTGTCAAGGGACCTGTGGCAATCACGGTCACGCCGTCGGCGGGAATCACGGTGATTTCCTCATGCACTACGGTGATGTTTGGGTGGCTTTCAATGCCTTTTGTCACCAAATGCGCAAAAATGTCGCGGTCAACCGCCAGTGCGCCGCCCGCGGGAACCTGACATCTGTCGGCACACTTCATCAGGAAGGAATCAAGCCGCCGCATTTCTCCCTTCAAAAGACCTGCGGCGCTTTCAACGCGCATGGCTTTTAAGGAATTGGAACAGACCAGCTCACCGAATAAATCTGTTTTATGGGCGGGGGTGCGTTTGTGGGGCTTCATTTCAAAAAGCCGCACCGAAATGCCGCGATTGGCAAGCTGCATTGCCGCCTCGCAGCCCGCAAGCCCCGCGCCGATAACATTAACCTTCATTTTTTTCTTCCGCCTTTACCGCCTTGGTAAAGCCGCAGTCGGTGTTTGCGCAGTACAGCGTGGGCTTTTTGCCCTTCTTTTTATAGAGAATCTGACCGCACTGCGGACATCTTTCATTGGTTGGCTCGTTCCAGCTGACGAAATCGCAGTTGGGATAATTAGAGCAGCCGTAGAAAACGCGCTTGGATTTTGTATGCTTAACAATAACGTCGCCGCCGCACTTGGGACAGCTTACGCCGGTTTTTTCCACATATTTGAGAATATTTTTACATTCGGGATAGCCCGGACAGGCAATAAACTTGCCGTATCTGCCCATCTTGACGACCATTTTTCTGCCGCACTTGTCGCAGATGATGTCGGTTTCATCCTCCTTGAGTTTAAGCTTCACGCCCTCCATTTCGGCTTTGGCTTCCTTCAGGGTAGTTTCAAAATCGCCGTAGAAGTCACGCAAAAGCTGCACCCACTCCACGTCGCCGTGCTCCACCTTGTCCAAATCGTTTTCCATTTCGGCGGTGAATTTCACGTTGACAATGTCGGGAAAACGCTCCTTCATCAGCTGGGTAATCACCTCGCCCAATTCGGTCGGCACAAGGCTCTTTGCCTCGCGCTTGACATATTCGCGGCTGGTTAAGGTGGTGATGGTGGCAGCATAGGTAGAAGGTCTGCCGATGCCGTATTCCTCCAGCGTTTTAATCAGCGACGCCTCGGTGTAGCGTGCGGGCGGCTGGGTAAAGTGCTGGTTCTTTTTGAGTTCCCTGCACTTGACAGGCATATCCTTTTGCAGCGGCGGAAGCTGAGAGGATTTTTCCTCCGCTTCGTCCTTACCCTCGACATAGAGCGCGGTAAAGCCGGGAAAGTCAACATGGTAGCCGGACGCCTTGAAGGTGTAGCCGTTCGCCATAATATCCGCCTGCGTGGTCTTTTGCACGCAATCCGCCATTTGAGAAGCGGTAAAGCGGCTCCAAATCAGCTTGTAAAGCTTATACTGGTCGGAGGACAGACTGCTTTTTACGCTGTCGGGCGTTAAGGACGGCATAGACGGTCTAATGGCTTCGTGACCGTCCTGCGCGTTGTTGCGCGACTTGAAGAAGCGCGGCTTTGGCGGCAGATACTCATCGCCGTAAGCGCCCTGAATATATTTTGTCACCTCGTCAATGGCAAACTGCGAAACGCGCAGCGAGTCGGTACGCATATAAGTAATCAAACCGGTGGCGCCCATGCCCTCGATATCAACGCCTTCATACAGTTCCTGCGCGACGCGCATGGTGCGGCGTGACTGGAAGCCGAGCTTCCGGGAAGCCTCCTGCTGCAAGGTGGAGGTGATGAAGGGCGGTGCGGGCGATTTTTTGCGGGTGCCGTTTTTTACCTTGGTAACGACATATTCCGCGCCCTGCAAATCCGCTTCAATCTTGTCCGCCTGTTCCTGATTGGTGATTTTCAGCTTGCCGTTTTGGTCGGAATAGAGCGTAGCGGCAAACGACTTGCGGCTGCCCTTGGGGATAAACTTCGCGTCAATCGTCCAGTATTCCTCGGGCTTGAATTTTCTGATTTCGTTCTCGCGGTCAACAATAATGCGCAGCGCAACAGACTGCACTCTGCCCGCGGAAAGTCCGCGGCGGATTTTCTGCGAGATAAACGGACTGAGCTTGTAGCCCACCAGTCTGTCGAGCACGCGGCGCGCCTGCTGCGCGTTCACCAAATCCGCGTTGATTTTACGGGGGTGCGCCATACCGTTTTGCACGCCCGCCTTGGTGATTTCGTTAAACTCCACGCGCTGGGCATAATTTTCGGGCAAGCCGAGAATATATGCCAAGTGCCATGAAATTGCCTCTCCCTCGCGGTCGGGGTCGGTTGCGAGATATACGCTGTCGCTCTGCTGCGCGAGGCTTTTGAGCTCCTTGACAAGCTTTTCCTTGCCCTTGATAATATCATACTTCGGGGCAAAATCGTTTTTTATGTCAACGCTGAGTCTTGCCTTGGGCAGGTCGCGCACGTGTCCCATAGAAGCGACAACCTCGTAACCGCTGCCCAGATATTTTTTGATGGTTTTTGCTTTGGCAGGTGACTCCACGATAACCAAATCTGACATGAGTTTCCTCCTATTTCAGTGAGAATTTTCTTCCCTGATGCGCTTGAACAAGACCTTCCATTTCAAGCAGGGTCAGGGCGGAAAGCGCCCTGAATACAGGCAGCTTCAGGTTGCCTGCAATGGTATCTATATGAATGGGCTCAGCGGAAAGGGATTCATAAACCGCTTTTGCGTCGCCCTCCAAATTTACGTTTTTATGTTGTTCGGGCTTTTGCGTTTCTTTCACAACAGGCTTTGGCGCAGACGGACGTTTTTCAGGCGCGCGCTGCTTTTTCTGCTGTTGACCACTCCGCTTGACAGGGATAAAATCCACATCCGCAAAGGAGATTTCGTCCGTGTCAAACAGGTTTTCGGGCGTATCATTGTTATAGTACGCCAAAATATCCATAAAATCCGTCACCGCAGCGGCGGAATTTTCTTTGATACGCTGATTGGAGCCCTTGTTTTGCGGGCTGTTGTTGCCGACAAGCGCAAAAACATCCTTTCCCATTTCCAGCGCGAGATTCGCCGTGATAAGCGAACCGCTCCTCTCGCCCGCTTCAATCAGCAAAACGCCGTCGGAGAGCGCTGCGATAATACGGTTACGCTGCGGAAAATAATAGTTTCTTGCCGATTCGTCGGGCAGATATTCGGAAATCACGGCGCCCTTGCCGGTGATGGAGCGGCGCATGTCGGCGTTATCGCGCAGATAATCATTGTGAATACCGCAGCCGCGCACACAAACCGTCACACCGCCTGCCGCCAGAACGCCGCGGTGAGAGGCGCAGTCAACGCCCAGCGCACCGCCGCTGACAACAATCACGTTATATTTTGCGAGAGAATAACCGATTTTATAGGAATTCTCCACGCCGTAGCGCGTTGCCTTTCTCGTTCCGACAATGCCGATGGAAAGGTGATTGTCAAAATTCGGCAGCGTGCCGCGGATATAAAGCACCGCCGGCGGGTTATAAATGTGATACAGCCGTTCGGGATAGGCTTCGTCGTCAATCGTAAGAACGGAATCGCCGAGATAACGGCAGCGCTGAAGCACCTTTTCCGCGTCCCGCGCCAACTCCTCATTGCACAGCGCGTCCGCTTCCTTCGGCGTAAAAATGCCGCACAGCCTCGCTTCCTTTTTCACATTCTCAAAAAAGGAAGAAATGTCGGGATAGCGCTCCAAAAGCGCCTTTGCCTTGGGCGTGCAATAGCCGATTGCCTTTGTCAGCCAAATCCAATACTTCGCGTTTGCAGAAATCATTTACTTTACCATTTCCCAAATCAAAATCGCGGCGGCAACGGACGCATTGAGCGACTCCGCCTTGCCGTTCATGGGGATTGTAATGCTGTGCTTGCATGCCGCAACGGTTTCCGGCTTCAAGCCGTTGCCCTCGTTTCCGATAACAACCGCGCAAGGCTCGCAAAAGGAAATATCCGTAACCTTTTCGGCGGAAGCATGCACCACCGCAGCGTAGGTGTTGAGCTGCGGATTCTGTTCAAAAAATGTCTCTAAGGATTCTACATGGAGCACAGGCAGTCTGAAAACAGCGCCCATGCTGCCCCGGACTACCTTCGGGTTAAAAACGTCACAGCAGTCGCCGGAGAGAATCACGCCCGAAACGCCGAAAGCCTCGGCAGACCGCAAAACAGCGCCGAGATTGTTGGGATCCTGCACATTATCGAGCGCAAGGAATTTTCCGCCAATCTTAATTGTATCAAACTCAGCGGTTTTGTCAAGTGTTTTTATCACGCAAAGCACGCCCTGCGGGGTTTGCGTGTCGCTGATATGGGCAAAAAGCGCCGGAGAAAGCAGATAAGCCTTCTCTGCGGCGGCCCGCAGCGCGTCCGCTTCCGCGGGATTTTTTTCAAGCGCCTGCTCTGTGATAAAAAGCGCCTTTATCTCTGCCCCGCTGCGCACCGCGTCCATACACACGCGCAGACCCTCGGCAATAAACAAGCCTTCCCTGCGGCGGTGCTTGGCGCTCTTTATCAGTTTGACGGCGTTTTTAATCACCGCGTTATCCTTGCTGGAAAGTGAAATCATAGCAGTCTCCAAATACAGCAAAAGCGTTTGGAAAACCCAAACGCTGTTACAGTTATCATCAATTATGCGTTCTTTGCCTGTTCAACCAGAGCAGTGAAGGCAGCGGGATCGGCAATGGCAATCTCGGAAAGCATTTTGCGGTTGAGCACAATGCCAGCCTTCTTCAAGCCGTTCATAAAGGTGGAATAGTTGGTGCCGTTTGCCTTGCAGGCAGCGGAAATTCTGGTGATCCACAGACGGCGGAAATCTCTCTTTCTCTGCTTACGGCCGATATATGCATAGTTGCCGCTCTTCATTACCGCCTGTTTTGCCATTTTGAAGTGCTTGGATTTTGCACCCCAGTAGCCCTTGGCAAGCTTTAATACTTTTTTTCTTCTTTTGCGAGTCATCATCGCGCCTTTTACTCGTGCCATAATCTATTACCTCCGATAATTTCTAAGTTAGTTTGTCAAGCAGTGATTATTTATAAGGAATCAGGCGCTTGATCTGAGCGGTATTTGTTACGTCAGCAACTGTGGTCTGGCGAAGTCCTCTTTTACGCTTTCTGGTCTTTTTGTTCAGAATGTGGCTCTTGTTTGCGTGAGCGCGGATAACCTTACCGTTCTTGGTGAGTTTAAAGCGTTTTTTCGCACCGCTATGTGTTTTAATCTTAGGCATAATTTATATCCTCCTTAATGAATTACTTGTTGGGCTTTGGCGCAAGAAACATTAACATGTTGCGGCCTTCCAGCTTTGCGGGCTTTTCCACAACGGCAAACTCGCTGCACGCCTCGGCAAAGCGCTTCATGGTGTCGAGTCCGATTTCGGGATGACCCATTTCACGTCCGCGGAAACGGATGGATACCTTTACCTTGTCGCCGTGCTTGATGAACTTGAGAGCGTTGTTAAGCTTGGTGTTAAAATCGTGCGTGTCGATATTCAGAGAAAGTCTGACTTCCTTGATGTCAACGGTGTGCTGATTTTTTCTGGCTTCCTTTTCTCTCTTTGCCTGTTCAAAACGGTATTTGCCGTAGTCCATGATTTTGCATACAGGCGGAGTTGCCTGCGGCGCAATCTTCACCAAATCCAGATTTTTCTGTTCTGCGAGATTAAGCGCGTCCTTTGCGGACATAATGCCAAGCTGCTGACCGTCCGAGCCGATTACTCTCAGCTCTTTGTCACGGATTTCTTCGTTAATCTGTGTGTTGTTTTCTTTCTTGCCGATGGTTGAGCACCTCCAAAGCGTTAGATAAAAATAGCAAAAACAAGCGCGGACAGAAATACTCCGTCCGCGCAGCAATACACATAAAATCTGAGTATTGACCCGTGCAGACGGTACTCCACAGGTGAAAGCATTTCTGCTTTGCTTTATTTTCTTTTGCTATTATACAGCATAAATTATTTCTTGTCAAGCATTATTTTAAATTATCATACAACAGCTTCACCACTCGGTCGGTTGCGTGACCGTCGCGGTTGTCAAAGAACATGTCCGCAAAGGGCGCAATCTTCTCGGTGCAGAAGTCCTGCTTGTTGATGGAATCAATCAATTCGTCGAGCGAGTAGGCGATTTTGCCGGGGACATATTCCTTAAAATCAAAGTAGAAATCGCGCTCGTTGATGTATTTCTCCAAATCAAAGGCGAAGAAAATCATCGGAATGTCAAGCAGCGACGCCTCGAACACCAGCGAGGAATAGTCGGTGATAATCAAATCGGTGACAAAAAGCAAATCGTTAAGCTCCGGGTCGCATGACAAATCTATCACGCGGTCGCGGTACTTTTCGGGAATCGGCTGCACGTCGTTGACGAACGGATGGTGCTTGACGATAATCGCATAGTCGTCGGGAATACTCTCGCACACTCTTTCCACATCGAACATCTCGGTGGGATAGAACGCGGTCTCCTTGACCGTGCCGCGGAAGGTGGGCGCAAAGAGGATAATCCGCTTGCCCGCAAAGTTCGGGAACTTTTCAAAGAATTTCTTCCGTGCGCTCTCGGCATACTTACCGTCAAAGAACACGTCCGTGCGCGGAATACCGGTTGCCACCACGTTGTTCGTCGCAATACCGAAGCCCTCGGAATGGCACTTTTTGCAGTAGGTGGAGCTGACGGTTACATAATCGTAGCTGCGGTGGTTTCTGGTGGTCTGCGGCGAGCCCTTGGGCTTGGAAAGACGGGTAAAGCCGAAGGTCTTAAACGCGCCGCAGGCGTGCCACAGCTGCACCAGCTTGGTTTCCCTGCGCAAATCAATATAGTGAATCATGGGAGTGAATTCGTCGAGCACCACGATTTTGCTCGTCGCGCAGGACTTGGTGAAATCTATAATCTCCCCGATGGTCATAAACGAAATGGTGTGGTCGTTGAGAATAAAATGAATATCGAGATTTTTGTCGTCCTTAATTTTGTCATAGACAAAGGCAAAGTTGCCCGAAATGTCGTTTCTTCTCAGCGAAATAAAGGTAATGCGGTTGTTTTGAACCTTGAAAAGCTTAAAGAAACGGTAAAAGCCCTTGAACAGCCAGCGCTTGAACGTCCACAGCGATACCTTGCAGGTGGACACGTTGGAAAAGCGCCACAGGATAAACGCGATAAAGCGCTTGGATTGGCTTTCGTCGTTAAACCGCGCCGGCAGCCGCAGCACGCCGGTAAAATGGAGCGCGGCGTCAATGACAAAGAGCGGGAGCATGACAATCGCAAACAGGTATTGAACAATCTTGATGACCTTTGACGTCAGCTTTACGAAAAAGCGTCTGGCGGGAGATTTTACAATTGCCTTTTTGTCGGGCTTAAAGGAATAGTGATTCCCGCATACTTTCAGCCGGAACAGCTTATTGTCCGCCTGTAAGACATCCGGCTTAAATTTCGCTTCGATTTTTTCCTCATAATAATCGACAAAGCTGAAATTAAAATACATGTCAAAGGGCATAAAGCGCTTGCTCGTTTTCCAGAACAGCAAATCAAGACGATAGGTATACATGCCCGAAAAATAGCACTTTCCTTCGGTATGTATGACGTTTGTCAGAACAAACGGAATTCTTCTGTCCTCTTTGCCGTTGATAAAGTGCAAAATTAATTTTGGCTTAGAAACAAAGTGTGCGTTGATTCTCTCGTCGTTCAGCGTTCCCATAACGGTCATGGTCAGCTTATCATTTTCAATCAACAACTCTTTGACTTCAATTTGGTATTCCACAAAGACACCCCAAATGGTTATAATCTTATTTTACAAGCTCGCTCATGCGCGCAACAGCTTCCTTCATGTCAAGCCCTTTTTGATAGAGCGAGGAAGAACCCGCGACAAACATGTCTGCGCCGCATTCGCGCATTTGAGCGCACAACTCCCAGCTGACGTGACCGTCAACCTCCATAAGCAGGTCATAGCCGCTGTTGTCAAGCAGCTTTCTGACCGCGGCAAGCTTTTCCATGCTGCCCGGAACAATCGGTCTGCCCGCAAAGCCCGGATAAACCGTCATGACCACAACGCCGTCAATCTTGTCAAGATAACCGTTCAAGACCTCAGGCTTGGTGTCGGGGCTGATGGCGATAAACGCCTTTGCGCCTCTTTTGCGAATGTCCGCAAGCACCTGCGCCAAATCGTCGGGACACGCCTCGTAATGCACCGAAACAATGTCGCCCTCACCGATTTCCATCGCGTCAAAATACTGCTGCGGCTGAAACGCCAAAAGGTGAATATCCCTTTTCATGTGCTTGAGCACAGACTTTGTCGCTTTAATCAAATCTGTGTTAAGCGTAATATTGGGGACAAAATGGTTGTCCATAAAATCGAGATGAATGTATTCCACACCCAACTCGTCCAGCACCGTCAACTCGCGCTCAAGATTCATCACATCAGCGCACATCAGCGACGGAGACAAAATACCTTTCATGTTAACACCTAACCTGTCAGTCGGTCAATACCATGACCTTTGCGAAAAATTCGCTGTTGTTTTTCATAATGTCAAGACCCTTGTCCATATCCTTCAGGGAAAAACGGTGGGTAATCAGCTTTTCGGCGTTAATCGTGCCCTTGGAAAGCGCGTCAACCACCAGGTTCCAGTCGCTCTTGTGGGTGTCGCTGTAGGAAGAATTCCAAGTGCCGAAGATTGAGAGCTGCTTTCTGAGAATCTGCCAGTAGGTATTCTGCGGGAAGGTGAAGTCACCGTGGGGATTGCCAACAAAAATCACCTTGCCGCCGGAAGCCGCCGCTTCCAGACAGTTGCATGCCGTCAGCGGAATACCGACCGCTTCAATCGCTATGTCGGCGCCGACGCCGTTTGTCATGTTCTTAACCCATTCAATCGCGTTCTCGCGCGAGGAATTGCAGTATTCGGTGAAGCCGAGTTCCTCAATAAAATCCCAGTTGTTCACGTCGGTGCCGACCAGCAGCACTCTTGCTCCCCAGGCTCTCGCCCACTGCGCAATCAGCATACCGATGGTGCCGGGACCGAAGATAACCACGTTATCCCCCACCTCGATCTGCGCGCGTCTGAGCGCATGCAGCGCAACCGCACAGGGCTCGGTCATTGCCGCAACCTCAAAGCTGACGTTATCGGGAATCGGAACAAGGTTCCAGACCGGCACACGCACATACTGCGCGTAACCGCCGTCACTGCGCGAGCCGAGATAGTCATAGCTTTTGCACATTTCAAAATCGCCGTGGTTGCAGTTCTCGCACTTTTTGCAGGGAATCAGCGGAAACACGGTGGCTCTCATGCCGATTAAGTGCTTGTTCTTTTCATCACCGACGCCCGCAACCTCACCGGCAAACTCGTGACCGGGAATGGTCGGAAAGTGATAGGTTCCGTTGACGAAAATGCGCGGAATATCGGAGCCGCAAACGCCGCAGGCACGCACCCGGAACAATACCTCGTCGGGCTTGACCTCAGGCATGGGATAGTCACAGTATTCTAAGTTGCCGACCTCTCTGAGCACTCTTGCCTTCATGGTTTCCATCTTAAATCCCGCCTTTCAAAATTGTTTCAAAGGTTTCCAAATCCTCAATGGTGGTGATTTTCAGGTTGCGTTCGCTGCCCTTCACCATGCGGATTTCCATTCCGTGGCGGTAAGCAATTTCGCTGCTGCCCGCCGTTGCGCCGATTTCCTCGTCGCTGACCTCGTTATGTATCTGATAGTATTTTTGGAATTTAAAGCTTTCGGGAGCCTGTCCCGCGAACAGCTCGCTGCGCTTGAGCAGGCACTCAATCGTCTTGCCGTCCTTGCTCTGGTAAACGGTGTCCTTGACGGAAATCACCGGCATGGCACCGTCATATTCCGTTGCGCCCTGAACGCACGCGGAGATGATTTCGTCCGACACCAGCGGACGCGCCGCGTCGTGGACAATCACAATATCGGTGCCGGGACAGTTCTGCGCAATGCATTTGAGTCCGTTATAAATGGAATGTTGGCGTGTTTCGCCGGCGGGCGCGTAGCCCTTGATTTTTGTCACGCCGTACTTCGCGGCATGCTCCTCCACAAACGGCTGCCACTGTTCGCTGACAACGACAACCATATTATCAATTTCAGAATGTTTCTGAAAAATATCAAAGCAGTAGGAAATCACGGGCTTGCCCTCAACCTCCAAAAACTGCTTCGGACAATCAAGACCCATGCGGCTTCCTACGCCGCCTGCCAAAATAATTGCGGTATTCATATCCGTTCCCCTCACATATAAAAAAGTGAAACTGTTTGCAGTATTCTGTATATCATACCATATATGGGGTGCTGTTGTCAAATGCACCCCAAAATTATCTAATTATTTTCTTCCAAAACCGCTACCGCACGGCGGATTCCCTCTGCCAAATCGACCTTGGGCTGCCAGCCGAGCGCAAGCAATCTGCCGCTGTCAAGCACCTCCGGCACCTGTCTAAGCGGCGAGGCGGTTTCCTGCGGCTCTTCTTCATCGGCGGGATTGGCAAAGGACAGGCGCATGTTCCGCTCCGGAAACACCTCGCACGCCTTTTTTGCAAAGCCGCGAATAGTGACGTCGGACTTTTCATACGCGATATTGTAGGGCGTGATGTCCTCGCCGCTGAGCAAAATATACAGCAGCGCCGTTGCGGTGTCGGTGACATAACAAAAGGAGCGCTTCGCCGCGCCGTTGGATTTCAGCAGAATATTCTCACGCCTGACGACATTCGCGATAAACTGCGCCCACACGCGGTCGTCCTCCAAAGAGCTTGCGCCGTAGATGTAACTCGGTCTTGCCAGCTTGACATGCAAGCCGTATTCATTATAATAGCTTGCCGCCAGCGTTTCGCTCGCGCGCTTGCCCATAGCGTAGCAGTTTTTATAAGAAGTAAAGTCGATGTAGCCGTTGTCGCTCTCGCTGATTTTGTCCTTTTCGCCGTAAATTACGCCGTAGACCTTGAGCGAGGAAACAATCAGCGTTGCCCTTGCGCCGCTGCTCTTGGCAAATTCCAGCACATTCGCGGTGCCGGTCAAATTGGCGCTGATGGTGCCGACCGGGTCGGTTTCAAACTGAATATTGCTCGCCTGACTCGCCGCGTGAATCACAAAATCAGCCCGCGGCGCTTTAATCGGCTGCGTGACGTCCTGCACGCAGAGCGTCAAGTCCTCTCTTTTGAGCAGTTCGCCGAACTTCTTTTCCGCTTTTTCTCTGCTGCGCACCAAAGCGGTGACGGTAATGTTGTCGCCGTACAAATCGTTGCGGAGCAGCAGCGCGGCTGTGAGATAAAAACCGATAAAGCCGCCTGCGCCGGTAATCAGCACGCTTTGATTCTTTAATTGTTGAAAATCCACATTAGAGGCGGCGATTTCCGCCAAATCGGAATAGACGGAGGCTTTGACGCAAGCCTGTACCTTAAATGCCATATTTCAGTTCTTCCTTTGCGAACCGCTTATAATTTTCATAATAGAATTGTGAGCGGAGCGTGATTAAGTCCTCCGGGGTCGTTACTTTAATATTGAAACGCTCTCCCTTGAACAGGTGTACCTTCTCCCCCAACTCGATAATCAACTCGCTGGAGGACACGGGATTGAGGATTCCGCGCTTATACGCTTCCTCATGCGCCCACATGATTTTTTCCATTGTGTAGCCCTGCGGCGCCTGCGTGATATACATGGTGTTACGCGCATAGCTTTTTCCGCAGGTTTCGCCGTCGGTGCTGTAGAGCAGCGAGTCGATACTCGGCATAACGGGCACCGCCGTTTTGTACTTTTTGGTGTGCTCAATGCAGTCGGTAATCAGCCGCTCGGAAAGCATGGGACGCACGCCGTCGCAAATCAAAATAATATCGTCGCCGTTGAGCGAAAACTCCGCCGTCGCCATCACGCCGTTATGAATGGAGTCAAAGCCGTTGGGTCCGCCGGGAACCACCGCTCTGACCTTCGGCACATGAAACTGCTCAATCAGCTCGTTTAAATAGTCAATCCATTCTTCCTTGCAGGCAACGACAATCGCGTCAACCTGCGCGTGACGCGCAAAGTGCTGCAGCGTGTGAATGATAATCGGCTTGCCGCCGACCTCCAAAAACTGCTTCGGCAAATCGGAGGACTGCATTCTCACACCCGATCCGCCCGCAAATAACATGGCTGTAATCATAAAAATAGCTCCTGTTCTGACAAAAGGGTATCATTACACACATATCTAGTCTAACTTTACCACTAAACCACCCCTTTGTCAATTTACATTCTTGTAACGAAAGGTCTGATAGTGATATTATCTCTTGAAAACTGACGATTATTATGATACAATAAACTAGGAGTGATATTATGCAAAATGAAATTTTCCGGGCGCCGACAGGTTATCCCGCGCCCTACCCGAACTTTTATCCCGCGATTCCCGACCCAAAAGCCGTTGAAAAGCGCGCGCTGCGCAAGGCGTCCAACGGGCTTGGCTTTTTTGTGTTCACCTACTTCATACTGATGATGGTGTGCAGCTTGATTATCGGAAGCGTTGTCGGCTTGGCAAGCATTGCCACCGAGCAGAATTTGACGTCGCTTGAGAGCATCATTCAGATTCTCTGCATCCTGATTCCGCCGCTGATAGCCGGCTTTTTCTACAGAATTCTCTCGCGCAGAAGAATCAGCGACACCATTCCGAAAAGCTTTGTGCCGCTAAAAAAGTTGGTTCCCATGCTGCTGCTCGGCATGGCGGCGGCTATGATTGCCAATCAGCTTGCGCAGATGTTTGACAACAATATTTCGCTGTTTTCTCTGCACAACAACGCGCCCGATATTGAAAACTCGCAAACCGGAATAGAAATGCTCCTCAGCTTTATCTGCACGGCGATTTGTCCGGCGCTTGCGGAGGAATTTGCGTTCCGCGGCATTTTCATGGGCGTCATGCGAAAATACGGCGACGCCTTTGCGGTGTTTTCTTCCGCGCTGGTGTTCGGCGCCATGCACGGCAACACCACACAGATTGTCTTTGCCTTTGTGCTCGGCTTGATTTTCGGCTATCTGGACTGCAAGGCAAATTCCATTATTCCCTCAGTTCTTCTGCACTTCGGCAACAACTTTTACGCGGTGCTCACCGACTTTCTCCGCACCGCGATTCCCGACGAGCAGCAGGCAATGCTGATTGTTATGGTGATTATCAGCCTGTTCTACATTCTGGGAATTCTGTCGTTTATCTATCTGGCGCGCACGGACAAAAGCTTTTTCCGCATGAGCAACGCCGACAAAAACCCCTACTCCGGCACGGATATTCTCAGCTTTAAAGAAAAAATCACAACCCTGCTCACCTCTCCGGGCATTATCGTCAGCCTGTCCGTGTTCCTTGTGGAAATGCTGATTTATCTGATTCCCACCGATTCTCTCGGCTTAACGGGGGCTATCGGCATTGGATAGCAAAGAATTTTTTATGAAAAAGGCGCTGGAACTGGCGCAGGAGGCGTTTGACGACGACGAGGTGCCTGTCGGCGCGGTGATTGTCCGCAACGGTGAAATCGTCGCCACAGGGCGCAACCGCCGCGAAAAAGCCAAAAACGCGCTGCTTCACGCGGAAACCGACGCGATTAACAACGCTTGCCGTGCCCTCGGCGGCTGGCGGCTGTGGAATTGTGAAATCTATGTCACATTGGAGCCCTGCCCCATGTGCGCGGGCGCGATTATCAACGCCCACATTCCCAAGGTTTATTTCGGCGCATATGACTTCAAAAACGGCTCCTGCGGCACGATTACCAATCTGTTTGAAATGCCGTACAACTTTAAGCCGAGCTGTGAAGGCGGCATTTTGCAGAAGGAATGTGCCGCGCTGCTGACTTCATTTTTTAAAAGATTACGCTAATTGCCGGTTCACGCCGGCAATTTCTTTTGCGAAACACTTGCAAATTTGCGCAATTCGCGTTATGATAGTGGGTGGAAAATAAATAGGAGGAATCAACATGTTTAAGAAAAAGCAAAACAAGCTCGTTCCCGTTTCCCTGCTGACAGGTTATCTCGGTGCGGGCAAAACGACCGTATTAAATCATATTCTCGCCAATCAGAAGGGCTACAAGGTAGCGGTTATCGTCAATGACATCGGCGAGGTCAACATCGACGCTTCCCTGATTGCCAAGGGCGGCGCTGTGACCCAAAAGGACGAAAACCTTGTGCCGCTGCAAAACGGCTGCATCTGCTGCACCTTAAAGGTCGATTTGATGAAGCAGATTATCGAGCTGGCGCGTTCCAAAAAATTTGACTATATTTTGATTGAGGCATCCGGCATTTGCGAGCCCGGTCCGATTGCCGGCTCCATCTGTATGCTCGACGGCACTCAAAAGCAGGCAAATCTTCCGGCTGTTGCCTATCTTGACAGCATTACCACCATTGTTGACGCAAAGAGAATGGCGGACGAATTCGGCGCGGGCAAGGCGCTGCTCAACGAGGATTTGGAGGAAGAGGACATTGAAAACCTGCTGATTCAGCAGATTGAATACTGCACCACCATTATTCTCAACAAGGTCGATTTGGTAACGCCTGAGGAAAAGAAAGCAGTTCTGGAAGTGATTAAGGCACTGCAGCCCGAAGCGAAGATTATCGAAACCAACTACGGCAAAATCGACGTGGAAGAAGTGCTTGGCACCAACAACTTTGACATGCGCAAGATTATGCAGAGCGCAGGCTGGTTAAAGGCAATGGAGCTTGAGGGTGAAAACTCCGAGAACATGCACGACGACGAGGACGACGACCACGACGAGCACGAGCACCACCATCATCACGACCATGATGACGAAGATGAGCACGAGCACCACCATCATCATGACCATGATGACGATGACGAGCACGAGCACCATCACGACCATGATGACGACGAGCACGAGAAACACGGTCACCACCATCATCACCATCACCACCATGAGGAGGGCGAAGCGGAGGAATACGGTATCGGCACCTTCGTTTATCAAAACGTAAAGCCCTTCAACAAAGAAAAGTTCGAGCAGTTTGTCTTTGAAAACTGGCCGAAGGAGGTTATCCGCGCCAAGGGTCTGTTCTGGGTGACAGAAGCGCCCAACACCGCCTATATCTTTGAGCAGAGCGGCAAGCAGAAGTATGCCACCGACGACGGCGACTGGATTGCCGCCTTCCCGGAGGAAGAGAGAAAAGAAATTCTCGACATGAATCCCGACATTGCCGCCGCATGGCACCCGGTTTACGGCGACAGAGTGAACAAGCTGGTGTTTATCGGCAGAAAGATGGACAAGGCAGCGATTATCAAAGCACTTGATGATTGCATTGAAGAACCCTGATTTTTGCTTAAAAAGAGCGTTCCGCATTTCGCAGAACGCTCTTATTTTTTGGCTTTATTACAGCGCTTTATTACAGCGCTTTGTTAAACAAATGTCTTGCGTTGTCCATCATACGCGCCATGTGACGCTCGCCGCATTTTTGCGTGATGGTCTGCATTGCCTCGCTGAACACATTGGGCGGGTTATGGGTCATGGAATGTGTGTCGGAGCCGAGCAAATCAATCATACCCTTGCTGATGTATTTGAGCAGCTTTCTCTTTTTGAAGAAAGAAGCCTCTTTGGTATAATTGGAAATGTTGGTCTGAATCAGCACGCCCATTTCACGCAGCATCTCAATACTTTCGGGATTGTCCATCAAGTTCGGATAACGCTCCACATGCGGCATCACGGGAATCAGCTTGTAGTTTTGCAGAAGCATATAGAATTTTTGCAGGGTCTTTTCCGTAAAATGCGTGCCGTAGGGAAATTCCGTCAGAATATACGGAGAATTGCCGTAGGCAAGCGCGGAAAGGTCGCTGTTATTGAACATATACTCCGTAACATAAACCTCGCAGCCCAACACAATGTTGATGTCGGCGGGAATGTACGGCATGAATTTTTCAAACGCCGCCTGCCGCTTGACAAGATAATCCTCAAGGCTCATTTCATTGGTATAGAAATGCGGCGTCAGGCAAATGTTCGTCACGCCCTGCTTTCTCAGCTCGTCAATTAATCGCAGGCTTACTTCAACGGTTTTCGCGCCGTCGTCAAATGCCGGGAGAATGTGAGAGTGAACATCAAATAATTCCATAGAGCACCTTAAAGCTGCGCACAGACAAGATTGCCCATTTCGTCGCAGCCGACCTTGTTCAAGCCGTCCTCATAAATATCGGGCGTGCGGTTCTCAACAAGCACCTTGGCAACCGCCGCTTCAATCGCCTCGGCAGCCTCCTGCTCATTCAGAGAATAACGCAGCATCATGGCAACGGACAGAATGGTCGCAAGCGGGTTGGCGATGTTCTGACCCGCAATGTCGGGAGCGGAGCCGTGAATCGGCTCATAAAGTCCGAGCTTGCCGCCGGAAAGACTTGCGGAAGCCAGCATACCGATAGAGCCCGCAATCATGGAAGCCTCGTCAGAGAGAATGTCACCGAAGATGTTGGAGGTAACAATGACGTCAAACTGCTTGGGGTTGCGCACAAGCTGCATAGCGCAGTTGTCAACATACATATGATTCAACTCAACCTCGGGATAGTCCTTGCTGACGCGAATGACGGTTTCTCTCCACAGGCGGGAGGATTCCAGCACGTTCGCCTTGTCAACGCTTGTCACCTTTTTGCCGCGCTTCATTGCCAAATCAAAGGCAACGCGCGCGATGCGCTCCACCTCGGCGACGGTATACATCTCGGTATCCCACGCAGCGGGCTGACCGTCAACCTCTTTTCTGCCGCGCTCGCCGAAGTAAATACCGCCTGTCAGCTCGCGGACAATCATAATGTCCATATTGTCGCCGATAATCTCGTCCTTGATCGGAGAAGCGCTTTTGAGCGGTCCGAAAATCACGGACGGACGGAGGTTCGCAAACAGACCGAGCGCGCCGCGAATACCGAGCAGACCCGCTTCGGGGCGGTTGTTGCCGGGCTGGTTATCCCACTTGGGACCGCCGACCGCACCGAGCAGCACGCTGTCGCTCGCCTTACACTTTGCAACGGTTTCTTCGGGAAGCGGAACGCCGGTTGCGTCAATCGCGCAGCCGCCGAGCAGCGCTTCGTCATAGGTCACGGTAAAGTTGAATTTTTCCGCTGCCTTGTCAAGCACCTTAACCGCCTGATTGACGATTTCGGGACCGATTCCGTCGCCCTTTAATAAGGTAATTTTGTAATTGTTCATGTTGATTAACTCCTTCTATGAAAATGTAATAAAATACAAAGCTTTATTGTTTCTCACTGCGCGCAAGCGGTATCCGCTGAAAAACCTCGGTCACCTTGTCGCGCTGCCACAGCATGGGAGTGACACGGAGCGAATAACCGAAGCCGTTGTCCATCGCCCACTCAAAGGGCTTTGCCTGCGGCAATCCGTAAACGGCAAGCAGCGTCATTATCACGCCGCCGTGAGTCACAATCGCGCTTTCGGTGGTACCGGTTTTCATCAAACCCTCCACGATGCTCTCAAACATGCGGCAAATCCGGCGGACAAAATCGGCGTTGCTCTCCCCTCTCGGCGGCTTAACGGCGTTGTCGCCCGCAAGCCACTTTTGAAAGTCCCCGTCGCCCTTTAACTCCTCGGCGGTTTTTCCTTCCCATTCTCCGAAATTGCACTCGCTGAGATTGGCAATCACCAACGGATTAATATTCGGATAAAGAATTTTGCAGGTCTCGGTGCAGCGCTTCAAGGGGCTTGTGAACACCACCTGCGTAAAGGGATAGCGCATTTCGTAATCAAGCTTGCGCAGCGCCATTTTGCCCTTGTCGGACAGCGGCGGGTCGGTGGTGCCGATATATTTTCCCGCGAGCGTTTCGTCAATCGCACCGTGACGTATCAAATGAATGATATAAGATTTCATAAATCTCCTCAAAGCATATTTACAAATGGTTGAAAATAAAATATACTATATGTTATAGAATAATCTACAACGAATCTATTATACAATGTTTGTCAAAGGAGTGTCAAGGTTTTGAATAAGGATTTTCCGAGAATTATGACTTTTTTGCGCAAGGAACGCGGTTTGAGCCAAAAACAGGCGGCGGCGGATTTGGGTGTTTCGCAGGCGCTGCTCTCTCATTATGAAAAGGGAATCCGCGAGTGCGGTCTTGACTTTTTGTGCCGGGCGGCGGATTACTATGAGGTTTCCGCCGATTATTTGCTCGGAAGAACCGTTCAACGCAGTCCTGCCGCTGTCAGCGAAATGCCCGAAGCCGACGAAATCCGCCATTTGAAGGGCGACATGGTGAACCAAATCAACCGCAGAATTCTGATGAACACCACCACCATTATCTATGACCTGCTTGCGCAGATGGGCAGCAAGCACCTGACAAACGCCGTCAGCAACTATCTGATGTGCGCCGAATATCAGGTGTTCCGCACCGTTTACAACGCGGAGAAAACAAACGAGCAAACCATGTTTTCACTCGACAAGGAGCATTTTAAGGCGCCTGTATTTGCCGCCATGCTGTTTGATTTAGACCTGGCGCAAGCGGTGATTGAACGCGAAAACAA
The DNA here is from genome assembly GCA_947168445.1 of uncultured Clostridia bacterium. Lineage (GTDB taxonomy): Bacteria > Bacillota > Clostridia > Oscillospirales > Acutalibacteraceae > Ruminococcoides. The sequence goes on from CAMVLW010000001.1 coordinate 80,578, forward strand.
CGCGCTCTCCCTCTCTCCCGACACGCTTTCCGGATATTTTGACAAGGGCGTTTCGTCGCTGTTTAACCTTATTCAGTTTGCGGAGCGGAATGTGCGCAATTACAACAAAACCGAGTAACAAGCAAACGGAGCAGATTCAAAACCTGCTCCGTCCGCTTTAAGGAGATACATTAAGAAAATGTGATGTAGGTGAATTAAAGAACTCTTTCATTGACGGCGGGCATCAAAATGGAGATTTCAAGGTTGCCGTTGCGGCATCTGATGTCGTCGATAAACTTTTGCACGTCGTCCTCATTTTTGAGTTCAATCTCATAGGTGAGCTTGTAAAGGCTGCCCATGTTGGTTGTCTTGACATTGAGAAGCTTGCTGCTGTTGGTGTAATGCTTGAACAAATCGTCAAACTCATGCGCATAGTTAAGATCCTCAGGAATGGTGATGCGCAGTTCTCTGACAAAGTCGTCCTTCTCTTTGAAGTGAACAAAATTGGAAAGCACCATAATCAGGCAAACAATGATTACAAACAGCGCCGCTAAGGTTAAGTAACCCTTTGCCGTTGCCAGTCCGGTTGCCATAGCGAGGAAAATGCTGACGATTTCCTTTGCGGAGCCGGGCGCGCTGCGGAAGCGAACCAGTGAGAAGGCGCCCATTACGGCGACGCCTGCGCCGACGTTGTCGTTAACCAGCATAATCACCATCTGCACAATGACGGGGATCAGCAGCAGTGCCAGTGAAAAACTCTTGCTCTGTCTGCTCTTGACGCTTGCAGCCCACGCGATTACTGCGCCGAGCACGAGAGAAACTAAGGAACAAATGAAATAAGTAGAAGCTGTAATTTGGTCGGTGGATGAATATAACGGTGAAAAAATAGTATCAAGCACAGTACTGACCTCCCTTGTAATGATGTTTTCTTTCTTCTGTGAGTTGATAAGCGGTTCCGTATTTGGAGAAGGTGCCGGGGAACACGCCCATATCGGCAAGCGTTTCGGTGAGCCAGAGCGGCATGGCGCTCAGCGCCTTGATTTCCATGATGCAGAGGTTTGCCTCAAGGATTCTTTCACCGTAATGACCCTTTGCAAGGTCAAGGTTATCGGTGCGGAACCGCACGTTGCGGTCAAAGGTGATGCGCAGCTCGTGGTCGGTTTTGCTGTAGAACGCGGTGCGGTCATACGCAATAAACATTCTGGGAGCCAGCGACTTGTAGTATTTCATTGCCCAGTCAAGCTCACGCATAATCTGTGAGTCGTCGGGCTTGACGCCCTTGTTGATGTAATTCATTGCCTGGGTGTAATTCATTGTCTTGCGGCGCTTGTAAACCACGCCGTTATATTTCTTTTTCAGTTCAAGAAAAACATTGCTGTCACTCTTGGGGGTGGAGTAGCTGCGCAGTCTCAGCTTTTCCTTATACACCGGCTTTTCCATAGAGCAGCGGATCAGGCGGTAGTCGTCGGTGTCAAAATAAAGCGAGCAAACCGTGCTTTCGCCGTATTCATCCGGCTTGATATATTGCGAAATTCTTCTTAAAAACTCTCTGCGCTGCGAAAGCGTGAGGATGTATTTCTTTTCGGTTCTTTCAAATACAGTCTGGATTTTCATCTTCAGAACCCCTTTCTTATCTTCTGGCGTTATCGTATCATCTCAACCTTAAAAAAGACTTAAAAACTTAAAAAACCTTTTGATTTTTGTTTTCGCGCTTTTTTGCGTTGCTTTTGATTACGGCTTTATCATAATGCGCCAAACTTAAAAAAGCCTTAAAATTTTTTAAAAAGTTATTTCAGCTTTATTTAAGACTTGTGATGTAAGATTTTTATTGATATAATTAGTATACATTTGAGGAGGTTTTTCTATGCAGATTTTGGTTGTTGAAGATGAAAGACATTTGGCGCGTGCGCTCAAACAAATTTTGACCGAACAAAAATATATGGTTGACGTGGTTTATGACGGCAACGACGGATTGGACTACGGACTCAGCGGAATCTATGATGTGATTATTCTCGACATCATGCTGCCGTACCGCGACGGCTTTCAGGTAGCGTATGAGCTGCGCAAGAACAAAATCAACACGCCGATTCTTATGCTGACCGCCAAGGACACAATTCCCGACAAGGTGAGCGGGCTCAATAGCGGCGCTGACGATTATATGACAAAGCCCTTTGCTCCCGAAGAACTTTTGGCGAGGATCAAGGCGCTGACCCGCCGCCACGGAGAGGTGATGCTCGACGAAACCGGGTTTGGCGATTTTAACTTTAACGCCTCCACCTCTGAACTGAGCAAGGGCAGCAAATCGGTGCACCTCAACTTTAAGGAAGCGGAAATTTTGAAGCTATTGATTGCCAATCCCAACACCATTCTCTCCAAGGAGGATTTGATTACCAAGGTTTGGGGCTACGACTCCGACGCGGGCTCAAACAACGTGGAAGCGTATATCTCTTTTCTCCGCCGCAAGCTGCACTTTATCAACTCCTCCACCGAGATTAAATCCATTAAAAAGGTTGGCTACAGATTGGAGCACGGACAATGATTAACAAACTCAGACGGCGCATTATTCTGATTAATATGGCGCTGATTGGCGTGGTGATTCTCGGCATTTTTACCACCGTCAACATCAATCTCTATTCCAATTCCGTGCATACGCTGGAGCACGGACTGAGCCAACTGCTCGACAAAGCCGGCAGATACCCCATTGACGGCGGAATACCGCCGGAGGATTTAGAGGATTTTAATAACGAAGGCAAGGGCTTCCGCTTCAAAAAAAGCGGCATGAAGGAAGAAGCGCCCATGCAAATCACCTCATACATCACCGTCACCGTTGACAGCAGCGGCAATGTTTTGGACAAGCAGGAAAGCAATGTCACGATGGACAGCGACGACCTTGCCGAGTGTATTGCGCTCGCCACCGGAAAAGACGGACAAATCAGCGAATACAGCCTGATGTATGTGACCCGGGAAGGAATCGGTGAAAAACAAATCGCCTTTGCCGACAACAGCAGCATTTATTCTTCACTGCGCAATTCGCTGCTAATCAGCTTTGTGCTGTTTCTGGCAAGCATGGGCGTGATTTTTGTCATCAGCCTGTTCTTATCCAATTTGGCGGTCAAGCCTGTAAAAAAAGCGTGGGAGCAGCAAAAGCAGTTTGTCGCGGACGCCTCTCACGAACTGAAAACGCCGCTGACGGTTATTCTCGCGAACAACAATATCATGATGTCGCACACCGAATCGCGCGTAAAGGACGAGCGGCAATGGCTGGAAAGCACGCAGGAAGAAGCCAACCACATGAAGCAGCTGATTGACGAAATGCTCTTCCTTGCCAAATCAGACGCGGGAACAGAGAAAATTCAGCTTTCCGAAGTGAATTTCAGCGAACAGGTAGAGGGCTGCACGCTCAACTTTGAACCCGTCGCCTTTGAAAAAGAGGTGCTGATTGACGCAAATATTGATGAAAATGTGATTCTCCACGGCAACAGCACACAGCTCAACCAACTGGTGCATATTCTGGTGGACAACGCCGTGAAATATGCCGACAACGGAACGGTGATTACCGTAAAGCTGAAAAAGCAGGGCGATTATGTGCATTTCTCTGTGAACAACCACGGCAACGAAATGTCGCCGGAGGATATGGAGCATATCTTTGACCGCTTTTACCGTGCGGAAAAATCGCGCACCACCAAGGGCTACGGCTTGGGACTGAGCATTGCCCAGCGGATTGTGCAGAGCATGAACGGCAAGCTGCATGTCGAGAGCAACAAGGAAAACGGAACAACCTTCACGGCAGAGTTTAAAGCTTTATAATGGAAAAGGCGTACCGCAAAGGCACGCCTTTTTTCTATCATAGAATGATATTCAGCTTTTTCTGCCAAACGCGTCTATCATTTCAGCGAGATAAAACTGGATTTCTGTCGCGTCGTTAATGTCAATCACGCCGTCACCGTTGACGTCGGCGGTGATTTTTTGCAATTCAGTTGCGGGATAAAGCTCCGCAACAATACGCTGGATTTCGGTTACGTCACGAATGCTGACAATACCGTCGCCGTTAACGTCGCCTATCTTATATGAGGGTTCAAATACCGCGCAAACGTAGCGCAGCGGTTCCTCGTCGCCCTCAACAACGGTAACTCCCGGCAGATAGGTAAAGCTGCTGTCGGTGGAAATGACCTCTCCCTCATATTTTTCGCCATTGCCGGGTCCCCATTCGATATTGACATGGTACCAGCCCTTGAACACATAGCCATTGTCAGGCTTGGCGTTCACCGTGATGGAATCGCCCTTCCAAAATGGTACAACCTCGCCGATTCCGACATAATGATTGCCGTCCTTGGGCTTGATATAGCCGTCGTCATCCCATGTCGGCGTATACTGCACGGAAGCCTTGCCACCGTCGGTAATCCACACCTGAATCTGGTCGCCCTGACGTTCTATGCCGGTGTATTCAAATTTTGCGCAGATATAGGGGTATTCATACGCTTCAAAAACATAGGGATTTTCGGTTGTAATCAGCTCGTCGGTGAACATTTCTTCATAGGATGAAGCGTTGACGTCGCCCTTGTACCAGCCGATAAACCGATATTTCGGCTTCGGCGTGGCTGTTAACGTCACCTCGGCGCCCTCGGGAACGGCATAAGGCTGCGAATAATCGCCGTCATAATCATCGCACCAAAAGTCAGTCCAACCGCCCTCTGTGGTTAAAACATGAATATAGCTCATGGGAACGCTGACATAATCCGCCTCAAGCGTCACGGTGATTTGCCATTCGTGGGAATAGCTGCCCTCTGTTATCAGGCTCTTTTCGAAATAATCGCCGTTTTCGTCATATCCGGCGTGGTCTTCGTCGTCATAATATGTCCGGACGCGGTTATCGGTTGTACTGAGAATTGAAGGGTCTGAAACCGTCAGCCGGCTGTTGGACCAATCGTCAAAGGTATTCAACCGCTCATACAGCTCGCTTTCTGCGTCCTGCAAAACTGCGCTCACCTCGTCATTATAAGGCTGTGTAAAATCCGACATCATTGTCATGCCACAGACCGTAAATATTGTTTCTTGTTCTGTTCGCAAATCATGCAGCAGCAAAACGCCCTTGACATTCGTTGTGCTGTCATCGGAAGAATAATCTAATTGAACGGCATTTTGATGCTTCCAAACCGCCTTCACGGTAACGTCGTCATACAGGCAAAGACTGTCGCCGGGATTGTATTCAAAGCCGTTTACCTCCCAACGGTAAAAGTCTCTGCCGGTTTTTGTAAACCCGCAATCAAGCAGGGTGATCTCTCCGCCGTAATCTACCGACGTCTGCTCCATCTCGCCCTCGCCGCCGTTTGCGTCAAAGACAACGGCGCAGGGTTCGTCGGGGTCATGAGGCGTCGGGTCATCCGGCACTTCGTCAAAGGCATCCTCCTGCGCAAAGGTAACGTGCAGCGTCACGTTTTCCGCAGGCATGGTAAAGCCGTCAACATCCTCCTCGAAAGAAGGTGTGGTATAGGTGATTTTTGTAATCTGAACATCGGCGGTGGTGACAAGCATCTCTTTCACAAACCAGCCGCTTTCCGCCGTCATGGTGACGGTCACATATTCCTCTGCTTCGGCAGGCGAAGGATTGGCGGTTACCGTTCCGTTTCCGGTGGTGACAATCTGAATGGAATAGCTCTCACCCGCTGCACCGGCGGCAATGGTTCCCGCAGGAACCATCAGCCAAACGAGCAGCAACGCCATCATCAAGCTGAATAACCTTTTCATTGTTTTGCACTTCCTTGCTTTTGATATAAGTATAGTATACAAGCAAAATACCTACCCGAACAGGATAGTTTTCGGGTAGGTACGGGCAAAACAAGGGTAGTTTTCGGTATTTTCAGGGATTATCATTCTAAAAAAGAATCATCATCACAACGTCTGTAACTGCGCGTGATAGATTGTCCGCAGCTCCACGCGGCTTTTACAGTCCGTTTTTTGCAACAGATTGCGCACATGAAATTTCACGGTGTTTTCGGAAACACAAAGTAAAGCGGCAATTTCTTTGTTTGTTTTATTGTCGATAAGCAGCCGCAGCACCTCGCGCTCTCTGGCGGACAACGCGAACTTGTCAGCGAAAAGCTCAAATATTTCGCCCTCGCTTTTCGGCGTTTCAGGCGCAGGCAAATACATCTGCTGGAACAGCTTGATAAAAGCGAATACCGCGCCGACAAAGAGGATTGCCGCCAAAACGACAAGCAGAAGGGCGTTGTCTTTCAAAACAACATAAAGCTCCGCGCCGAGCGCGTCACCGAGTCTGCCAAGCGCCAACCCGAAGCCCAAAAGGAACAGGAGATGGCGCTCCCGCGAAATATCCGAAAACAAAATCACCCGAAAAACCGCATAAAAACCGAACGCAAAATAGCCAAGCGCCCAAAACACCGCAGACGAAACCGGCTCGCCGCGAAGCGCCAACACAATAAACGGAATCACAAGCGCCGCCAACACGCACACCGCGCCGTATTTGCGGCTGAAATCCGTCACAAAGCCCGCCGCGATTAAGCCGACGGCATAAAATACGCGGGAAAACTCGGGGCGCAGTCCGTTCTGTACCTCGTCGGCAGAGTAAGAAAAGCCGATGTTGTTCACTAAGCTGAAAAGCAGCACAACGCCGCCGAGCAACAGCAGCAGCGGCGAAAGCTTTACAGGCTGCTGCTGTTCCTCCGGCTGCAGTTCTTCGCTCTTGATAAAAGCAACCGCTACCGCCGCCACAGCCAATAAAGCGCATGTAATCAGCGAGCTGTTTTCAATCAGTGAAAGCAGCCATGAAGCAAGCGCCGCGGCGCCGTAACCGATTCCAAAGGAAAGAGCGCAGCGATTGTGGGGAATGTTTTTTGTCAATTCAAAAAGATAATATCCTGCAATCGCGCCGCAAAACACGCTGAGCAGCAAACCGAAAACAGCGCTTCCCGCAAGACTTGTTCCGAGTACAGCGGGAAAAAGACAAACAACATAAGCCGCAACAGAGATGACAAAAAGCATGCGCGGCAAAACGCGGTTATTTTTCAACAAAAACGCAAGTGCCGCTATGCCGAGCGCCTGCGCCGTGTAGCCTGCCACAGTTGAAATCTGATAAGCTGTTTCGGCGGATGTTTGCTCCATCAAATGATACATCCACGCAAGATGCCCGGTTGACGTCAGCAAAAAACATGAGAAAATCAGAAAAGTTGTTTTGATGAATGTTTTCATAACAATTACCAAAATAAGCATAAGGCGCACCACAAGAGTACGCCTTAATGATAAAATAAATATAATTACACAACGTCATGACCCGCCGTTGCAGAAACATTATCAAATAATCAACGTTTCCAAAGGCGGACTGCCCACCGCGGCAGCGGTCTTAGTGGCGGTTGTTTCTTCTGCGGTCGTTGTTGCGGGGTCTGCGGGGACGCTGGGGCTTATCGTCACCGTCGTCCTCGGGAGTCAAGCCGTCAACATCAATCAGCACCTGACGGCGGCTGAGGTTCAGTCTGCCCTTATCGTCGATTTCCGTTACCATGACGCGGATAATATCACCGACATTAACAACGTCAGTCACGTTCTCGGTGCGCTTAACGTCAAGCTGAGAAACATGCACAAGACCTTCCTTGCCGGGTGCGATTTCAACAAACGCGCCGAAATCCATAATTCTGGTTACCTTGCCGAGATAAATTGCGCCGGGTTCGGGATCGGTTGCGATGGTCTGGACAATATCAATCGCGCGCTGGCACTTTTCAGCGTCAAGACCTGCGACAAATACCTGACCGATTTCGCCGTCCTCTTCAATATCAATCTTAACCTCGCACTCAGCCTGGATTTCCTTGATAACCTTGCCGCTCTTACCGATAACCTCGCTGATTTTGTCAGCGGGAATGGTAGTGGTATACATCTTGGGCGCATAGGGAGAAAGCTCGGCTCTGGGCTCGGCAATCGCCTTGAGCATAACCTCGTCCAGAATAAACAGACGCGCCTTGTGGGTCTTTTCAAGCGCTTCCTTCACCATTTCGGGAGTCAAGCCGCTGATTTTCAAGTCCATCTGAATCGCGGTGATTCCGTCGTGCGTACCGGCAACCTTAAAGTCCATGTCGCCGAAGAAGTCCTCCAAGCCCTGAATGTCAACCATGGTCATCCAGCGGTCGCCCTCGGTAATCAAGCCGCAGGAGATACCCGCTACGGGAGCCTTGATTGGAACACCCGCGTCCATCAGCGCCAATGTGGAGCCGCAGACAGAGCCCTGAGAGGTGGAACCGTTGGAGGAAAGCACCTCGGAAACAAGACGCAGCGCATACGGGAATTCCTCAACAGAAGGAATAACAGGCAGCAGCGCGCGCTCTGCAAGAGCACCGTGACCGATTTCACGTCTGCCGGGACCGCGGCTGGGCTTGGTCTCGCCTACCGAATAGCTCGGGAAGTTGTAGTGATGAATATATCTTTTTTCGGTTTCGCCGTCGATACCGTCAAGCAGCTGCTTGTCCCCGATAGAGCCGAGGGTGGCAACGGTGAGAACCTGAGTTTGACCTCTGGTGAACAAACCCGAACCGTGAACTCTGGGCAGAACCGCAACCTCGCTTGCGAGCGGACGAATATCGTCCATGCCTCTGCCGTCAACGCGCTTTTGCTCATCAAGCAGCCAGCGGCGAACGATAAACTTCTGGGTCTTATACAGACACTCGTCAATCATTGCTTCCTGCTCGGGATAGATTTCGTCAAATTTTGCGTGGACCGCCTCATAAATGGGCTTGAGTCTTTCATCGCGGACAGTCTTGTCGTCGGTATCAAGCGCAGCCTTGACATCCTCCTCGGCAAACGCCTTGATTGCCTCAAACATATCGTGGTCGGGCTCCAGGCTGGTGAACTCAAACTTGGGCTTGCCGATTTCCGCTTTAATCTCATTGATAAAGTTGATAATCTTCTGGTTTGCCTCATGACCGAACATGATTGCGTTATACATATCCTCGTCGGATACGCAGTCGGCGCCTGCTTCAATCATTGCGATTCTCTCACTGGTGGAAGCAACGGTGGTCGCCATCTTGCTGACCTTGCGCTGTTCCTCGGTGGGGTTAATCACAAACTCGCCGTCAACCATACCGACGGAGCAGCCGGAAATCGGACCGTTCCACGGAATATCGGAAATAGAAATCGCGATAGACGCGCCAATCATAGCGATAATTTCAGGCTGACAGTCGGGGTCAACGCTCATAACGGTGCAGACGATAGAAACGTCGTTGCGCATGCTCTTGTCGAACAGCGGACGAATCGGACGGTCAATCACGCGGCTGGTGAGAATCGCGTGCTCGGTGGGTCTGCCCTCTCTTTTGAGGTAGGAACCGGGAATTCTGCCGGCGGCGTACATTTTCTCCTCGTAGTCAACGGACAGCGGGAAGAAATCAACGCCCTCTCTGGGCTTTGCGGAAGCGGTAACGGCACAGTGAACGGTGGTGTCGCCGTAGGTCACTAAGCAAGCGCCGTTGGCAAGCTGGGTCATTTTGCCTGTTTCAACCTTCAGCGGTCTGCCCGCGAATTCGGTTTCAAACACTCTGTACTTGTCAAAAGTCATTAATCTGTTCATTGTAAAATCCTTTCTGAAAATAATGTAACGGGATTTCACGCCGATTTAGCAATAAAACCAGCAACGTGACGTTGCATCCAGTCCGCCTTTGAATAACGCGGCTGTTAGGAAAAATCGGATTAACGGCGGGTCAAGGGTCATTCTGAAAACAAAATGCAATGTGACGTTGCATCCAGTCCGCCCTTGAATAACGCGGCTGTTAGGAAAAATCGGTTTAACGGCGGGTCAAGGGTCATTCTGAAAACGAAATGCAATGTGACGTTGCATCCAGTCTGCCCTTGGATAACGCGGCTGTCAGGTAAAAACGGCTTAACGGCGGGTCAAAACGAATTCTAAGACAAAATGCAGCAAAAACAGTGAAATAAAATCAACCCGAAAAAAGGGAATATAAAACTCACGTTGTTCGTTTTACCGCTAAAAAGCAACGATTAAATCCCGTTATTTGAATTTAGGGCAAGCGGGTGTTCCCCTGCTTGCCCTGAATTGTCTGTGATTACTTACGGATACCGAGTCTGGAAATAATGGAACGGTATCTTTCAATGTCTACCTTTTTGAGGTAACCGAGAAGGCTTCTTCTCTGACCAACCATCATCAAAAGACCGCGTCTGCTGTGATGGTCTTTTTTGTGGATCTTGAGGTGCTCGGTGAGGTCGTTGATTCTTCTGGTGAGAAGCGCAATCTGAACCTCGGGAGAACCTGTGTCGCCCTCGTGGGTAGCGTACTCAGCCATGATAGCTTGCTTTTCTTCTTTTAACATGTTTATTCCACCTTTTTAATATATTCGCCCGTATCTCAGAATAAGGCTGTGAAACTCCGCATAACGGCTTAACCCTTAATCCGTGACATGGGTCAACTCTTGAATTATATCACAAAGCGCACGCTTTGTAAAGAGATTTTCAAAATTTAATTATCCAAGCGGCACAGCTCGTTAAGATACTTCATCAGTTCTTCCCTGCTTTCTCTGTCGAGCATGTGATACTTTTGGAGCAAAATTCTGTCTTCGGGGTCGGGCAGCCAAATCTCCTCCGCCTGACTGTCACCCAGCGACAAATCCTCCTCCTCGTGCAGCAGCACATTAATGTCAACCCCCAACACAGCGGCGATTTTTTTCAGGATTTCAAAGCTTGGTTCGGAAGCGCCTGTTTCATATTTTGTGTATGTGGTGCGGTTCAGGTTAACCGCTTCCGCAACCTGCTTTTGTGTCATCCCGGAAATCTTGCGGTAAAAAGCCAAATTCTGGCCCAACAACGGGTCGACGGAGCTGCATTTTCTTTTTGGCATTTTGATAACCTCCAACAAGATTTTGCTAGAGTTATATTATACCACAAAAGAATCTACGCATGTATAAATGTGATAACTTTTCACCACTTCACGCAAAACGATTAGGGAAGATATGCCTGAAGGGTTTGAATCAGCTCGCAATCCTCCGAAAGTTCCTTTTGAGTGCCCTTTTTTATTAGAGAATCGCTGTAGCGGTAATAGGCGTCATAGTAATCGGCACAGGTTTTCCACTCGTCCTTTTGGCTGTCGGTTAACTCCCCTGCCGTTACGCCGTAGTTTTTCATCAAATAATCGGTCAGATAAGTCGTGAATTTTTTCTGCCCGTAAACATTCAGATGGTCAAGATTGTAAAAATCCTTGGTTTCGTCAAGACCGGTTTTGTCGTAATTAAGTTCAAAGTTCAGATAATCAAAGCCATATTCCTTCACAATGTCCGCAACGGTATTGCTGCGTTCAAAGCGCGAGAAGGTGCGCTTGACGACAATGTGCGGAAAACGCGCAAAGACAACATTCGTCAGGTTTTCGTCCTTGCAGAATTGCAGCAAATCGCGCAAGCCCTTTTCTTCAATCCCGGTCAGCGGGCGCTTACTGTCCTTTGACTGCTGCAGCATGCTGTTCATGGAGCGCTGGGTGTTTTGGAACACGGTGGTTTCGTTGAGGATTCCCTTTAAATAGCCGTAGCCGCGCAGCTTGTCCTCAAACACGGTTTTCTGATACTTCATATCATTCGGAAAATCGCGCCACAGGGTGTGATACTTCATAATCGGAAAAAGGTACTCCATGTGGTTTTCGGTGACGTTCTGCGCCATCCATTCCAGCTTAATGCCGTCGAGCGGAATGTTGTCGGCGTAGTTGCGCAGATTGGCTTCCTTGGTCGCCTCGGACTCATCGCCGTAGAGCGCGCCGTTGAGCTCAATCACAATCAAATCGGGCTTCTGCTTGTTAAGAATATTTTTCAGCTGGCTCTTATAATTAAGAATGGAGTCCGATTGTGTGGCAAACAGATAGCTGGTGACGCCGTTTTCACGATAAGCGCAGCCCGGAGCAAAGTCGGAATAGACCTCGCTGGCGCCGAGAAACACCACGTCGAGCGATTGCGCATCCTCCTCAAAAAAGCCCTTGAGCCGCTGGCGGTTATGGTCGGCGTGGCACAGGACAAATTCCTGCAAAATGCCGACGGTCAGACAAACGACCAAAGCCAGACAGAGCAATTTAACAATGCGTAAAATTTTGCCTTTCATAAAACTCATTCCTTATAACAAGCCAAAAGCAGGGACGCGCTTTCACGCCCCTGCGAATGTTTTGTGTTGATTAAACGTCGTAGTAATAGTCGATTTCAGTCACCTTGTCGTTCTCAATGAGGAACTGCAGGGACTTGCCTTCGCCGGCGTCATAAGCGTAGTAAACGCCGACCTTGCGGAAGTTGTCACCGTAAGCAGCGGTTACGGCAGATACATCGTCACCGACCTTAACACCCTTGGAGGTGGGAATGTCAGCGGACTTAATGACAACCTCAAGCACCTTGTCCTTGCCGTCGAGCGGATAGGTGTTCAGCACAAAGCCGTTGTAGGTGTAGGTCTTGTCGTCGCCCTGTCCGTGGCAGCTAAGCTGGGAGCTGACGTTCTGTGCTTCACCGAGCGCCGCAACAGCCGCGTCAGCGTCGCCGTTGAGTTCAACATTCACGCCGTTAAAGGTGAACACAGCGTCGGAAGCGCTGATAGTAGCGGCGGCAGAACCCACACTGCTCTGCGCTGCGGCGGATTCCTGAGCGCTGCTCTGTGAAGCGGCGGAAGAAGTGTTGCCGTTGGAGTTTGAGCCGCAGCCTGCGAGCGCGCAGACAGAGGTCATTGCCACCAAAGCGGATAAGATAGAAATAACAATTCTTTTCATAATAGCCTCCTAAAATCACTTTCTAAAAAAATATATATTGAATTTACGAATGAACTAAAGCTTAATACGCATCCACTCAACGCCGTCCATCAGGCTGGTGGTATAGCCAACGTCGCTTTCGTCGTTGGGACCGACCGCAAAGTGATTGTATTCGTTATGGTGCATATCCCATTCGGGATCGTAGAATTTTCCGTCAACCTCTGCCCAGCCGTGGCCGCCGCTGTTGCAGGCGTAAACATTTTCACAGCCGATTCCCTTTGCCATATACGCATAAGCCGCGCCGTAGCTGAAGCAATCGCCTTTGCCGTAAACGAAAATGTCCTCGGCGTAGACAACAGGCCAGTCCATCTCCTGATAAGGCGGGTCGTGACGGACGCCTTCAAGATACGCTGTCTTGATATAGTCAAACGCGCTTTTGAGTTTTTCATCGCGCGTCATACCGCTGTTGGTGCACTTTGCAACCGCCTGCAGCGCATGGTGCAGCATCGCGTCGGAATCACCGCTGACCTTTGCCGCCTTGCCCTCAATAACGTTCCAATCGGCGCCGTCAAAGCTTACGCCGTCGCAGTAGCCCATATCAATCACACCGTCGCTGTCGGCATAATACCAGCCGTCGCTGTCGCTGCCGACAATGCCGTTCTTTTGCAGAACACCCTGCGAGTCATAAAAATACGACTTGCCGTCGGCGGTAACAAGACCTCTCTGAGAGGAGGTTTCGGGAGCGGCGTTTTCCTCCGCCTGTGTTTCGGCTTCGGAATTTTCCGCGGGCGCTGCTGTCTCGGCAGCGTTTGCCGCGGTAGGCGCTTGCCACTCGGTTCCCGGAATGGTAATCCTGACAGGCTGTCCCTCTCCGGTGCAGGACATCAGGGTAACGGAGGTGACCGCCAAAGCCGCGACCGTTAAAACAAATGTAATACCGTTTTTTATTTTCATTAAATGTACGCTCCGTTACGCATAAAAGACAGGGACGGACAGGCTTTCGCGCGGAAAACCGGCTGAATAATTTTCAGCAATATCCGACAAATTTTTTATACCTCAACTATTATATATTACCAAAAACCAATTTGTCAATATGAAAAAATCAGTCCCTTTGAATTTTTCCTATAATGCTAAAAACGACAGCGCACGCCCCTGTTTTTTTGACTTTTTGCCATATTACCGCACCATTCATCTGCTATTATTCCCAAAAAGAAAACCGCCCCAACGGAGCGGTTTGTCATGTCATTGTTTAGTAACGCACGCGGAAGCCCTTTTCCTTTAGGTCAACCGGGAGCGTTTGACATTCCTGCGCGTGAATTCGGATATAGCGGGCGGAGCCGAGCGTTTGCACCACACGGTCAAGCTGCTCCTCCAAGCCCTGAATTTCCATCGTGACAGAGCCGTCAAACTCATTGCGCACCCAGCCTGTCACGCCTGCCGACTGCGCGGCGGACGCGGCGACATAGCGAAAGCCGACGCCCTGCACTCTGCCGTAGAAACGGTATCTTCTGCGAAGCAATTTCATTTCGTTCATGCAAACCTCCTGCAAGCGTTACTGCGGGAAAAAGCTGACGGTGTATTCACCGTAATTCACATCAATCTGCGCAATCGCGCCGTCTCTGCGGGTCAGGGCGAATTCGGCGGTGCTGCCGTCGTCGAAGGTTGCCTTAACGGTGTCGCCGCTGATGGCATAGGTACCGGAATGGGTGCCGTCGGCGGCGTCGCCGGGACTGAGCCACAATTCAAAGCCGTTATCCTTGTCAAATTCCAGCCTGCCCTGATAGTTGGAATATTTCACGTTGTAAACCTCGCGGATGTCCACCTCGTCGCCGCTTGCGTTTTTCGCTGTCTGCGAAGCCCAGTAGCTGCTGCGCAGGGCATATTTTGCGTTGTCACGATTGGCGTGAACCACGGCAAAAACCACAATGCCCGCAATCAGCACCACGGCGAGAATTCCCGCGATAAGCGCTTTGACGGGAAAGGGCTTTTTCTTTGGAGCAGCGGGCTTCTTCCCCGCATTTTTACGCTTTTTCGCCATGACTTAGTTCTCCGAGAAATAAACCTGATAGCCGACTTCGCCGTTTCCGTAAACGATATAGAAGGAGCGCGGCGCTTTGGTTTCTTCATTCCATTCAAGCACGGTGATGTTCATGTTGCGGTCATAGATATAGGTCGCCTTTACCTCGCCGTTCTCAACCAAATACTCACCCGAATCCACGCCGGTGCTGCCAATGGTGTCGGTAAAGGTGCCGTCGTCGTTAAAGGTCAGCACGCCGCCGGGATAGGTAGCGCCGAACACGTCGCGCAGGCTGGCGCTTTCGCCGGTCTCCAAATCAATGACCTCGCCGCTGGGAATGTAGCTTGCGTTAAAGTAAGTAACGGAGCTGCCTTCCTCGGTGGGAATGTTAATGTCCATCGTGGTTTCCGGCTCGTCGGAATGTGAAGGTGTTTCTGTGGTGGTCTCCTGCGGAGCGTCAGCGGCAGCGGTCGTTGCCGGTGCCTGTTCCGACGGTGCGGTTGCCGCAGAGGAGGAAGCGGGAACGGTAGTGGCAGCCGTTGCGGCAGTTGTCGCTGTCGTCTGCTGACTCTGATTGCGGTTTCTTGTAAGGATAAAGAACGCGCCTGTTCCGGCAATCACCAGAACCAGTACAATGCTGATGATAATAATCAAAGGTTTTTTGGAGCCGCTTGAGGGCGCCGCATGTTTTCCTGCCATTTAAACTTCCTCGCTTTCTTGCTTTAATTTGACAATGACGCTTTTTTTCATCATTCTGCCGTTAAAATAAATATACTCATCATCGGGAACCGACTCGTCGATTTCAAAGTTTTTCAGCGCTTCCTTCATTTCGTCCTTTGCGGCGGGCTTTACGCCGGTTTTCGTTTCCTGAATCTTGGCGTCAATCGCCTCCGCCCGCGAGGACTTGTCCGTAATCATCTGATACATGCGCTCATAAACCGCTGAATGGATGATGAAGGACGCGATTGACGGCACCAGCACCGCCGCAAGAATCACCGTCACGATCACCACCGCCACGGGGCTGCCGTAGCAGGCAATCAAAAGGGTGGTAGACACGACAAAAACCAGCAGCAGACCGAGCAGCGCGATAAAGTTCTTCTTCAATTCGCCGTAGCTCATCAGCAGGCTGTTTTTGTAGATATACTTCATCGGAATGTCAAACGTCACCGTCATGGCGGGAATATAGAAGAACATGAAGGTGAAAAAGAGAATGACAATCACGCTGATAATCAGCGGACCGACAAAGAGCGTGCTCTGACTGAGCAGGCGGATATACAGCGAAACGGAAACGTAGCTGAACACAACCGCCGCATAAAAAATCACGCCGTGCACCAAAAAGCGCAGAAAGTTTTCCTTTACCGCGCCGAAAAAGGTGCGGACAACCGGAACTCTTTCCTCACCGAGCACCATTTTTGCGGTGATTTTGACAACGCCCGCATAAAAGGGAAACACGGGAATCACCATGAGCAGCTGCACCAAAACAGCGTAATCCGAGCTGATACCGAACAAAACTGTCAACCACCAGAACAGCGCAAAAAACGCGCCCAGCGGAACCGCAAACAACAGATTGGTCAGCATCAGCCGCGGAAAATTGCGGAATAAGTTTGAAAACACCGCGGCAATCGGCAAGGTGTCTTTTGGGGTTTGCGAAGCCATTTGTACCTCCTGTGCCGCGGCATTGCACGGCTAAAATTGAAAGGTTCCCGCAAAGAGCGTCCACAACAGCGTGTCAAGCAGGGACGCGAAAAAGGTTGTCAGAAGCGCCGACAAAAAGCGGGAACTGAACGAAAAGAATTCCTGCCGCGGGGTGAGGACAGGAGCCGCCTTTTGCAGCAGACCGCAAAAAGCGCGCTTGGAATAGCGAAACGCTCCCGCGCCGAAGCGCACCAGCGTAACGCAAAACAAAAAGGTTCCGGGCAAGAGCACCAGCAAATAAAAGCCTGCGCCGCTCAGCGAATGAGACAGGCACAAAAAGCCCGCCGTCACGCCTGTTCCGAAGCCCTTGAACGCAATCAGCGCCATCAAAAACGGAATTCCCCACGCGGCAATGCCGAAAAGATAGCAGCAGAGCAAAAAGAGAAAATCCGACGCAAAGCAAGCGCAAAAGATTCCGAAGGGTCCCTGCCCCAGCCTTGCGTCAAGATTGGTTGTAAAGAGAAAATCAAGCGAGCGCAGTGTTTGCGCGTCCGCGTTGCGGGCATAAATCACGCCCAGCGTCAAGCCGCCCGTCAGCAGCGCCGCAAACAGAAAATAGATTCCGTAGCGCTTCATCAAACGGCGCAAATCGGGCACGCGCAGCCGCTGCCTGTTGGGGAGTCCGAGGGATAACACAATACCTTTCATCAAAACATTCCTTTCTTTAGCGGGTTGTCCGTACTAAAGAATATGCGGAAGGTGAAAGGGATATACTTACTTTCCGAGCTCCTCGGCGCGCTTGGTGCAGGCGTCCATTGCGTCGTGAACCGCCTCGGTAAAGCCGTGTTCTCTGAGCTTGTCGAGCGCCGCAATGGTGGTGCCGCCCTTAGAGCTGACCTTCTGAATCAGCACCTCGGGGGTGTCGCCGCTCTCGCGCAGCATTGCCGCCGAGCCTTCCAGCGTGGCGCAAATCAAATTCATCGCCTTTGCGCGGTCAATTCCCTGCTCCGCGGCATAGTCCGCCATTGCCTGCGCAAAAAGATAGATATAAGCGGGGCTGCTGCCGTTAACGGCGATAATCTCGTTCATGTGCTCCTCTGTGATGTACTCGCACACGCCGCTGCCCGCGAACATGTCATAGACCACCTGCTTGTTTTCGGCGGTGATGTTCTCGGACGGACAGAGCGCCGAAGCGCCCTTTTTGAGAAGCAAGGGCGTGTTGGGCATGACCCTGACGACAGGACAGGAGCAGCCGAGCGCCTGCTGCACATAGGCAATGGAAATTCCCGCCGCAATGGAAACAAAGGTTTTTTCCTCTGTGACAGAAGGCTTGATTTCTTCGAGCACTTCAAGGTAATTCTGCGGCTTGACAGCGAGCACAATGATGTCGCTGTTGTTCACTGCCTCCGGCGAGGAAGCGTAAACCGAAACGCCCATTTCGCGCATAGCCGCGCGTTTTTCCTCGCTCAAATCAAACACGCCGAGATTTTCAGCGGTGTTGTTTTGGGCAATCAAGCCCTTGATAATCGCGGTCGCCATGTTGCCCGCGCCGATAAATCCTATTTTTTTCATAACAATCCTTCCTTATCCGATGCCGAAGCTGCTGTTGTTGGCACATCTGAAATACATGCCGTATTTATTGAACTCGCCGTCGCACTCATAGTCGCCGTAGAAGAACATTTCCACTTCGTCAACGCGGCGGGTCAGCAAGCCCCAATAGCACTCGCCCGCGGCGTGGTGGTATTGCAGGAAGCGCGTGGTAAAGGCGCTCTTGTTGATATTGTTCAAATCCCTGCTGCCGCCGGTGGCGGTTGCGGTGGCGTAATCGGAATAAATATACCCGGTGGTGCCGTCTGACAGCTGAATCCTGTACCAGTGGGAGCTGTAGAGCGTCGCGTCAACAAAGGTGAAGGCTGTGCCCTCGTCCATTGTAGTGACAACACTGTAGCTTGTGCCCGCGCCGCTGCGCAGGTTGACATAATCCGTGTTGACATAGCCTGCGCCGCCCGCCTTGACGGTGCCGGTTCCGGAAGAGCCTGTGTTGAGCAGCAGGCTGGAAAGCTGCGAGTCGCTTGTAAGCGCATAGGCGCCGACATTGTAGGCAAAGCACACCAGCGCGTCAAACTGCTGCTGATTAAAGCGGATACTGTTTGAGGTTAAGAACTGGTTGGTTCTGGTGGTATAGGGACCGTAGTTGACGGTCTGACAAAGATATGCGTAAGCCTCGTTTTTGGTGAGGTGGTTGTAGAACTGCTCGTTGCGCGTTACCACCTTGCCGTGACCGACCGTGGGGTCGTCGGTGATGTAGTCGGCGGTGACGTCGGGCAAAAAGCCCTCAAACAGCGCAATCAGCTGAATCACTTCGTCGCTTGCGCGGCGCTCGCCTAAAACAGTGGTGGTTTTATTGGTGGAATTGGTAACGAAAACCTCTCCCTCACCGTTTTCCGCTGTGGTCGCGTAGTTGGTAGAGGCGGTTTTGGAATATGCCTTGACCGTCCACTTGCCCGAAGCGCCGAGTGTGGCGGAGCCTGTCCAGATGTAATAATTGCCGTCCTTGACCTTGCTTGTCGCGTCAACGGTCA
Source organism: uncultured Clostridia bacterium (assembly GCA_947168445.1). Lineage (GTDB taxonomy): Bacteria > Bacillota > Clostridia > Oscillospirales > Acutalibacteraceae > Ruminococcoides. The sequence continues at coordinate 99,506 of CAMVLW010000001.1, forward strand.
CGCTGTTGGAGCCGTTGGTGGCGGTGAACCGCACGGCGGTGCGCTGCTGGTCGGTAATTGCCTTAAACGTGACCTTGGAATTCAGCGGCGCCGAGTTGGGCGACGCATAAACAAAGCGAATGTTATCGGGAGCGGTAACGTGAATCAGACAGCTTGACGAGCCGTAGGAGGTATTGGCATGAATGGTGACATAGCCCTCCGCCTTGGTGTCTACAATGCCTTTTCCGTCAACAGAGGTCACGGTTGCAATTGAACTGTTGGACGTTCCCCAGCTTACATAATCGTCAGCCTCCAGCACAATCGACTTTCCGCAAGGCACATTGACGCTCGTCAGCGAAATGCCGGAGCTGTAGCCGGACGACACCGTAACGGTGCACGAAGCGCTTGAAACGCTGTTTGACGCGGTGATGGTGACGGTTCCTGTCGCCTTGGCGGTGACAACGCCATATGCGCTGACCGTCGCGATCGCAATATTAGAGCTTGTCCATGTGGCGGTGGTGGAGCCGGTCATGCCGATGGCATACTGCGTGCCGGTATAGACTCTCGCGGAGGAAACATTCAGCTTGATGTTGCCGACAACGGGCGCGGTGCTCTTGGTGACTGTCACCAAGCAGGTAGACGCGCCGCTTGACGTGTAAGCGCTGATGGTGGCATAGCCCTCAGACTTTCCGGTGACAACGCCGGAGGCGCTGACGGTGCAGACGTTGGTGTTGGACGAGAACCAACTCACGCCGCTTGTTTTGGCGGTGAGCGTGGTGGTTTTGCCCGCCTCCACTGTCACGGACGCCTTTGAGATTCCTGTGGATACGCCGGATTTAACCCTAAACACACAGGATTCCGCCGCGCCCTGCTGAGAAACGGTAATCGTCGCCGTGCCGGTTGACTTGGCGGTCACAACGCCGTTGGTGTCAACCGCAGCGACAGAAGGATTGCTGCTTGTCCAAACAGGGTCGTCGGCGCCTGTCTGCCACAGGGCATACTGACAGCCGACATAGGTTGTTGCCGTGCTGCGGCACAGCGTAATATTCGGAGCGGGCGGCACAGTGACATAATCGCTCTTGACATAGCCCTGCAACCCGTTTTCGGTTTCCACATGATACCAGCCGTCGCCGTAAAGGGTTTGGCTGAGGAGATAAAGCTCGGTATCCTTGGTCAGCGTGGTCAGCACGCTGTAGCTTGTTCCGGCGCCGCTGCGCATATTGACATAGCTTTCGTTGATATATCCCATGACGGGCGCAAGCTCCGCCGTCGCCTCTGTCACCTGCACCAAACAGGTGGAAGCGCCGTTTGAAGTGTATGCGCTGATGGTCGCGTAGCCAATCGCCTTGGCGCTGACAACGCCCGAAGCGCTGACGGTGCAGACGTTGGTGTTTGAGGAAAACCAGTTCACACTCTGCTTGGCGGTAAGGGGCGCGGTTTTGCCGACCTCAACCTTAATGGAGGAATTGGAAATGCCTGTCGGATTTGCCGCAAGCACCTTAATCACGCAGCTTGCGGAATACCCGCCTTCGGAAGCGGTAATCGTCGCGCTGCCCGCCGCCTTTGCGGTGACAACGCCGTTACTGTCAACCGTGGCGACAGAAGAATTTGAACTGCTCCATGACGGACTGTTCGCGCCTGTTTGCCACAGAGCGTACTGACAGCCGGCATAGGTTGTCGCCGTGCTGCGGCACATTTTGATTTTGGATTCCGCGACAACCTGCACCAGACAGGTAGAAGCGCCGTTTGAGGTATAGGCGCTGATGGTCGCGTAACCGACCGCCTTTGCCGTAACAACGCCGGAAGCGCTGACGGTGCAGACGTTGGTATTGGAGGAGAACCAATTCACACTCTGCTTGGCGGTCAGAGAAGCGGTTTTGCCGACCTCAACCGTCACAGAGGGCGTGGAGATTCCCGTGGGATTTGCCGCCAGCACCTTAATCACACAGCTTGCGGACGAGCCGTTTTCGGACGCGGTAATGGTCGCGCTGCCGGTTCCCTTTGCGGTGACAACGCCGTTGCCGTCAACCGTTGCGACTGCGGTGTTGGAGCTGTTCCAAGAAGGACTGCCCGCGCCTGTCTGCCACAAGGCGTACTGACAGCCAACATAGGTGGTTG
>CAMVLW010000002.1 GCA_947168445.1 uncultured Clostridia bacterium
GTACAGCGAATCACTTACTAAGGAAATAGACATTATATCTTTGCATATTTATTGCAATTCTCATATACCGGTCTGTTATCCTGTATGTGCGGATTTGAAACAACGCCGATATCATATGCGGAGGTCCTCCTTGCCAAGGATTCTCTTTGGCGGGATTGCGCTTGACTGACGATCCGCGCAACAAACTGTTCCTTGATTTTGTGGATATCGTAGCAAGAATCAAGGAACCACACACCGTCCGAATCACGCGGAGAGATAGGTCAAACACAAAACGGACAAATGTATATCACCCTTTAAGCAATTACGGCTGTACTCCATTGCGGAGCACAGCCGTTTCCTTATGTGGTTTTATGATTGAGCTTGCTGTCTGATTATCTGGACGAAAAACTCGCGCAATCACTGATTAACGATTGCTTGGAGATCAAAAGGATTTTGATTGCTTCATTGAAAACCGCCAAAGAATCCAAATAATTTCGGGAGTTCAAGTCCCTGACATAAATCCACCGAAAAAAAATCTTTTTTGTACGGATAGGACAGAAACGCCTCACTGACGTGAGGCTCAATGAATAGTGAATAATTTATAATCAGATGACCTTTTCCGGCGTTTCCGGTGTATGATTCATTCTTCATTATTCACTATTCTTTATTCACTCGATCTTCCCACATAACCAAACCCGCCTATAGTGCTGCGTTCGGCTTTGCAGCGCTGTAGGCGGGTTTTATTCAATGTTCCTTTCAAATAAATCAAAAGCAGGGATTCCGTCAATATTCCGGCGAAGGTCTTTGGTGCCGGCGTAAGTAAAACCCAGCTTTTTATACAAGCGTTCCGCCGGGAGATTTCCCGGAACAACGTCCAGCCGCACTGCGCGGTAGCCGCGTTGACGCGCAAGCGCCACACACTGCTCTACCATGAAAGTTCCCACGCCCTTGTGCTCGAATGACGGATGGACTGCCAGCGCGTGAATGACAAGGTATTCACCCTCTGTCAGCTCTCTGCTCCACTCCCCCGCCTGATAATAGCCCTCGGGGGCTTCGCTGAGAACCACCGCGCCGAGCGGTTCTCCGTCTTTTATGCAGAGATACTGCACGCCGCTTTCCACCGCTTCCGCAATGCTTTGGTCGCTTGGATGTTCCGGCGACCACCTTGGATAGTTGATGTTTTCTTCCAGGTGCCGGATGGTACGGTGGTAGACCTCTGTGACCGCATGGATGTGAGAGCGGCTGCATTTTATCAATTTCATAAAAACTTCCCCATTCGCCTTCATTGCGCTGATGATTCCACTTCAAATTCCACGATTCTGCTGTATTCCCTGAGCGCGTAGGTTCCGTCGTGCGCTTCGCCGCATATGGTACGCGACATGTTGCCTGCCGAGGTGATTCTCACCACCCCGATTCGCGCCAAAACGGAGGCGATTTTCTTTCTTTTTTCGGAATCAGCGGTTAGGATACAAGCCGTCTGTAAATGGTTTTTGTGTTTTTTGAGGGTATAGAGTTCATCTGCCGGAAGCCGTTTTACCCAGACATTGCGGTATAAATAAGATAATTCAAGCTCTTTATCCTCGCGAATGACAACGCTGACGCCTTGATGATAATAGATGTTGTTTTCGGAAGAAGCCTCCAGCCTTTCGTTGTAAAGATGAATGGCGTTTTTGGCTTTCATTCCGTAATCAACGGGAGGAGCGCTTTGGTTTACGCTTTTTAAGATTTCAAAAAACCTTTTGGCAAAATCGGTTTGTTCCTCTCTTGAGTTTGTGTTTACAAAAATCCCCTGACACGAGGAACACAAGAGCTGATTGGTGCCGCAAATTGACTGCGCCAGCCTTTGAAGCTCTTCATCGCTTGCGTCAAGCTCCGCATAAGCAAATGACAGCTTGTGTCCCCATGAAATCACCTTTGTGTTCACATTTGCCAGCCTTCTTGCCGCTTTTACGGCAGCGTCGCCGCCCCATACAACAATTCCGTCGCACAAATCCGAAAGTCTTTTCAGCGTTTCCGTTTCGGTGGAAGGCACGTCGAACACATATACATAATCGGACAGCAGCGGTTCAATGGCAATCAGCTCATAGAGCAGCTTTACCGATAAGCCGGAATCTCCCACCGGCAGCTTCAGAATGTTGACGTTTCCGCTGAGCAAGCCCTCAATTACGCTGTAAGCAGGCAGCGCGTCAACATTTCCGGCGGCGATATGCAGCAGCACACCGAGCGGATACCGCTTTCTGCGCACCTTGCCGCCGATTACCCTCTCGTCGTCACAAAGTTCAATACTGCACTTATATTCCAAATTCTCCCTTGTAAAAAGCCTGACCATGCCTTCGAACTGCCCGCCGCTGATGTGGAACAAATCAAGAAACGGCTTAACGGTTGTGTCAAAATCGCCGTTGAGTATCCTTTGCGCAAGCGCGTCGCAGGCGCGAATGACGGTTTCGGGCGTCAGCGGCTCATTGCGAACAACAGGCAACGCAGCCGTGTCCTTCAGCGACGCGATTATTTCCTGCTGCCGGCTGTTTGGCAGTATTTCTCCGTGGCACAGAATCATTCTTTTACTCCTTCAAATATTCCTCCGCTCCCGCGGCGCAGGTGACAATATCCCTTATTCCGACTCTTCCGATAATTTCCAGCCAGGGCGATTTTGCTCCGCACGGACATTGCTCCGTGTGCAAAACGCCTAAATCGTCCGTCATTACACTGCAAAGCGGCGCACTTTGCATCATGGGCGTAAGCAAATTGAGAATTCCCGCCTGTCCGTTGGGCAAGGGCGAAAAATCATCAGGGCTGCGGATAATGACTCTGCTGTAAACCGGAATATGAAAATGATGATACCGGCAATCCGCATACAAAATCGGATGCTCCACCGCGCCGAAGAACTCAATCACATTGCTTTCTTCAATCCCCAAAACCTCTTTGACCAGCGAATAAAACGTCTGCTTGTCCGCCTTTTCCGCGTAAAACTGTTTCCAGCCTCCGCCGAGCGTCACCATGCTTCCTTTGGGCATTTGAAAGCGGATTCCCTTTTCCTTTAAATCGCGCAGCAGAAAAAACGTATAGGCGGGAAAGCCGATTGTCCGCATGGGAAACCTTGATTTTTCACATTTTTCCAGCGCCTTTATCACCCTGTCCCACGAGAGCGCATAGCCGTTTTCGGTGCTTTCCAGCGCATAGGTACGGCTTAACGCCGGGGCGAAAAAGGTGAAGCCGAACGCCGTTTTGCTGATGGCGGTTTTGTTTTCCCTTGTCGGCTGATACCCGAAAATAATATAATTGACCGGCGTTGCCGACCACAGCCTGTGATACCTGCCGACCTGCACTACCATTTTTCTGCCGAGGTTCAGGCTTTTTACATCAAATCCGATTTTTGACATGCTGCCGCTTGTGCCGGAGGAGGTCGCCTTGATGATTTGCTTTCCGGGAGCGACGCTTTGCAAATGATGCCGCTTAAAATAAAGCGTCGGAAGAAACGGCAGCCTTGCCAAGTCCGCATAAGCATGAAGCTCCTCCGGGCGGAAGCCGAAGCCGTCCAAAATGCGTTTGTATTCGGGGCAGTTTTCGTAATGAAACTGCGCGTTTTCCCTGATTGCCGCGGCAAAAAGCCGGTTGGTTGCCCCGGCGTCATAAATCTCTTTTTGATTAAAAAGTCTGTTTGTATATTTCACGCGCCATCACCGTTTTTATTATACAGGATAATGTTTCACTTGTAAATAAATTTAGGGCACCTCTAACAACATAAAGCTGCCGTCCCGAAAGAAAATCAGGACAGCAGCTTTTCTTTTATGCGATATTCTTTTCTCCGTTCATCAGGTGTACCAGTTGGGCTCGTCGCTCGGGGGATCTATTTTCGTAAAGATATTTTCCTTAATAATTGTGCTGCCGCTTCTGTTTTCGAGACCGCCGCCGCAATCATAGTTATAATCTCCCAAAACATAGAGCGTGGTGTTTCTCGCGCCTGCGCCTACATAAATTGCCGATCCTCTTGTTGAATATACATGGCCGCGTTCAAAGTGAAATGAAGCGTTTGCGGTATTATCCGGAATATAAATTGCGTGAGAACCGCCGTTAATTATCGTGCCTCTCATTGAAAGTTCCGAACCGCTCGAAAGTGTGAATGTGTTGAGATCACCCTTGGCTGAGGAATCAAATGAATCAAAACGAACATATTTGCCGTCAAACCACCAGCCTTCACTATAATATTGGTTGAGAGCCAGTTCAACTTTTCTGTTTTCGGGAATTTGAAATCCTCCGTTTGCGTTAATACCCTTAACATTATCATCAAACTTGTAGCCCTTTACTGCATCTGCTTTTAACTTAAATGTTCTGCCGTTTGCATCTATTTTGAAATCGCAGTTCGAGTCTATTCCCTGCGACCACGCGTCGATAAAGCTTCTGCAGCCCTTTTCGGTGGTGTAGTGGTTGAGGTTGGTGGTTGTCAGCGTAAAGGGTGCGACATTGAAAATTTTGTTTTCATTTTCCTTAATCACCTTGTTGAAAATGCCGTCCATCGCGCCGAGGCTTTGAAGCAGCTCGCCGGCTGTGTTCTCATACTTCGTATAGGGTTCTTCATCGGCGTTCACGGTGATGATGTGGTTGTCAATCTCGTATTCCTTTACCTTTTTTGACATATTGTTGAGGACGTTAATGGCGAAAAAGTCGAGAATCGCATGCTCCTCCATCGAGGTGATTTCGGTGTTGATACCCTTGATGACCTTGTGATAGTCGGGGGTTTTTGTGTAGCTGTGCTCGTTTTTGTCGGCGGCAATCACCCTATCGAGCAGGTAAGAACTGAGTTGCTCATAGCCGTTTCCGTGATTGTTGGTGCTGCGCTCACCCTTGAGGAAGCTGAGCATGGCGTCAAAGTCCGCCTGCAGATTGCTGACGTTGCACACCGGGTCGCCGATAATTTCCTTATACGCCTTGTAGGTGGTGTTGTTGAGCTTGCTCATGCCGCTGCAGGTGAAGTTCTCTTTGTTCTGCGCAATGCGCTTGAGCACGTTGGCGTAATCCTCGGCAACCTTATCCGTTTGCTTTCTGAATTCCATGGTGCTGATGTTCGAATCAATCGTCTGAAGCTGCTGCATTTCTTCGATGTGATACTTATTCGCGTTTTCCGAAAGGGTCTGCACCTCGCTGAGCACCTCTTTCACCTGCGCCTTGATTTCAGCCGCCTGCTTATCCACATCGTCAATCACGTCCTGATTGGAGGGACCGTCGTCCAAGCCGAAAATCAGATTGAACACCGGACCGATTGCCATATTTGCCAGCTTGGTGGCGGTGGTGTTGAGCAGGGTTTTGCCGATATATCCAAAGGCGGTTTTGGCAACGCTTTCCGCAGCGCCTGTGCCGGTTGAACCCGTAACGGCTGCCGCCGAAGCGGAGGTCATGGCAACCGAGCCTACCGAAAAAACGGTGACAGCGGATAATGCCGCCGCGATGATTCTGGTTTTGATGTTGGCTTTTTTCATGATGAACACTCCTTTGAAGTTGTTGTCGCTTTGTTTTCTGTGACTATACTATAGCACCTTTTTCAGCGGCGAACAATATGCAATACATGCCCCTTTTGTAGCCAAATTTACACATTTGCAGGGGAGTGTAGTCAAATTTACAGACAGCGGAAAAATTGTAGCGAACTTGATAAATAAAGCGTTGCGTGATATAATGAAAGCAGGTTACGGAAGGGAGCGTTAGCATTATGGCAGACAGAAAAACCGACCGCAGAAGCATTAAAACAAAAAACGCCGTTTTTCAGGCGCTTGCAGAGCTGCTGTGCGAAAAGGAGATCCGGCACATTACCGTTCAGGATATTTCGGACAGGGCAGATATTCACCGGGTCACCTTTTACAAGCATTTTCTGGATATTTATGATGTTTACGAACAGCTGAACAAGATGATTTTGAGCGACGCCGGTTTGCTGATTACCCAGCGCGGCGGACAAACGCCCGCTGAATTTTATGAGGATTTGCTGCAATACGTTACCGGACATTCCGTTTATTTCAAAATGATATTCAGCCCCTACAACACCGGCGAGCTTTATCAAAATCTGCTTACAATGTTCACCGGAATCGAGTGTTTGGTTTTGTCGGAACAACTCGGCCCCGATTATTCCGAAAAAAGATTGACCTGCGTCACCCGCTACCTGGTAAACGGCTATTTTGCCGTCATTGCCGACTGGGTTGCCAACGGTTTTCGCGAACCGCAGGCGTTCATCATCGAAACGCTGTCAGGACTTGACAAAAGTATTCAGGCGTACTTAAAAAGTCAAACCGGCAAAAACTAAAAAGCACCTCCGAGCGAGGTGCTTTTTATTATCCATTTAATGCTCTCTCTGTGCCCGCGTTTTTCTCCTGAATACGCTCGACCTCGCTCTGCATGATTTCTCCGAAGGATTTTTCGTCAAGCTCCAGCGTTTCCTCCGCGATGTTGGACTTGTCGGCAAAGGCGTCGAAAACCGCCTGCTTTTGCGCGAGCATGTCCATGATTTTTTCATCCACCGTGTCGTCGCACAAAAGGCGGTAAACCAATACGTTTCGTGCCTGACCCATGCGGTAAGCGCGGGAAATCGCCTGATTTTCAATGGACGGCTTGAACTGCGGCTCGCAGAGAATCACCACGCTGGCGGACTGAATGTTCAGTCCCGTGCCGCCCGACTGAATCTGCGCTGCCAGCACCGCGCCGGGCGCCGCCTTGTCAAATTCATCAACCAATTCCTGCCGCCGCTGCGGGCTGACGGAGCCGTTGATGGGACCGATGCACCGCTCGCCGAGCATTTCGCTGATTTTGCGGATGGTATCGAGGAAGAAGGAGAAAATCAGCACCTTTCTGCCCTCGTTTTGCGCTTCCTCCAAAAGCTCCTTCATGCGGTTTGCCTTGGAGGATTTGGAAAGGTCGTCCACGCTCCACGAAACACGGCGGGCGTCGGCGTATTTTTGGCTGAGCACCGCCTGCTCGTAAACGCGCTCCTCCTCGCCTGAGAGCACACACCACTCGGCGCTTTCCACCTTTTCGGGCAGCTCGGTGAGGACGTCCTCGCGGCGTCTGCGGTAATAAACGGGCGACACGCTTTCGCGGAACTGCGGCGCAGAGGACATAAACGCCATGCGCTTAATCTGCGCGGCGACGTCGGGCTGCAGCACCTCAATCAGCGCAATCATTTCGTCCACCTTGTTCTCAATCGCGGTGCCGGTCATAAACAGAATATTCTCCGCCTTTTCGCAAAGCTTGCGCACGTTCACGGTGCGCTGTGCGGACGGATTTTTGATATAATGCGCCTCGTCCACTACCATAAAGTGAAATTTAAAATCATCTTCCAACGCAAACGCGCCGGTGGTTTCATAGGTTGTCACCGCCACGCCGCCGTTCTTAATCCACTGCGCGAGCGACGCCGCGCGGGAAGCGCCGTGCACCATCACCACGGACAAATCGCTGTGCTTGGCGATTTCGCGGCACCAGTTGGACAGTACGCTGGCAGGACAGACCACAACAAAATGCGTTGCGCCGTCGTTGCGCTGCGACACCATTGCGGCAATTGCCTGAACGGTTTTGCCCAGACCCATTTCGTCTCCGAGCAAAACGCGGCGGCGGTTGAGGGCATACTTGACGCCCCATTCCTGATAGCGGCGGAGCGTACACTTTAAGCCGTCCAAATGCAGCGGCTGCTGCTGAATGGCGTGCGCCAAATCCTCCGGCAAGCCGTAAACGGCGTTGTCGGTGCCGAGCATGTCGGGGCAGATGTCCTCCAGCACATTGAAAAAGCGCACGGTGTCCTGTTCAAAGGCGCTCCACGCCTGTTGGGGCGTTATGCTGACGTTGCCGCGCACCTTGGCGGAAAGCTGCTGCAATGCAGCCGCGTAATCGCTTTGAAGCAACCGGCTCAAATACTGATAGCCCTGCACCACCTCGCCCTTTTGCGCGGGCGTGTAAAACATCCAATAGGCGCCGTTGCCGACGCTGTTGAGGGCTTTTTCAGCGCTGTCGGTACGCTTGGCGAAGCTTGACCGCATTTTGCGGTAATCGCTCAGGCTGTCGCTGCGCCGCAAATAGGCCGCGATTGCCTGTACCAGCGCGGTAGCTTCTTCGTTCTTATCGTCGGCGCTCAGCTTGATTTTCACCGAATGAGCGCTTTCGCGCATATAATCGGCGGCAATCTGCTTGATTTCCTTTGCGCCCTCTCCGCTGATTCCCTTGACCGCCGAAAGCTGCTGCGGGGTCGCGGAATAAAGGTCGGCGACGGTTTCAAATCCGCTGTCGCGCAGGGTTTTGACGCGGATGCCGCCCTTGTCGCGGTTGATTTCCTCAACCGGAACGCCCTGCATAATGCGCAGGGTCTCGCGCGCGGCAACGCGGTTGGCGGCGTTTTCGATATTCTTTTTGTCCTGCTTGAGCGCGGTTTCCGCGTTTTGGAACGGCTGCAAAAGCGCGTTGTGTCGGCTGACAACCTCTCCCAACTCCTTCACACCGCTGCCGCCGCGCTCCAGTTCGGGCAGCATTTGCCGCAGTGCTTTGCCGAAGGCGGCGGGATTCTGCGTGTATTCCTGCCATGCCGCCGCTGCGGGCTGCTGCTGAATCTGCTGTGCCTGCGCGTGCATGGAAGCGATATTTTTCGCGTATTCGCTGCCCAACAGGGCTTCCGCCTGCCGATACGCCTCCTGCCCCTCCTGCTTTTTCTGAGAAGAAGCGAATAACCGGCGCAAGCCGCCGCTGACAGCCGAAAGGCTCTGCTGCAAGCGCTGCGCGTCGGCTTCAAACGGCGCGGCGTTTTGCTTGGCGTAATCCGCCATGGGACTGAGTTTTTCAAAGCGGCTGACGTCCGCCATCAGTTTGTCCGCGTCGCGCACGGAATTGATGGAATTCTTATTATGAAGCACCTCGTCGCGCACCAGCGTTCCAAAGGCATTGTAGCTGAGCATGTTTCGGGTCAGCCTGTCCGCGTCCTGTCGGTACTGTTCAGGTAAGCCTTGCAGCCCGCGCTGCTGATTTTGCAGCTCACTGAGCCGTGAAATCAGCTGTTTTGCGTCCCTTGAACTGAAATCCTGCGCCATCATTCTTCCTCCTATAAAGTCAAGAAAGGACTGACTTGCGCCAATCCCTTCTGTTGTGTTCCTATGATTAGTCCAGCATACTCGGAATTCCCGCGAGATAGCGCTGGATTTCGGTGACGTCACCCACGTCGAGTCTGCCGTTGCAGTTCACGTCGCCCGCGAGCAAAACCATCGGGTCGGTGCTGTCGAGCGCGTCGTCAAAGTCCGCGAGTATTTTCTGGATTTCAGTCGCGTCCTGAATACTCACCGTGCCGGTGCCTCTCACATCACCCTTGAGAATCTGGGTGGCAGGCGAAAAGACGGTGAACAGCCCGGTTTCTTTTTTGACATTCTCGTTCACAATGCAATAGTCCACCAAAGTATGCTGTGAATAGGGCTGGGCGACGGTTTCGTCGCAGAGATTGATGGTATCCATTTTGCAGGTGATGGTGGTTTCGGTTACGGTTCTGTCAATCAGCTTGAACACGGCTTTAACAATCGTAACCGCCGAGCCGTCGGTGTTGTATCCCCACGCGGGGCTGGTGGGAGAGGTGTAGTTGCCGATAATTCTGCCGCTGTTCTCACCGAAGGTGTTATACATTGCCGCGCCCTTTGTAAAGGGGAAAATATCGAGATAGGCGGTTCTGCCGGTGCCGGTCATGTTATATTCTTTTTTCCACTCCAGCACGGAAGTGTCCCACAGCAAATCGTCGAGATCCATGTTGATGATTTTTCTGCCGTTGGCACAGAGTTTGAACTCAACGGTGACAAAAATATCGCCGTTATTATTCTCAAGCGAATCGAGATCAACATAGGAGCACTGTTTTTTGGGGAACAGGTTGGAATCCACGTTAATCGTCAGCACATGCTTGCTCTCCGCCGCCGAAGCGGTAAAGGGCATTGCGGCAACCATGCTGAGCAGCATAACCGCCGCCAGCAAAACAGAGATGGTTTTTTTCGTTAATTTCTTCATGTATATCCTCCTAAAAAGATTCATTTTTCAGCCATCGCTTTTATTATACAAAATTGTCCCGGGAAAAGCAATAGCTAACAGCCGAAAGATTATCCATCATATACATTATAAGGGATTTGCACATGAATTACCATCACGAATATTTGAAAAGAAAGTGAAATTTCTGTGAAGTCGCTGCCGCGGCAGCACCGCATTGTATCAAAAAAACGGAGCGGTGCACTCACCGCTCCGAAAAATCACTTATCACTCACTTGCCGCTCACTCTCCGCTCTCCATGCGTTTCGTGAGTTCTGTCAGCGTGACCTCAAAGCCCGCTTTTTCATAGGTGAGATAATCGGTATTGACTGCCTTGCAGCCCGCCTTTTCCGCGAGATAGGCGAGAAAATGCGGGTTTTTAATCAATGCGGGACCTGTGAGGTGAGTGCCGAAGAGGTTGTTTTTGCGAATTCCCTCATGCAAATCGCCCTTAAAATTACCCAAGCCCATTTTGACGCCGAAAAGCGGCTCGCTCACGCCCTTGATTTCACTGCACTTGTTGACAAAGCCGACAAGCGGCTGTGTGAGAAAATCGCAGTTGAAAATCACGTCGGCGGTGTCGCGGGTTTTGTTTTGCTCGGTGACGGTGAAGTCGAACAAGCCCAAGCCTTCAACGGTATTGCCGTGGCAGTCGGTGAGCGTTTTGCCGAGCATTTCAAAGGAATTTCCTGTGAACAGCAGCGCCTTGCCGCTGTCTGCGCAGGCGCTCAGCTCCGCCTTGTACTGTCTGAAATCCTCCAGCGCAACGCGCAGATTGCGCTCGGTGCCGGAGCCGACAAAGATAAAATCATAATCGCTCAACACCGCCTTGCCGCCTAAGCTCACCTTGTCAACGGTCACGCTCTCTCCGCTTTTTTCAAGTATGCGGCGCATGGCGCTGACGTTGGCATAGTCGCCGTAGAGGTTCATAAGGTCGTGATATAAATGCAGAATTTTCATACCTTACTCCCCCTTTACCTTCACCAAAAACTTGCCCTTATCAGAGAAGCAGGTGATGACATAAATATATTCCCTGCGGTCGCTGTTGAGATAATCGACCGCCTCGTTAATGTCCTCAAACAGCTTGATTTTGTCATTCGGAATGTCGGTGTACGAAAAGCGCACCGCCAAATCGTTGACGTACTTGCCCGCAAGGACAATTTGGTGCACATTGTCGCAGCCGAGCATGTCAAAATCAATGTCATAGAGCCACGAAACGTCGCTCGTGAAATACTTCCGGCTGACCGCGTCCACGATAATCATCACGTCGCAGCCCTCCTTATAGGCGGAAGCCACGCGAATCGACTGGTCGTAGGAGATGGAATTCTCGTGCTTGGAGGTCAGCAGCGTACCCTTGCGGCTGCCGAGCTCAAAGGTAATCACTCTGCCGTTTTTGAGGACATAGTGATTCATGTCTGCGGCAATTTTCGCGCCGTCAATACCCACAATGGAAGCGACAGTATATGCCGAGAGAATATTGTAGATATTATAGAGCGATTTGAGCGCCAGGGTGATGTTGTGCTTGCCGTCAATCGTCATGACGCCCTTGTCCAAATCAACAGCGGTAATGGTGTACTGCGTGTCGTGACGGCGGTAGCCGCATTTGGTGCAGGCGTAGTGACCGATATGGTTGTAATGATGGGTGGTGTAGGTCATGGGCGCCTTGCAAACAGGACAGTAAGCGCCGTCATTGTAAACGCTTTCGAGCGTTTCCGTGTCGGAGGAAAGCTTGTCCGCACCAAACCACACCACATTCTCCCTGCCCTGCGCAAAGGAGGACACCAGCGGGTCGTCTGCGTTGAGAATCAGCTGCGTGCCGCTTGTAATGCTGTCGAGCAGCGCGTCATACACCCATTCGGGGTGACCGTTGCGGGTCAGCTGGTCGCGGTAGAGATTCGTGATAACATAGTGCGTCGGCTGAATGTACTTAAAGGTGTAGCGCGCAAAGCGCTCGTCGCTTTCAATCAGCAGAATGTCGCTTTTGACCTTGCCGCCGAGGGTGCAGCTGCCCAGCACCAGCGTGGTGACGCCCTCAATCTGGTTGGAGCCTTCCTTGTTCCACGCCACGGTTTTGCCGTTTTTGGTGAGGATATGGGCAATCATTTCCACGGTGGAGGTTTTGCCGTTGCTGCCCGTGACCGCAATGATATACTCCGGCAGCGAAACACGGCTGAGAATATCGGGACAGAGCTTCAGCGCAACCTGACCCGGCAGGCTGCTGCCCTTTCCCACCAAGCCGCCGACAAAGCGTAGCAGCTTGCAGATTAATATGGTAAACAGTTTTTTCATCGTACCCACTCAGACTTTCTGCACTTTATTCCTTGCTCTTAATATATTCGTCAATCGCTTTTGCGGCGGTTTTGCCCTCGCCCATTGCGAGAATAACGGTTGCCGCACCCGTCACCGCGTCGCCGCCCGCAAACACGCCTTCGCGGGTGGTTCTGCCGTTTTCGTCGGCGATAATGCCTCCCCAAGGCTTGGTTTCAAGTCCTTCGGTGGTGGATTTAATCAGCGGGTTGGGAGAGGTGCCGATTGCCATAATCACGCAGTCCACATCAAGAGTGAACGCGCTGTCAGGCACGCGCACCGGGCGGCGTCTGCCGCTCGCGTCCGGCTCGCCCAGTTCCATTTTTTCACATTTGATTGCCTTGACAAAATCCTCGTCGTTGCCGAGAATTTCAACAGGATTGGTGAGCATCATAAACTCGACGCCCTCCTCCTTGGCGTGGTGCACCTCCTCGCGGCGGGCGGGCAGTTCCTCCTCGCTGCGGCGGTACATGATAAACACCTTTTCCGCGCCGATACGCAGCGCCGAACGCGCCGCGTCCATTGCCACGTTGCCGCCGCCGACAACCGCGACCTTCTTTGCGTGCATAATCGGGGTGAGGGCGTTGTGCTTGTACGCCTTCATCAAGTTTGTGCGGGTCAAAAACTCGTTGGCGGAATACACGCCGCAGAGGTTCTCGCCCGGAATATTCATAAAGCGCGGCAATCCGGCGCCGGAGCCGATAAACACCGCTTCAAAGCCATAGTCCTCCATCAGCTCGTCAATCGAGAGCACCTTGCCGATAACCATGTTGGTTTCAATCTTCACGCCCAGCGCGGCGAGGTTGTCAACCTCCTTCTGCACAATGTCCTTGGGCAGACGGAATTCGGGGATACCGTAGACCAAAACACCGCCCGCAAGGTGAAGCGCCTCAAACACCGTAACCTCATAGCCTAGCTTGGCAAGGTCGCCCGCACAGGTCAAGCCGGACGGACCGGAGCCGACAACGGCAACCTTGTGACCGTTGCTCTCGGGCTTTTGCGCCCCCGTGACGGGCTGTGCGTTGTGGTAATCGGCGACAAAGCGCTCCAGTCTGCCGATACCGACAGGCTCGCCCTTTTTGCCGCGCACACAGAGCTTTTCACACTGGTTTTCCTGCGGGCAAACTCTGCCGCAGACAGCGGGCAGATTGCTTGATTCGGAGATAATATCATACGCCGCGGCATAGTCGCCTGCCGCGACCTGCGCGATAAAATCGGGAATTTGAATGTGCACCGGGCAGCCTGAAACACAGGGACGGTGCTTGCAGTTGAGGCAGCGCTGCGCTTCCTCCTGCGCCATTTCTTCGGTATAGCCCTGCGACACCTCTAAAAAGTTGTGCGCGCGCACCTTGGGATCCTGAGAGGGCATGGGCGTTTTGTTAGGAGTCATGTTCGGCATATCACTGCACCTCCTTGTTAAGCAGATTACAGGTGGATTCATAGGCGTGCTTTTCAAACTTGCGATACATGGCGGTGCGCTTCATCGCTTCGTCAAAATCCACCTTGAAGCCGTCAAAGTCGGGACCGTCCACACAGGCGAATTTGGTTTCGCCGCCGACGGTCAGGCGGCAGCCGCCGCACATGCCGGTGCCGTCAATCATAATCGGGTTCATGGAAACAGTGGTCGGAACGCCGAACGGACGTGTGGTTTCCACCACGAATTTCATCATCATCAGCGGCCCGATGGCAATCACCATGTCATACTGCTCGCCGGACTCAATCAACTCCTTGAGCGGCACGGTGACAACGCCCTTTGTTCCGTAGGAGCCGTCGTCGGTCATGATGATGTATTTGTCGGAGCAGGCTGTGAACTCGTCCTCCAAAATCAGTAAATCCTTGTTGCGGAAGCCGACAATCGAGTGCACCTCGCAGCCGTTTTCGTGCAGCTTCTGCGCAATGGGCAGCGCGATGGCGCAGCCGACGCCGCCGCCGACCACACAGACCTTTTTAAGCCCCTCGATTTCGGTGGGCTTACCGAGCGGACCCGCAAAGTCAGCCAAGCAGTCGCCTTCCTCCAAGGTGTTAAGCTGTCGCGTGGTGGCGCCGACAATCTGAAATATGATACAAACCGTGCCGCGCGAAGTGTCCGTTCCGGAAATCGTCAGAGGGATTCTTTCGCCGTCCTTGGTTGCGCGCAAAATGACAAACTGACCCGGCTGCGCTTTTTTGGCAATCAGCGGCGCTTCAATCTGCATAAGCGTGATGTTGCGGCTGAGCGGTCTTTTTTCCACGATTTGATACATAACCGTATTCTCCTTCGTTGTGTCAATAAAAACACATATTTTTTCTATTCTACCACATTTTTTCCGACTTGTAAACACTACTACGGCTGTAGCAGCAGCGCGCCTTTGGAAAAGTTTATCATTTGGCAGTGTTTCTGCAACGGCGCTTCAGAACAATTAATAATGGTCAGTGGACAACGGAAAACAACTCGCCGCTTGCCGCTTGCCCAAATATGCTTGACATTGCATTTTTTTGAATTAATTTGAAAAATTCGCTTTACTCTTGCGTGATTATTTGTTACAATAAAAGAAACAATAATAGTATATCCTGAAAGGAACGTGAAATTATGGCAAATTTAAAGAGAAAAGTGGTGCTGATTGGCACGGGAATGGTCGGCATGAGCTTTGCTTACGCGGCGCTGAACCAGAGCATTTGCGACGAGTTGGTGCTCATTGACCTCAACGCGCAGCGTGCGCACGGCGAAGCAATGGATCTCAACCACGGTCTGGCGTTTTCCAATTCAAGTATGCAGATTTATTTCGGCAATTACTTTGACTGCGGCGACGCGGACATTGTTGTGATTTGCGCGGGTGTGAACCAAAAGGAAGGCGAAACCCGCCTGCAGCTTTTGCAGCGCAACTACAAGGTGTTTGAGTCGATTGTGCCGCGTGTGGTATCCGCCGGCTTTGACGGCATTTTCCTTGTTGCGACCAACCCGGTTGACATCATGACCCGCATTACCTATGAGCTGTCCGGCTTTAACGCGGCAAAGGTAATCGGCTCCGGCACCACGCTGGACACTGCGCGCCTGCGCTATTTGCTGGGCAACTATTTTGAGATTGACCCGCGCCATATCCACGCTTATGTCATCGGCGAACACGGCGACAGCGAGTTTGTTCCGTGGAGCCAGGCGATTATGGCGGTGAATCCGATTTCGGACATGATTGAAAAATATCCCGGACGCTACAACAATGACGATTTAAAGAAAATCGAAAACGAAGTGCGCACCGCCGCCTATGAAATCATCAAGGCAAAGGGCAGCACCTATTACGGTATCGGCATGGCGATTTGCCGCATTGTGCGCGCGATTTTCCACAACGAAAACAGCGTGTTCACCACCTCTGTCCGTCTGCGCGGCGAATACGGCTTGAGAAAAGAAGTATTCATCGGCAACCCCTGCATTATCAACAGCGGCGGCGCGAACAGAGTGCTTGAATTAAAGCTGACGGACGAAGAACTTGCAAAGTTCAAGAAGTCCTATGAAATTCTCGACGAAAGCTTTAGCTCCATCTCCTGCTGTTAATCAGCTTAAATCAGTTCAAAAAAAGCACGGCTCAAACCGTGCTTTTTTCATGCAATAAATTTTCAGTTACACAGCAACATCTGACCAGCGTCACGTTGCCACGTTGCCATGTTGCCTTAGGCGAAGTCGATGTCGCCTTCGTACTTGCTTTTGAAGATTTCGAACAGCTTTTCAAGCAGCGCGTCGTCCTCAATGCTGACATATTCCTCTGTTTCGTCGTCAATGACATTGATTTTGAGAATGACAACCTCGTCGGCGTCCTCGTCGTTTTCAATCAAAACGATATATTCCTCGCCCTCGTATTCCACAACGTCGAGAAACTCAAACTCAACCTCGTTGCCCTCTTCGTCCTCAAGGGTGATAAGGGTGCCTGCGTTTTCCATTTCTTCCATATACTCTTCGTTAGCCATGGTAGTCTCCTTTCCCGAAAGACTGCTCTCTCGGTTTTCTTTTTAACAGTATAACATAAACCGCAAAATTGTCAAGACTTTTAAGTGCTAAAGCGGGCGGGAAACATTCCCTCTAAATCTTCACCTTAAACTCGCCGCGGCATTTCGGACAGCGCACGCCGTGGCTGCCCTTTTGGTTTTTGACGCGCAGCTGCGCCTTGCAGTAGGGACATTTCAGATACTTAAATTCCTTGCGATCCTTAAACTTTTTAATCTGAAATTTCACCCAATTTTTCACCGGGTCAAACACCTTTTTAAAGCGGCGGTTTTCAAGGCTGCGCATGTTGATATTGCGCGAAAGCGAGCGCAGAATCACCAGCACCAGCAGCGCAAGCTCCACGCCGAAGATAATCCAGTGCGCAACGGGGTTCCACACAAACAGATTGACGATATACAGAATCAACATCACCGCAAGCATGAACAAATTCAGCGCGTCGCCGCCGTAGCGTCCCGCCATAAATTGGCGAATTTTATTAAAAAATCCCATCATACTCCACCTTACATCAAGTAATCAGCTGTAAAATAAACGTATTGCAAATCCGCAATCACCGCCGAGTGTTCGGTTTTCACGACCACGGGCTTGCCCAGCTCGTGACTCAAACGGGCGGCACAATCGGCAATGTCATAATCATCATTGCGCTTAAAGCGCCGCTCAAAATCCTCCGCCGTCATAACCAGCGCGTTGTATCCCTCGAACATGTGCAAATGCTCCCAGTCAATGCAGTAATATTCGTCGCGGAGAATTTCAATGCCGATGTCCGCGTTGCGCAGACCGCCGATAAAATAGGGCGCGTCGCCGAGGAACATGCCGACCTTGTAGGAGCCGATGGACACCGTGAGGTCGGAATTGACGGCGATTGCCGCCTCGCCTGTATCGCCGTTGATACCGCTGTTAATATCGGCGCTGATGATGTAGGCGTCGCAGCAGTTGATTTCCTCAATTGCCGCCTGCATTTCGCCGCTGACCTCGCCGCGAAAGCCTGTTCCGAGCAAACAGTCCACCACAATGTCAAAGCCGGTAAAGGGCGACGGCGTGTGAATGTTGCCTTCCTCCGCGCCGCGCGACATGGCGGTGTGGTAATAATACAAGCCGTCGCGCGAGAATTTTCCGGTCACGCGGAAGATTGTCGGGGTGATTCCGTGTTCCAGCAGCACACAGGCGAGCGCATAGCCGTCGCCGCCGTTGTTGCCCGCTCCGCAGACAATGGCAATCTTGCCCACAAAGGCAACGGCGTTGTAAATCCCCTGCGCCGCGCGGTACATCAGCTCGGCAGAGGTAACGCTTTTGGCAATCGTCGCCGCGTCGCTGTCGCGCATATTCTGAACGGTAACTACCTTGGGTAAAGTCATAATTTCCTCCAAAATGATTTGCTCGGCAAATCAATTCATGTGCCGGCGGCACAATTCATTACGCAGTAAATTCATGACGGCTTGCCGTCAATTCATTCCTGTATCAAAACTGCCCGGAAGAAGAAAGAACGCACATCCCGCGACCTTTCCGGCGGAATGAATTGCCCTTACGGGCATGAATTGGCTTCGCCATGAATTGTTTCGTTGAAACATGAATTGACAGCAATGCTGTCATGGTCAGTCAAGAGCTTCATACGCAACCCGCGCCGCGTCAGTGTCCTTGTTGCAGGTCAAAAGAATCAGGCTGACGCTTGAAAACAGGTCGTTAAACAGTTCCAGAAGCTTTTGCATATTGTCGCGTGTTTTCGGCAGGAGCGTGGCTTCGAGCAGCTGCTTGAGCACCACGCCGGGGCTGACGCGCTTTGCGCTGTTTTCCTCTCCCCTTTGCAGCACATAAATCGCTTTGATGGGAGCAACGCGGTTGCAGCCGATGTCGCTTTTTCCCATCCAAGGGGTGCCGCAGACATAAAACCTGCCGTCGATTTTGCGGATAATCGGCTTGTCGTCGTTAATCATGATGACACGGTCGCCGAAATACTTTCTCCAATTGCGCGTGTGGGTGGACTTGCCGGTGCCGCTGAGCGCGGTGAACAGATACCCCTCGCCATCAAGCTCCAGCGCGGACGAATGAAAGAAAAAGCCGTTGTATTCCGCGAGAATCTTTTTGCAGATTTTGGTATAGAGGAACGGACCCTCGTTCATATCGGGACGGTCGGGAAAATTGGACTTCTCCTCAAACGCGGCAAATCCCTCCGGGTCGCGCTCCACTGTAAAATCGACCTCGGTGCTGTCCGTCAGATAAGGCGCAAGACGGTCAATTGTTTCTTTATATTCGGGCGAAAGCTGAATATTCAGTTCCGCAATACGGTAAACGGGCATAGCTTGCTCTCCTGTCAGTTAGGATATGCTTATTATAGCACTTCCGGCACATTGGGGTCAAGGGTTTTTGAGTTGCAAGTGGCAAGTGGTAAGTGATAAAACATAAAAGCAGCCGGAAGCTAACGCTTCCTGACTGCTTTTCTTATAACATATAACTTATTTCTTCTTACTTTTAGCGCCCTTTGCGTAGCTGTCGTCTTTGCCGGGGAAAATCGCGTTGAGGATAATGCCCGCGATAGAAGCGACTGCCAACGGTGAGAGGCTGATGGTTGCGCCGCCAATCGGGAAGCTGACAGAATCCGCGCCCAAGCCGAGCGCGCAGACAAGAATAACCGCATTGTATTTTGCCCCTCAAAAAAGGCTGCCCAAAACGGACAGCCTTTTCGATTGTAAAGATTAAATTACTCGTTGATAGCGATAACAGCGCCGGAACCAACGGTTCTGCCGCCTTCACGGATAGCGAAACGCAGACCAACTTCGATAGCGATAGGAGTGATGAGCTCAACGTCCATCTCTACGTTATCGCCGGGCATGCACATCTCTACGCCCTCGGGCAGGGAGATGGTGCCGGTAACGTCAGTAGTTCTGAAATAGAACTGGGGACGATAGTTGTTGAAGAAAGGAGTATGACGGCCACCCTCGTCCTTGGTCAGTACGTAAACCTGGCCGCGGAACTTGGTGTGGGGATGAATGGTGCCGGGCTTAGCCAGAACCTGACCTCTTTCGATCTCGGATCTCTGAACGCCACGGAGCAGAACGCCAACGTTATCGCCAGCCTCAGCATAGTCCAGAGTCTTTCTGAACATCTCAAGACCGGTAACAACAACGGTTCTCTTCTCTTCGGTCAGACCAACGATTTCAACAGACTCGGAAGTCTTAATCTGGCCTCTCTCAACTCTACCGGTAGCAACAGTACCACGACCGGTGATGGTGAATACGTCCTCAACGGGCATCAGGAAGGGCAGGTCAGCCTTACGGTCGGGAGTCGGGATGAACTCGTCAACAGCGTCCATCAGCTCGTGGATGCACTGATACTCGGGAGCCTGGGGATCCTTGGAAGGGCTGGTCAGAGCAACATAAGCGGAACCCTTAATGATAGGAGTATCGTCGCCGGGGAACTCGTACTCGTTGAGCAGGTCACGGATTTCCATCTCAACCAGCTCGAGGAGCTCTTCGTCGTCAACCTGGTCGGTCTTGTTCATGAATACTACGATGTAGGGAACGCCTACCTGACGGGAAAGCAGGATGTGCTCTCTGGTCTGGGGCATAGGACCATCAGCAGCGGAAACAACGAGGATAGCGCCGTCCATCTGAGCAGCACCGGTAATCATGTTCTTAACGTAGTCAGCATGGCCGGGGCAGTCAACGTGAGCATAGTGACGCTTAGCGGTCTCATACTCAACGTGAGCGGTGTTGATGGTGATACCACGCTCTCTCTCTTCGGGAGCCTTATCGATGTTAGCGTAATCAACGAATGCAGCGTCACCCTCAAGAGCGAGAACCTTTGTGATAGCAGCGGTCAGAGTGGTTTTACCGTGGTCAACGTGGCCGATAGTACCAATGTTAACGTGCGGCTTATTTCTTTCAAATTTTTCTCTTGCCATTGGAATTTTCCTCCTTAGTATTGTAAATATAGGATTTACATTATTTTATTTATTATAACAAACTGTCCGTGAAAAATCAAGTGTTTCGCAAGATTATTGCGAGTTGATTAGTCCTTCTTGTTGCGGTCGCTCATGATCTTCTCGGCGATGTTCTTCGGAACCTCGGCATAGGTGTCGGGCTCCATAACATACTGACCGCGGCCTTGTGTCTTGGAACGCATGTCGGTTGCATAGCCGAACATCTCGGAAAGCGGAACCTGAGCGGTAACGCGCTGAACGCCGTTGTCTGCCTCCATGCTCTGGATCATACCGCGGCGGGAGTTGAGGTCGCCGATAACGTCGCCGAGGTATTCCTCGGGAGTGATAACGGAAACCTTCATAATCGGCTCGAGCAGTACGGGATCCGCCTTCTTCATAGCGCTCTTGAACGCCATGGAGCCGGCAATCTTAAACGCCATTTCGGAGGAGTCGACTTCATGGTAAGAACCATCGTACAGCTCAACCTTAACGTCAACAACATTGTAGCCTGCTACAACGCCGCTGAGCATAGCGCCCTGGATACCCTGATCGACAGCGGGGATGTATTCCTTCGGAATCGCACCGCCGACAACAGAGTTAACAAACTCATAGCCGTGGTCTTTGTTCGGATATACGTTAATCTTAACGTGACCGTACTGACCCTTACCACCGGACTGACGCGCATACTTTTCGTCAACGGAAGCTTCCTTGCGGATAGTTTCCTTGTAAGCAACCTGCGGAGCACCGATGTTCGCCTCTACCTTGAATTCACGGAGCAGACGGTCAACGATAATCTCGAGGTGCAGCTCGCCCATACCTGCGATGATGGTCTGACCGGTTTCCTCGTCGGTGTAAGCCTTAAAGGTCGGGTCTTCCTCAGCAAGCTTTGCAAGCGCGATACCCATTTTCTCCTGGCCTGCCTTGGTCTTGGGCTCGATAGCCACGCGGATAACAGGCTCGGGGAATTCCATGGATTCCAGAATGATGGGGTGCTTCTCGTCGCAGAGAGTGTCACCTGTGGTGGTGTTCTTCAGACCAACCGCAGCGGCGATGTCGCCGGAATAGCAGCAGTCAATATCCTTTCTGTCGTTGGCGTGCATCTGGAGAATACGTCCGAGACGCTCTCTGTTGCCCTTGACAGAGTTGAATACGGTGGTACCCGCGTCAACCTTACCGGAATATACGCGGAAGAAGCAAAGCTTACCGACAAAGGGGTCGGTCGCAATCTTAAACGCAAGCGCCGCAAAGGGCTCGCTGTCGGAAGCGGGTCTTTCCTCTTCCTCGTCGGTGTCGGGGTTGGTGCCCTTAATCGCGGGAATGTCGGTAGGAGCGGGCATATAATCGATAACAGCGTCGAGCATCATCTGAACGCCCTTGTTGCGGTAGGAAGAACCGCAGGTTACGGGAACCATCGTGTTGTCGATTGTCGCTCTGCGGATAACAGCTTTGATTTCGTCAATCGAAATCTCTTCGCCGCCGAAGTATTTCTCCATCAGCTCTTCGTCAAGCTCAGCTACGCTCTCGATAAGCTTCTCGTGATACTCTTCGGCAATATCCTTCATGTTCTCGGGGATTTCCTCCTCCGAGTAGTCGGTGCCGTCCTCGTTGTGATAGATTTCAGCCTTCATTGTCACAAGGTCAATGATACCGGTGAAATCGCTCTCAGCGCCGATGGGCAGCTGAATCGGAACAGCATTACATTTCAGTCTATCCTTCATCATCTGAACAACATGGTAGAAGTCTGCGCCCATGATGTCCATTTTGTTAACGTAAACCATTCTCGGTACGCCATAGTTGTCCGCCTGACGCCATACGGTTTCAGACTGGGGCTCAACGCCGCCCTTGGCGCAGAGAACCGTAACAGAACCGTCGAGCACGCGCAGGGAACGCTCAACCTCAACGGTGAAGTCAACGTGTCCGGGGGTGTCGATGATGTTGATTCTGTGCTTTTTATACTGGTGCTTGCTGCCTTCCCAGAAAGCGGTTGTCGCAGCAGAGGTGATGGTGATACCGCGCTCTTTTTCCTGCGCCATCCAGTCCATGGTGGAAGCGCCGTCGTGGGTTTCACCGATCTTATGGTTTACGCCGGTATAATACAGGATACGCTCAGTTGTGGTAGTCTTACCGGCATCGATGTGAGCCATGATACCGATATTTCTTGTTTGTTCAAGTGATACCTGTCTTGGCATAAATTCCTCCTAAAATTACACGGAAAATGGTGATTACCATCTGTAGTGAGCGAAAGCCTTGTTGGCCTCTGCCATCTTGTGGGTGTCCTCGCGCTTTTTGAACGCGCCGCCGGCGCCGTTGGTTGCGTCGAGGATTTCGCCTGCAAGTCTTTCCTTCATGGTTTTCTCACTTCTGGCTCTGGAGTAGGTGGAAATCCAGCGCAGACCCAAAGTCTGGCGTCTTTCGGGACGAACCTCCATAGGAACCTGATAGGTGGCACCGCCGACGCGGCGGGCCTTAACCTCGAGAACAGGCATAACGTTTTCCATTGCCTGCTCAAAAACCTCAAGCGGGTTGTTGCCTGTCTTTTCAGCAATAATATCAAATGCGCCGTAAACAATCTTCTGGGCAACACCCTTCTTGCCGTCGTACATGATATTGTTGATCAGACGGGTTACTAATTTTGAATTATAAAGCGGATCGGGTAATACGTCACGCTTAGCAATAGAACCTCTTCTTGGCACTTTGCTTCCCTCCTTCACAATAATTGAGATATCATAGGTACTCGAAAGCGACAAACTCCCGTATGCCAACAAGAACTTCTATTCTTATATATAGAAACGTTCCTGCCGCATAGCAGAACTTAAATCATTTAAGTCAAGAGAGCTTTGTCAATTCCTTATTTTTTCTTCGGACGCTTTGCACCGTATTTGGAACGGCTCTGCATACGACCGTTTACGCCCTGCGCGTCAAGTGTGCCGCGGACAATGTGGTAACGAACACCAGGCAAGTCCTTAACACGTCCGCCGCGGATCAGAACCACGCTGTGCTCCTGAAGGTTGTGGCCGACGCCGGGAATGTAGGAACTGACTTCAATACCGTTCGAAAGTCTTACTCTGGCGATTTTTCTCAGCGCGGAGTTAGGCTTTTTCGGGGTAGCGGTCTTTACTGCAGTACAAACACCTCTTTTTTGCGGGGAGTTCTGGTTGATGGCAACTCTTTTCTTAGAGTTCCAGCCCTTCAAAAGTGCAGGTGCCTTTGCTTTCTTCTCAGAAACCTCTCTGCCCTTGCGTACCAACTGGTTAAAAGTAGGCATGTTTTTCCTCCTTTCAAAAGATATTAAGAATTGATAAGCCGGTGAACCGCCGCTCACGCCCCTACCTATAAAAGGGCGCACTTGTGGCATATTCACGCTAGAACATTATAAATCAAAACAGAAAGGTTGTCAAGTGTTTTTTCAATTATTTATGCGGTTGTTTGAATGGTTAGTGGCAGTGAGTTATAAGTTATAAGTGATAAGTTACTCAACTTTCTTTATTCATTAAAAAAGAGGCTGCCTTTTGGCAGCCTCGCGGAAAACTGAATTATTTCTTTTTCTCAATCAAGGTTTTGCTTCCTGCAATTGCCCAGATAACAACCGCCAGAAGAACGATTCCGGCAATCCAGAGCAGCCAATACTGACCGAATCTGTGGAAGATTTCGGGGCTGCCGTTGGTGTAGCGGTGAACAAAGCCATCCGCACCGTCGGCGGAAATGCCGTTTGCGTTGCAATACTCAACAGCGGTGAAAAGCTTGGCGGGGCTGCGGAATACGGAGAAGATAATCTCAACAAGGATAATCGAAGCGGGGATAGCAGCCAGCTTGGGACGGTTAACCCACAGGAAGAAGATACCGCAGAGAACGCTGAGAACGCCAACGATGATGAAAATCGTCATCACAGCGCCGTTGTGGTAGTCGTTCTGCAGCATGGTGAACATTGTGTACTGCGTAGAGGAATATGTTCCGGTAGCTACGCCCTGATTGTTGAAAACATTGATATACTGATCCTCGGGAATCATCTCAAACACGGGAAGCACCAGCATCAGGATGAACACGGCGGGGAAAAGAAGTGTTCCGATTACTTTAATGTACCCGGGGGTACTGTATCTTTTGCTTAACATTTTAATGTCCATAACACACCTCATTAATATTCATTTGAATTGCCGCAAAAGCGTAATCCCTCTATTGATGATGATACCATAAATTGGCGGTAGTGTCAAGATATTTTTAGGTAACTTTTATCAATCCGGCGCAAAAATTGAATGAAATTTGTGATTTTGCGCTATGAGAGAAACGCGCCCTTGTGTGTCTTTAATCAGCAGATTTCAGGATAACCGATGAATAAGCGGGCAGTGTGATTTTGCCGTCCTTTATCTCAAGGTGCTTATCCTTGACAGAGGGCAGAAAATCCGCGCGAACAGCTGCGTTTTTCATCATGTCGTCCGTAATTTCAACCGTTTTTTCCTCTTCGGGGCTGAAATTATGAATGACAAGCAGCTTTGCGCCGTCCTTTTCGATGTAATAGCCGCTGACCTGCGCGTCACCGAAATCCTGCTGCGAGGTTATTCTGCCGCGCTGAATCTCAGGGTTTTGCAGCTTGACGGTAATCAGTCTGCGGTAGTGGTTGAGAAGCGAATCCTCGTCCTTTAGCTGCTGCTTTACGCCGCCGCCCGTGGGAGCGGAAACGGTGGAAGCGCCGTCAACCGTAATCGTCGGCAGGTTGTCGCTGTCAAATACCATCGGCAGACGGTAGTACTTGTCGCTGTCGGTGCCGGGAGCGGTCATGCCGATTTCCTCGCCGTAATAGGTGAAGGAGTTGCCCGGCGTGAGCATATACACGTTCGCGGCAAACTTTTCCGCCGCAACGCCCTTGCTCTCCAAAGCATTTGCAATACGCACCTGGTCGTGGTTCGACAGGAACATCGCGTTGATATAGTCGGGATTGGCGCCGCTCATTTTGCTGTCATAGGAAGCAAGCTTTTTCACCAGCTGAGCGCCCTGATTGGTTGACATAAACTGCATGATGTCGCCCGAACTCTGCGCAAAGCGGAAGGCAAACAGGCTGTCAATGCCGCTGCCGTAGAAATCCTTGATTTCGGAATCGTCCGACCAATCCTCGCCGACGAGATAAACATCGGGTTTGATTTTCCTGCAGGTATCAACAAACCATTTCAGGAATTCAACGCCGTCGGTCTCCTTATTGCCGAAATACTTCACCGCGTCAAGGCGGAAGCCGTCAACGCCGCGGTCAAGCCAGAATTTCGCGATATTGGTGAACTCCTGTCGGGTTTCTTCGCTGTTAAGGTTCCACTCGGGCATTGTCGGGGAAAAATTTGCTTCGCAAACATAGTCGCCAACAGTGATTACCGGGGTGTCTGAGCTATAATAATCCGGCTTGTGGAACTCAAAAAGCCGCGCCTTGCCGTCAAGCTTGCCCGCTTCCACTTCCTTACACGCTTCAATAAAGAGCGGGTTTTTGTAGGAAATGTGGTTGAGCACCAAGTCGAGAATGATGTTGATGCCGCGCTTGTGCGCTTCCTCCAGCAGCTTGTCAAAATCCTCAAGCGTGCCGAAGTCCTTGTCAACATTGTAGTAATCCTCAACATTGTACTTGTGGTAGGAATCGGACGGATTTATCGGGGTCAGCCACAGCGCGTCAATTCCCAAGTCCTCTCCCCCGTTGGGGTCGCCGTCATTGAGGTAGTCAAGCTGTGAAATAATGCCCTGAAAATCACCGATGTTGTCGCCGTTGGAATCGGCATAGGACTGTGTAAAAATCTGATAATAATTGCGGTATTTATCGGTTGACGCCTTTGCTTCAACCCCCGCAACGGGGTCTTTTACGGCAGCGGGAGCCTGCTCGCCGCCGCAGCCGGAAAGCGCAAGGGTGCCGACCATCGCCGCGGATAACAAAATAGATATTGATTTTTTCATCTGTTTTTCCTCAAAGGACAGCCTAAGCTGTCGGTATCAGTGCGGCGCACCAAAGGTTAGAAAGGGCGGCAGCCGATGACTGCCGCCCAAATGAGCTTATGAATTTGCAGCGATTGGCTGTGAATTAGCCCTTTACGCCGCCGGCAGTTACGCCTTCTACGTAATACTTCTGCATCTTGAGGAAGAGCAGGGTAATCGGAACGGCAACAACAACCGAACCTGCCATAAACTGCTGGAAGTAGGAGCTTCTGAATTCGGCGGAAATCATCTTTTGCAGACCGATAGCAACGGTGTATTTGCTGGTATCGTCACCCATGATGATCTTCGCGAGAATGAAGTCTGTCCACGGACCGATGAACGAGGTCAACACGGTGTAAACAACGATTGGCTTGGACATCGGGAGAATAATCTTCCAGAAAATCTGGTTCTTGGTCGCGCCGTCGATTGTCGCCGCTTCGTCGAGCGCTCGCGGAATGGTATCAAAGAAGCCCTTTGAAATCTGGAAACCGAGTCCCGCGCCGCAGCTGTAGCAGAGAACCAATGCAACCAGCGTGCCGTCGAGGTGCATAATCTTTAACAGATAATACATTGCGATCATGGTCATGAAGCCGGGGAACATACCGAGAATCATGGCGATGTTCATTAATTTTTTACGAGCGCCGAAACGCAGACGGCTGAACGCGTAGGATACCATCAAAACTGACAGTGTGGAAATTACGCAGCTGAAGCACGCAACGACGAAGGTGTTGAGGAACCACTGCGGGAAATACAGGGTAGCAGCACCGGAGCCGGAGGGCGCGTTGCCCGCGAACAGGTCGATGTAGTGCTTAAAGGTGAACTGCTTGGGGAGCAGGGCGCCGTTGTCGATAACACCGCCGTCCAAACGGAGCGAGTGGAGTACCAGATAAACGAACGGCATAACCCAGATAATACACATAACGCCGAGGATGATGTAAATGAGCGCGTTGGAAAGGTGTCTTCTGAGCTTATAACTTTTGATCATGAGAACGCCTCCTCATCCTTCATAGACTTAGAATTGTTGTAAACAATCAGCGACAGGGTAGCGCAGATAATGAATACCAAGATACCGATAGCCGAAGCAAGACCGTAGTCCTGAACGCCCGAACCCATCGACAGGTTGTACAGCCACGTTACCAGAATATCCGTATAGCCCGCGTTGAAGTAGTCGGGGTTGGTGGGTCTGCCGCCGGTCAGCAGGAAGATTACGTTGAAGTTGTTGATGTTGCCAACGAACGTAGTAATCAGCTGAGGTGTGGTTACGAAAATCATGTAGGGAAGGGTGATTTTCGTAAAGGTTTTGAACGGCGACGCACCGTCGATGCGCGCGGATTCGTACAAGTCCTCCGGAATGTTCATCAAGATACCGGACATTGAGAGGATGGTGTACGGAATACCAACCCAGCAGTTGACGATAATAACTGTCAACCTTGCGGTAAGCGCCTCGCCGCCGAGGAAGTTGATATGCGGGTTAACACCGCCGTTGAAGAATGCGAGCACCATGTTGAACGCGCCATCCTCTGCGAGAATCTGGCTCATGAGCAGCAGGGATACGAACTGCGGAACAGCGATGGTGATAACGAACATGGTTCTGAACACACCCTTGAGCTTGATGCCCTTCTTGTTGATCATAAGAGCAACAATCATACCGAGGATGTAGTTCGAGAAGGTTGCGGCTACCGCCCAGATGAGCGTCCAGCCGGCGATGCCGAAGAAGGTCTGCGCCTTCTTGGCGCTGTCGATAACATTGAGCAGGTTTCCGAAGTTTTCAAGACCTACCCAGTCAAACAGGTTGATGTGATCGGTACCGTTGTAGTTGGTAAACGCAATCAAAATCATGAAAATCAGCGGGAGAATGTTGAAAACGCTGATCATCAAAATCGGGAAGGAAAGAAGGGTGATGTGATACTTTCCGTCGAGGAATGCGCGCGCGTCCTCTTTCAGAGAGGTGGGCTTTTCGCCGTTCTCTTTCATTACCTGAAGCTTGTAAGCGTCCTTGATGTTGGAGATGTAAATAACAAATACAACAGCGGTAATAACGAGGGTGAGGGTCGCGTAAAGCAGAATCTGCATGGATTTCTGACCCGGAACGGTTACGGCAAAGCCGTCAATGATTTCGGTGTGCTGGGCAATGGTACCCAGAGTGGGCAGCCAGTAGAGCTGTTCCGCGCCGAAGAACACCAAAAACAGAATGTAGAGAACCTCTACGAGAAAATACAAAATACCCTTATAGTATTTTTTCTTATGCAGGCAGCCGAAGCCGAAGATTACATAAGAAAGTTTTGTCGCCCAGTCACCCTTTACAAAGGTGACACCGTAGTTTTTAAAGCCTTTGCCAATACCGACAAAGAAGTGAACAATTGCCAGACCGATCGTCTTGAAAAATCTTCCAACGGCGCCGGGCAGGTTTTTAAAGAACTTCTTAAAGTTAAAGGCAAATTTCTGCAACGGACTGAGCTGTTTATATTCAACGTATGTCATATAAGCTCTCCTTTAAAAAGTCTGAAAATCTCTCTTTATTATATAGCGGTCGGGGTGTAAATCGTGCCGCCGCCCGCTTTACACCAAACTAATAATGCCTTTTACGTTTCCCATATAATAAAAAACATTATTCGTTTGGTGTATAGAAAACGTAAATCAGGGGTTGTTCGGGGCACCCCGGAAGGGGCACCCCGAAGAAGTTATTAAGTTGTGAAAAACTGTCAAATTATTCGTCGCGTACGTTAGCGATGGTCTTTTCAAACAGTTTCTTGGTTGCAGCCTCGTCAGCGGGGTTCCAGCCGTCCTTGTACATCTCGCTGCCGAGAGTACCCATGGAGGTCCAGAATGTACCTGCTACGTTAACCTGAGGAACAGCGTTCTCAGCCTGAGCGGCAACAGCCTGCAGAATAGCGTCGTCAGCAACAGCCTTCAGAGCTTCCTGGTTGGAGGGACCCCAGCCAATCTGCTTTGCTCTCTGCTCCTGGCATTCCTGACCTGCGAGGTAGTAGCCGAGGATCTGAGCGGAGCGCGGGAACTTGGTGTGGGAGTTAACGCCGATGTACTTGTAACCAAACAGGGAGATAATCTGCTTGTCTTCGCTGCCAACCTTGATGGTGGGGAGCTTTGCAGCGCCGAACTTGTCGCCCAGAGCTTCCTTGTCGGGCTGGGAGTTCCAAGTACCGTCGATGCCTGCGCCAACCTTGCCGTTCTTGAAGCCGGTGGAGATGTTAGCGGGATCCTGAGAAACGAAGGTGCCCTTGTAGTCCTTCATGAGCTGAGCAAACGCCATGAGGGTCTTAACAACGGTAGCCTCGTCATACTCTTTGAACTTCTGAGTGGTGCCGTCAGCCTCAAAGCCGTCGATTTCAGCGCCGCCGGTGAAGGCGAAGATGCAGCTGTAGTAGCCGTTGCCTGCGTCCATAATGAAGGACTTGCCTGCCTTCTTACAAGCAGCCAGAACGCCTTCAAGGGTCTTAGCGTCGTCAGCGGTTACAACAGAGTTGTCGAATACGAGATAGTAGCCATTATCATTGGTCTCGGGGAATGCGAGCAGCTGGCCGTCAAAGGTAGCAGCGGTAACGGTCTTTTCAGCGTTCATAGCCTGAACCTGAGCAGCCAGAGCGGGAGCAACCTGGGTCAGAACCTGAGCGTCCTTGAGCTTGTTGAGCTGGTCGCTCGGGAAGCCGAATACGTCGGCAGCCTTCTCAGGGTCGTTAACGATCAGAGTAGCGGCGTCGTTTTCACCCTGCGCAACAACTTCGATAGAAGCGAATTTCTTATCGGAATAGTGGGATTTGAAAGCTTCAACCTGAGTTTTAACCAGATCAACCGCCTTGTCGGGAGCCCATACCTTCAAAGTAATGTTGTCTTCATCACCGAAGAGAGAGGCGTCAGGCCAAGAGGGGTCAACTGCAGCTGCAGCAGAAGCGTCGCCCTTGGACTCGGTCTGAGAACCGTCAGCAGCCTTGGAGCCGGAATTGTTGTTTCCGCCGCCGCCGCAGCCCGCGAACGCGGTAGCTGTCAACATGCCTGCCAATAAAATGGCGAGAACTTTTTTCATTGGAATGTCCTTCTTTCATTAATTTTATTTCATGGAGCAAATTGCACAAACGACTCTCTGTTCCACTAATTAAATAATATCAAAAACGCAAGCAAATTTCAACTACTTTTGTACTTTTTATCTAACTTGTTAATTTCGGGTTCATTTTTTGTATAAAATTACCCGCAAATTTTTCCAATTTGTAACTTCCTACAAACTTTAAGACTTGATTTTATGCAAATTTACCTTTAGCCCTTTGTTAAATTTGCTCAAACGCGAACGAATTAATTGAGGGAATTGCCCCATTTTCGCCGTCGGAACCCCCTCTTTTTCGCTTGGTGAAAAAATTTCGTTAAAATTTTTAGTAACTTTTCACCAATTGTCAGAAAAACGGGCGCAAGCGGTTTTTCGCGTCTTGTTTTCCGCGGATTTCACCACCACAACATCTTGTGCAGCGGCAAAACACCTGCCGCAAAAGACGGTTTTTTCACAAGTTGACGGTTTGATATTGTAAACGGAAGAAATTGTTGCTATAATAATCATATAAATGTATATGCAACCCCCACGATAAAAAGGAGCGATTTCATGAAACTTTCCGCGCTGTTAAAAACCACCGACGTCCTCTCGCAAACCGGCGGCGATCCCGACATCACCGATATTGTATATGACTCCCGCAAGGCGGCGCCCGGCACGGCGTTTGTCTGCTTGAAGGGCTACACCTCCGACGGTCACAAATTCGCCGCTTCCGCGGTGGAAAAGGGCGCTTCGGCGCTTATCATCAGCGACGCGCTTGACTTTGAAGCGCCAAAAGACGTCGCTGTCGTCAAGGTAGACAACACGCGCTTGGCACTGGCGCTGATGAGCGCCGAGCTGTTCGGCAATCCGGCAAACGAGCTCAAAACCGTCGCCATCACCGGCACCAAGGGCAAAACCACCACCACGGCAATGATTGCCGAAATTTTCGAACACGCGGGCATACCCACCGGCACCATCGGCACGCTGGGTATTGTCTACGGCGGCAGCACCTATAAAACCGACAACACCACGCCCGAAAGCTACGAGATTCAAAAGGCAATGCGCGACATGATCAACGCGGGCTGCAAGGCTATGGTCATTGAAGCGTCGTCTATCGGCTTAAAGCACCACCGTCTGGCGGGCGTGACCTTTGACGTGGGCATTTTCACCAACTTCTCCGACGACCACATCGGCGGCGTGGAGCACAAGGACATGGCGGAATACCTCTACTGCAAGAGCCTGCTGTTCCGTCAGGTCAGAAACGCCGCGGCGAACTGCGACGACCCCGCTTACAAGGACATTACAAAGGACTTCCGCGGCAAGCTGCACACCTTCGGCTTTTCCGAAAACGCGCAGCTGCGCGCAGTGAACGACCATCTGCTTTCGGACGGCGGCTTTATCGGCGTGCATTTTGAAACAGAGGGCGCGAAAACGCTTTCGCTCAATGTCGGCGTTCCGGGCATTTTCAACGTCTACAACGCGCTTGCCGCCATCAGCGCCGTCAGCTTTTTCGACATTCCCGACCAAGCGATTATCGACGGCTTAAAGGTCGCGCATGTCAAGGGCAGAGTGGAGCCGGTCGCCGTACCGGGCAACTACAGCCTGCTGATTGACTACGCGCACAACGCGCTCTCAATGGAAAACGTGCTGACAACCCTGCGGCAATACAACCCGCACCGTCTGATTACCCTTTTCGGCGCAGGCGGAAACCGCCCCAAGGTGCGCCGTTTTGAGATGGGCGAGTCCTCCGGCAGACTCAGCGATTTGTCGGTCGTCACCGAGGACAACTCGCGCTTTGAGGACGTGATGGACATTATCGAGGACATCAAGGTGGGACTTGCCAAAACCGACGGCAAATATGTCGTTGTGCCCAACCGCAAGGAAGCGATTCGCTACTGTATGCTCAACGCCGAGGACGGCGACATTATCGTCCTCGCGGGAAAGGGTCACGAGGATTATCAGGAAATCAAGGGCGTGAAATACCACATGGACGAGCGCGAGCTGATTCGTGAGATTATCGAAGAAGAGCATTTGAGTGACGAGTGATTAGTGAGTTATAAGTTATAAGTGATAGGAAAAGTCAGCAGTCAGGAACGCTTTGTGTCCCTGACTGCTGTTTGTTTTGTGTTTATGATTGATAAGTGCGAAAGCGGTAGGCGGTTGTTTCGCGGAACTGTTCTCCCCTGCGCAATACGGTGCTCGGAAAATGCGGGTAATTGGGGCTTGCGGGATAATGCTGGGTTTCAAGGCACACACCCGCGTATTTCTCATAAGGCGCTCCGCCCTTGCACCGCGCCGCCTTATCAACGAAAATAAAATTGCCGGTATAGAGCTGCACGCCGGGCTGCGTGGTGCTGCATGTCAGCGCGATGCCGCTGTCAGGGCTTTTGACAACGGCGAATTCGCGCAGCTCGCCGCCGCTGTTGAGCACATAATTATGGTCGTAGCCGCCGCACTGCTTCACCGTTGTATCATCTGCAAAAATATCCCTGCCAATGGGCTTTTCCGTGCGGAAGTCGAGCGGCGTGTTTTCCACGCTGAGGAACTCGCCGGTGGGCGTGGAGGCGACGTCCGTTTCGGTCACGCAATCCGAGTCCAGCCGCAAGAGGTGGCTGAAAATGTCGCCTGTTCCGTTGAGATTAAAGTACGTATGGTTGGTGAGGTTGAGCACGGTGTCCTTGTCGGTCTCGGCAAAATAGTCGATTTCGAGGGCGTTGTCCTCTGTCAGACGGTAACGCACCTCCACTTGCAGGTTGCCGGGAAAGTCCTCCTCACCGTCGGGGCTGAGATAACGGAACACAACACAATCTCCCTGAATTTCACTTTCGAATACGCGCTTGGAGAACAAGCCGTGCAGGTGGTTTTCGCCCGCGTTCTTTTTTAAGCGTACCGTTTCACCGTTGAGTTCAAACGCCGCGCCCTTAATGCGGTTGGCAAAGCGACCGACAACCGCGCCGAAAAAGCTCCAGCCCTCCTCATAGGAGCGCAAATCCTCATAGCCGAGCGCCACGTCAACCGGGGCGCCGTTTTTATCGGGAACAATTATCCGCTGAATCGTGCAGCCGTAGGAAAGCGCCGTCACCGTCATGCCCGATTGGTTTGTCAGCGTGTAGCGCAAAACCTCCTGACCGTCCTTCGTTGTGCCGAAATATTCCGAAGTAATCATTTTCTCTCCCCTTTTCTAATATATACCGAATTTCTTTCTCTATTGTAACACCCAAACGCGGCAATGACAATGTAAATTTCCAATTTTCTTCAAAAAAATTTCAAAAATAATCAAAAAAGTGCAGACAAACGCAAATTTATGGAGTATAATCAGCTTAATACTATATGACACGGAGGTGTCGTCGTGAAATATCAAATCAATTCCGAAAACTATCACAGTTTTGAAACCATTGAAATCAACAAGCTGCCCGGTCGCAGCTACTTTATCCCCTACCCCAGCCGCGAAAAGGCGGACGCGGTAACTTTAAAAGAAAAGCGCTACCGCTCCGAAAAGGTGCTTTGTCTTAACGGCGACTGGGATTTTAAGTTCTATCCCAAGCCCGCCGAGCTGCCCGAAACGCTCGACACGGACAGCATTGCCTTTGACACGATTGATGTTCCGTCCTGCTGGCAGTTCCGCGGCTATGACAAGCCGTTTTACGTCAACATCCGCTATCAGTTCCCCTATAACCCGCCCGAAATCCCCACCACCGAAAAAGTCGGCAAGGTGTTTACATGGACAGGCGTTGACCAGGGGCTTTCCCTTCGCACCAAAGACCCCGGCGAGGAATACAACTTCGCCGGCGTGTACCGCAAAAAGCTGACAATTGCGGACGAAAACAAGCAGTATATCATTTCCTTCCTCGGCGTGGCAAGCTGTCTGGATTTGTATCTCAACGGCGAATTTGTCGGCTATTCCGAGGGCGCGCACAACA
Source organism: uncultured Clostridia bacterium (assembly GCA_947168445.1). GTDB lineage: Bacteria > Bacillota > Clostridia > Oscillospirales > Acutalibacteraceae > Ruminococcoides. The sequence continues at coordinate 34,083 of CAMVLW010000002.1, forward strand.
CCGCCGAATTCGACCTCAGCGGCAAGCTGCACGCAGGCGAAAACGAGCTTGTGGCGGTGGTGCGCCGCTGGTGTACCGGCACTTATCTGGAAAGTCAGGACATGTTCCGCAACAACGGCATTTTCCGCGACGTGCTGCTGCGCGTGAGCGACAAGACAGATTTTTACGACCTCTCCGCCGAAACCAAAAAGCAGGAAAGCGGCTACTCCCTCACCATGACCGCCGAGGTTCTGAGCGATACGGACGTGACCTTTACGATTTCGGGGCACGGCGTCAGCCTGTCCAAAACCGTCGCGGCGAAGGGCGGCAAGGCATGCGCGACCTTCGAAAACCTTTCCGTCACCGAATGGAACGCGGAAAACCCGGTGCTCTATCAACTGTATTATGAAACCGCAACCTCCTGCGTCAAGGAGCAAATCGGCTTTAAGACCGTGGAAATCAAGGGCAAGGTGTTCCTTGTCAACGGCAGCGAGATTAAATTCCACGGCGTGAACCACCACGAAACCAGCCCCGTGAACGGCTACACCATGACTCCCGACGAAATCGAGCGCGATATTGAGCTGTGCAAGGATTTTAACATGGACATGATTCGCACCTCGCACTACCCGCCCGACCCGCTGCTTTTGGAGCTTGCGGACGAACGCGGCATATATATCGTTGATGAAAACGATTTGGAAACGCACGGCACCTTCGCGCACCGCCTGCCGCCCTCCTACAACCTCATCAGCCACGACCCCAAGTGGGAGCCGCGCTATGTCGACCGCATTACGCGGCTGTATCAGCGCGACAAAATTCACGCCAACACCGCAATTGTGATGTGGTCGCTCGGCAACGAGGCGGGCGGCTACTGCAACACCGACGCGATGTACGACTATCTGAAAGCCCATTCCCCGCTGCCTGTCCATTATGAGAGCGCCGTGCACTGCAAGCGGCAGGCATATGACGTGGGCAGCGAAATGTACCCCAGCGTGAAGAACGTCCACCGCGTCGGCGAAGGCAAGCGCCGCCAGCAGCGGCTCAACGACCGCCCCTACTTCCTGTGTGAATACGCGCACGCGATGGGCGTCGGTCCCGGCAACGTGGAAGCGTACTGGCAGGAAATCTACCGCTATCCGAACCTCATGGGCGGCTGCGTTTGGGAGATGGTTGACCACGCGGTGCTGCACGAGGACGGCAGCTACACCTACGGCGGCGACCACGGCGAATGGGAGCACGACGGCAACTTCTGCGTGGACGGCTTGTTTTATCCCGACCGCAGCCCCTCCGCCGGCGCAAAAATTATCCGCTACATCTACCGCCCCGTCCGCGTGTCCTACGTTGCCTACAAAACCTTTGAGATTTTCAACACAACCGCGTTCTCAAACGCTAACCGCTACCGCCTGACCTTCCATTGGAACGACGGCAGCGAGCATGTGCTTTCTCCCGACGTTGCGCCGCTGCAAAAAAAGCAGTTCACTCTGCCGCTCGGCAAGGAAAAGGACGGCGAAATCTCCGTGACCGTAACGGCGGTTGACACCGTGACCGGCAAGACGGTTTCAGAGGAATACATCTGCATGAAGCGCACCATTCCCGCCGCACCGCGCACACAGCCACTCAGCGCCGCGTGCAAAATCGAAAACGGCAAGCTGACCCTGACGCTGCCGAACGGCAAAACCCTCACCACTGCCGAGGAAGGCACGCTGCTTTACCGCGCCTACACCGACAACGATGTGAACAGCCGCTACCAAAACACCATGCAGCCCTATTTTGAGCAGACCGAAACGCTGCTCTCGACCGAACAGATTCCAAACGGCATAACGGTTGTAAGCGAGGTCGCCAACAAAAAGGGCAAATTTACCGTGACGGACACCTATGAGGGCGTTGCGGACGGTATTCTGGTGACAAGCAGGCTGCACCCGGTTGCGGGCGGCGGCGTGATTCCGCGCTTCGGCAAGGCGTTCCGTCTGGACGAAAGCTTTGACGACGTGACCTACACCGGAAGAACCGGCGAAAGCTACTGCGACATGAAAAAGCAATTCCCCGTTGACACCGTGACCTGCAAGGTGAAGGACATGACCGAGCCGAACATCAAGCCGCAGGAGAGCGGCAACCGCTGCGACTGCACCTTTGCCGTGCTGAGCGACGGGGAAACAAGCGTGACCTTCTCCGCTGTCGGCAAGCCGTTTGAACTGGGAATCAAGCCCTACACCGACCGCGCGTTATTCGCGATGAAGCACCGCTCGGACGAAAAACGCACCGGCACCTACGTCACCATTCAGGCGTTTCAGCAGGGAATCGGCACCGGCGCCTGCGGTCCGGGCGTGATGCCGGAATTCCAGTATCCCGCGGACAGGGACTATGTGCTGCAATTCTTGATTAATACCAAATAAGCCATAGCAAAAGCCCCGGACGGCTTTCACCATCCGGGGCTTTTAAATGAATAAAGAAGGATACAATCAATATTTTGCACATTCGGGTGCGTGGTTCTTGGCGGATTCCTCGTCGAACCAAATCAAATTGTTGCCGGTCTCCTCGTCGAAGAGCTGGATTAAGTCGGGAGCGATGTCGAACTTCACGGTGGTGCCCATGGAAACGTCGGCGTCAAGACCAACGGTGGGGATAACCATTACAACTTCGTCGTCGCCGCTGATGGCGTGGATGTTGTACTCGGTACCCATCATTTCACTGACCTCAATCTTCGCGCTCAGCTTGCCGCTGCCGACAGTGATGTGCTGCGGGCGAACGCCTGCGGTGATAGCGGTGGGCTGTTGGTTCTTGCTCTTGAGCGCCTTCTGCTGGAAGTCGCTGAGTTCAAACTTCACGCCGCGGATTTCCGCAAAGTATTTGCCATTCTCCAGAAGCAGCTTGCTGCCCTTGAAGAAGTTCATCACGGGCATACCGATAAAGCCTGCGACAAAGAGGTTTACGGGGCTGTTGAACAGCTCCTGCGGAGTTCCGATTTGATGCACATAGCCGTCCTTCATGATAACAATGCGGTCAGCCAGCGTCATCGCCTCGGTCTGGTCGTGGGTAACGTACATAAATGTGGTGTCAATACGCTGTCTGAGCTTGATAATCTCGGCGCGCATTTCGTTTCTCAGCTTTGCGTCCAGGTTGGAGAGCGGCTCGTCCATCAGGAAAACCTTCGGGTTTCTTACCATCGCTCTGCCGATGGCAACACGCTGGCGCTGACCGCCGGAGAGAGCCTTCGGCTTTCTGTCCAGATACTGGGTGATGCCGAGAATGTTGGCGACTTCCTTTACCTTTGCGTCAATCTGTGCTTTGGGGGTTCTCTTAAGCTTTAACGCAAAAGCCATGTTGTCGCGCACGGTCATGTGCGGATAGAGCGCATAGTTCTGGAAAACCATCGCAATGTCTCTGTCCTTGGGAACAATGTCGTTCATCAAAGCGCCGTCGATATACAGCTCGCCCTCGGAAATATCCTCCAAGCCCGCAACCATGCGCAGGGTGGTGGACTTACCGCAGCCGGAGGGACCGACCAGCACGATGAATTCCTTGTCCTTGATGTGCAGGTTAACATCGTGGACGGCAGTGACTTTGTTGTCATAGATTTTTTTGATTCCCTTTAAAATTACTTCTGACATAAATTCGGCTCTGACGGTAAAACCTCCGTTAAACCGACTCGCGGGCATCGCTCCCTGTGTTACACATTATTAGTATACAGGTTGGAATACTCCGCATTACGACAGGTCTCCACGCTGCCGCACCGTGAGCCATACGGTGTTGACAAAACCTCCTTATGGATGTACGCCGCTCATATTGTGGAGTGAGCAAGCGCCATTAAAATGGATTTTATCAGGTAACCCCCTGATACTGTATAGTGTAATAGAAAATCAAATGAATTAATATAGAAATATGTCATTAAAGCATATCTAAATGTTACATTTTTATTTCAGCACTAAAATCCGGGCAAACAACCCCTTCCGCAAAACAGCAATTCTGTCCTTGCCCGGTTGCTCTCAAAGCCGCGTTTTTCGCATATCTATGCCATTTTTTGCTTGCACCGCTGATGAATAATTTCGCGCGTTACAAAACATACCATTTGTATTTGTGCATTATGACGAATTGTTTCCACGGTTATTTTGTATAACGAATTTCGTTTTTGTTAGAACAATATAACGAAAATAACGAAGCAAATAGCCCCAAAGTTCGTTAAAAATATGTCAAACTGTGCTGAAAAACTTGCTTTTTCTAACATTTTTCTATGTTTCGATAACATAGAGCCATAGTAAATTGGGTTTGCAGGGAGTAAAATAAGGTTGTGAAAGCACATGGACTGATTATCATGGCATTTATCATGCTTGTTCCCTTCGCGTGGATGATACTCACAGCACTCAAAACCAACCAGGAAGCAATTTCGGTAGACCCGTTCTACATTTTCCCGGAGCACGGCTGGCACTGGGAGAACTTCGGAGAGGTTTGGCAAAGCTACAACTTCCTCTTCCTCTATAAGAACACCCTGCTGATGATTCTCTTCCGCGTTATCTGCGCATGTCTGACCGCTACCATGGCAGGCTACGCGTTCGGCAGACTGAAATTCCCGTTCAAGAATTTCTTCTTTGCCCTCGTACTGGTTCAGATGATGATTCCCGCACAGATTTTCATCATTCCCCAGTACCTCATGGTAAGCCAGCTCGGCTTGCTCAACACCGTTTCAGGTCTGGTGTTCCCCGGCATTGTCACCGCGTTCGGTACCTATCTGCTCAAGACGGGCTATGAAGGACTTCCGAAGGATTTGGAAGAAGCGGCTGACATCGACGGCTGCAACATCGGTCAGCGTTTTCTGCGCATCATGATGCCGCTGACCCGTTCCTCCATGGTATCCCTCGGTATCTTTACCGCGCTGTTCGCGTTTAAAGACCTGATGTGGCCCATGATTGTCTGCACCAAGGCTGAGACCACCACGCTTTCCGCGGGTCTTGCGAAGATGCAGGGTCAGTTCAGCAGCAACTACCCCACCATGATGGCTGCGAATAAACGATTAATAAGGGTTTTTTAGGGTTTAGAAAGGGTAATGAAAATGATTCCTACCATTCCTACCAATCAATCTGGGTTTTATGAAACCCCAAAGGTGCGGTGTCTGGCGTGCCAGCGGCGCATCACCGACGATATATATTTACTGCTGTGCGGTGTAGAGCACTGCCTTCCGGACTACACGTTTTATACCAACGACCGGGCGGGCTACCATCTGCACATCATTTTGCAGGGCAAGGGCACGCTCTGCGTCAACGGCAAGGAAGAAAAGCTGCACTTCGGGCAGATGTTCATGACCAAGCCGGGCGAGGACACCTGGTACCGCGCCGACAGCGAAGACCCGTGGGTTTACTGCTGGATGGCGTTTGACGGCGAGCGGGCAGACGAATGTGTCACCCGCACAGGCTTTATCAAGGGCGTGAACGTGCAGGATTGCTTTGTTGACCCCGGACAGTTTTACGCGCTGTGCAAGCGGGTGTTTGAGCTGATTGAGGTTTCGCCCGCGCATGTGATGATGCGCACCGGGCTGATGCTCGAATTCATCGGGCTGGCGATTGAGTCCAACTACAAGTCCGACCAGGGCTCGCGCAAGGCGCATGAATATCCCACCGACGTCTATGTCAAATACGCGGCGGACTTTATCCGCGGAAACTACGCGACCGCCAAAATCAGCGACGTCGCGCGGTATATCGGAATTCACCGCAGCTATCTGACGAATACTTTCAAGAGCAAAATGGGCATTTCGCCGCAGGAATATCTGATTCAGTGCAAGCTGAAGCACGCGGCGGCGTTCCTCACGGAAACCGACAACCCGATTCAGAAAATCGCGCGGCAGGTGGGCTATGACAACCCGCTGACCTTCTCAAAGATTTTCAAAAGCTTTTACGGCGTCAGCCCCAAATTTTACCGCCAGCAGCACAAAGAAAAAGAGGAGTAATCCATTCAACAAATCACACGACAAGGAGAATTTCCAATGAGCATCCGTTATCAAGAGAAAACCGGTCAATTGATTTTAGAAACCGCGTCCACCAGCTATCAAATGAATATTGACGGCATGGGATATTTAAAACATCAGTACTACGGCAAAAAGCTGGGGCAAAACGACATGTCCTATCTTTTCCGCACCTATGACCACGGCTTTTCCGGCAACCCCTATGACATGCGCAACAACCGCGACTATTCGCTGGATTCCATGGCGCAGGAATACACCTCCTTCGGCGTGGGCGACTTCCGCGTCAACAGCATCGCGGCGTCCTGCTCCAACGGCAGCCGCTGCGCGGAATTCCGCTATGAAACGCACGAAATTCTCGACGGAAAATACGCGGTGCCCGGTCTGCCCTATGTCTATGACGACAACGACACCGTGCACACCTTAATCGTTTCCCTGATTGACACCGTTGCCAACATCCGCGTCAAGCTCTACTACGGCGTGTTTGAGGAAAAGGACGTTATCACCCGCACCGCCGAAATCATCAACGCGGGCAGCGAAACCGTTTGGCTGCGCAAGGCTTCCTCAATGTGCCTGGAGCTGCCGTTCGGCAAGTGGGACATGATACACTTCCACGGCAGACACTGCATGGAGCGCCAGCCGGAGCGCGTGCCGCTGTTCCACGGCGTTCACACGCTGATGTCCGGCAGAGGCATGTCCAGCCACCAGCACAATCCCTTTGTCATTCTCTGCGACCCCGAAACCACCGAAGCGCACGGCTCCTGCTACGGCATGATGCTGATGTACTCCGGCAACCATAAAACCGAAATCGAACTCGACCAGTTTGACAGCACCCGCGTTGTCATGGGCATTAACGACGACCGCTTCCGCTGGGAACTCGGTCCCGGCATGAGCTTCCAGACCCCCGAGGTGATTCTCTCCACCGCCAACGGCTTAACCGAGCTTTCGCACCGCTTCCACCGCATTATCCGCCACAACGTGGTGCGCAGCGAATACAAGCTGAGCCACCGTCCGGTGCTGATTAACAACTGGGAAGCAACCTACTTTGATTTGAACGAGGAAAAGATTGTCGCGCTCGCGCAAAAGGCAGCCGACATCGGCGTGGAGCTGTTTGTGCTCGATGACGGCTGGTTCAAGAACCGCACCGACGACAACGCGGGCTTGGGCGACTGGATTCCCGACACCGAAAAACTGCCGAACGGCTTGGACGGTCTGATTGCAAAAATCAACGGCATGGGTCTGAAATTCGGCCTGTGGGTGGAACCCGAAATGGTCAACGAGGACTCCGACCTCTACCGCGCGCACCCCGACTGGGCGATGACCGCTCCCAACCGCGCTCCGATGATGGCGCGCAACCAGCTGGTGCTCGACCTCTCGCGCGAGGACGTGCACGAATACATCTTTAACACGCTCTCCGCCTTACTCACGAAATACAACATCACCTACATCAAATGGGACTTCAACCGTCCGCTCGCGGATGTTTACTCCCACGCGGCGCGTCCGCCGCGTCAGGGCGAAGTCACCCACCGCTACTACCTCAGCCTTTACAGACTTTACGACAGGCTGACAAAGGCGTTCCCGCATGTTCTCTTTGAGGGCTGCGCGGGCGGCGGCGGCAGATTTGACGCGGGTATGCTGCAATATTCTCCGCAGATTTGGTGCTCGGACAACACCGACGCCATTTCCCGGCTGACAATTCAGTACGGCACCTCCTTCGGCTATCCCATCAGCACCATCGGCTCTCACGTCAGCGCCATCCCGAACCACCAGACCGGCAGACTCACCCCGCTGAACACCCGCGGCACCGTTGCCATGATGGGCGCGTTCGGCTATGAGTTGGATTTGACCAAGCTCAGCGACGAGGAGCTTGACGAAATGAGGGCGCAGATTAAGCGCTTTAAGGAGCTTGAGCCGATGATTCACGACGGTCTTTACTACCGCCTGAGCTCCATGAAGGAAAGCGGCTACTACTTTGCGTGGCAGTTTGTTTCTCCCGACTTGTCCCGCAGCCTGCTGAGCATTGTCGTCACCAACCCGCTCGCCAACGCGGCGCCTGTTCACGTGACGCTCAAGGGGCTTGACCCCGACGCGGTTTATTCCGTCAACGGCGAGTTTGAGTGCCTCGGCGCCGCGCTGATGCACGGCGGCTACACCTTCCCGCGTTTAACGGGAGATTATCCTTCCATGCAGCTTGATATTGTGAAGGTAAAGTAATATAATAAGAGTATCAAACTGTGTGAGGTGCAACAACATTGAACCCCAATAAAATCAACTGGTAGGAAGAAAAAGAAAAAATCAAAACGCTCCCGAAAAAGGAAGCGCTGCAATACATCTGGATGTACTTCAAAATTCCGATAATCATCATTGTGTTTGTGCTGGCGTTCGGCACCTTTCTGACAATCCGCATTGTCACCAACATTCCCGAAAACTGGCTGATGGTGACCTATGCGAACACCACCGCCGACGTGGGCACCGGCTCGCAGCTGTGGAAGGAATTCACCGAACACACCGGCTATGATTTGACGAAGAAAAAGGTGGAATTCAACGCCGAGTCCTACTTTGACTACACCAAAAACCAAGCCCGCGGCGCTCGGACAGAGCAAGCGCCTGATGGACTTAAACGACGAGCGCTGTGCGTCTATCAAGAAAAAGTACGGCAGCCGCTTTGTGTACTACGAGCCGGAGGAAACCACCGAGGACACACCGGGACCCGTGGCGGTCGGCATTGACGTCAGCGACAGTATTCTTGTCACAAAATATCATGTGTATAAGGACAGCTGCGCGCTCGGTATCGGCGCGCAAAGCAAGAATTTGCAGGAAGTTGAAGATTTTCTCGATTTCATTTTAGGGGAGGGATAACCGATGGGCAATTTTATCAGCTCATTCATGAGCAATGAAAGCAGCTTTGGCAAGGTAATGACGAAAATCGGCATTATCATCTGCGCAACCTGATGTTCGTGTTTTTCAGTATCCCCATTGTGACCGTCGGCGCGTCATTGGCGGCAATGTATCATGTGATGCTCAAAACCCTGCGCGGCAGCCCCGAAGAAAAGGCGTATTACGCCTCGGCGGACGCTGCTGCCGGCTATGAAAAATCAGAAGAAGAAATGATTGAGGAACTCAAAAAGCTCGATATGTGAGGATGATGCAACATGAAAATCCAAGAATTAACACAACATATCACAAGCGGCGGAATCGACGATGAGCTGCGCGTGCTCTACGGCGACAGCGAGCAGGTTCTTTCCGCTCAGCGCGCGCGTTACTGCGCCGCTATTCAAAAATTTGCCGATACCTTCCCCAACAGGGATCACGTTCACCTTTACTCCGCTCCGGGGCGCTCCGAAATCGGCGGCAACCATACGGATCATCAGCATGGATGCGCCCTGGCGGCGGCAGTAAACCTTGACGCGGTCGCGGTGGTTGCCTTTCATGAGGAGGGCGTGATTCGCCTGATGTCCGAGGGCTACTCCATGAGCGAGGTTGACCTTTCCGACCTCTCGGTTCACGAGGCGGAAAAAGGAAAATCCATCGGCATTATCCGCGGCATTGTCGCCCGTTTCGCGCAGATGGGCGTAAAGGTCGGCGGCTTTGACGCCTACACCGTTTCCGACGTGCTCAGCGGCAGCGGTCTTTCGTCCTCCGCGGCGTTTGAAACGCTGGTCGGCACGATTATCGACGTGCACTACAACGACTGCAAGGCAGGCGAAATTGAAATCGCAAAAATCGGACAATACGCCGAAAACGTCTATTTCGGCAAGGGCAGCGGTCTGCTTGACCAGATGGTCTGCTCGGTCGGCGGCTTTGTCTTTATCGACTTTAACGACACCGAGAACCCCAAGGTGGAAAAGCACAACTTCGACTTTGACAAGGCGGGTTACAACCTCTGCATCACCGACACCAAGGGCAGCCACAGCGACCTCACCGACGACTATGTTGCCGTGCCGAGCGAGATGAAAAGCGTGGCACAGCACTTCGGCAAGAGCGTGCTGCGCGAGGTGGACGAAAAGGAATTTTTCGCCGCGATTCCCGAACTTCACGGCAAGGTCAACGACCGAGCGATTCTGCGCGCGATTCACTTCTTCGGTGAAAACGCCCGCGCGATTCACGAGGCCGACGCCTTGGAGCGCGGCGATTTGGAGCGTTTCTTCACACTCTACCGCCAGTCGGCGGCGTCCTCGGCAAATCTGCTGCAAAACCTGTACTCCACCACCAAGCCCACCGCTCAGGGAATTCCGCTTGCCATTGCGGTCAGCCGCCTGATTTTGGGCGAATACGGCGTTGTGCGCGTACACGGCGGCGGCTTTGCGGGAACGATTCAGGCATTTGTTCCGATGGATAAAACAGAAAACTATGCCGCAAAAATGGACGCGCTGTTCGGCGAAGGCAGCTGCTATGTGCTGCGAATCCGTCCTGTCGGCGGCACACGGATTATATAAGGCAAAACGATTTAGGGCAAAAGCAAGAGGTGCGCTATGATTTGTTCCGATATTCAACGGCTGATTAACTATTCCATTGCAAACAATTTGATTGACAAGGAGGACGAAATCGTCATTCGCAACCAGCTGATGGACGTGCTGCACGTCTACGACTGGGAGGAGTGCGAGGTCAAAGACTTCGACCAACCGATTGACGACATTCTGCTGCCTCTGATTGATTACGCCTGCGAAAACGGCGTGATTGAGGACACCACCGCCAACCGCGACCTGTTTGACACAAAGCTGATGGGCGTGGTCACGCCGCTTCCGCGCGACATTATCCGCACCTTCAAGGAGCGCTATGCCGAATCTCCCGTGGCGGCAACCGAGTGGTATTTTGACAACAGCCAAAAGCTCAACTATGTCCGTGCCGGCAGAATTGCCAAGGACATGAAGTGGAAATATGACTGCGAATACGGCACGCTGGACGTGACGATTAACCGCAGCAAGCCCGAAAAGGATCCGCGCGACATTGCCAAGGCAAGAGCAAGCGCTTCCACCGCCTATCCCAAGTGCCAGCTTTGCACCGAAAACATGGGCTTTGCGGGCAACGACCACCATCCCGCCAGACAGAACCTGCGCCCGATTCCGATTAAGATTCACGGCGGCGACTGGTATCTGCAATATTCTCCCTACGGCTACTACAACGAGCACTGCATTGTGTTCAACAGCGAGCACATTCCGATGGTGATTGACGCGGCGGTGTTCCACAAGCTGTTTGATTTTATCGCGCTGCTGCCGCATTATTTTGTCGGCTCCAACGCTGATTTGCCGATTGTGGGCGGCTCCATTCTCTCCCACGAGCATTTTCAGGGCGGCAACTACACCTTCGCGATGGCAACCGCGCAGGAGGAATATCCCTTTGCGCTGGCTGAATTCCCCGAAGTCAGCGCCGCGACGGTCAAATGGCCCATGTCCGTTATCCGCCTGAAAAGCGAAAACAAGGAGCAGCTCTCCGCCGCCTGCGCGCATGTGCTGAAGGCTTGGAGAGGCTACACCGACGAAGCGGCGGGCATTTTCGCCTTTACCGACGGCACGCCGCACAGCACCATCACCCCGATTGCGCGCATGAAAAACGGACTGTATGAGTGCGATTTGGTGCTGCGCAACAACATCACCAGCGACGACAGACCCCTCGGCGTGTTCCACCCGAACCCCACGCTGCACCACATCAAGAAGGAGAATATCGGCTTGATTGAGGTCATGGGCTTGGCGGTGCTGCCCGCAAGACTGGCAACAGAGCTGCAGGAGGTTAAGGACGCGCTGCTCAGCGGCGCCGACATGACGGCAAATCCCGCCACGGCAAGCCACGCGGAATGGGCGGCTGAGGTAAAGCGGCGCCATCCCGAATTAAATGAAAACAACGCCATGGACATTATTCACGCAGAGGTCGGCGCGGTGTTTGAGCAGGTGCTCTGTGACGCGGGCGTGTTCAAGAGAACACCCGACGGCGCCGCCGCCTTCAAGAGATTTATCGACACGTTATAAGCAATAACGCAGGAGGTCGCCATGACTGATATTACCGCCATTGGAGAGATACTGATAGATTTAACCCAAACCGGCACATCCGGCGCGGGCTTGCCCGTCTACACCGCCTTTCCGGGAGGCGCGCCCGCCAACGTAGCGGTTGCCGCCGCGCGTTTGGGCGCAAAAACCGCCTTTATCGGCAAGGTCGGCAACGACGCATGGGGCAAGCTGCTGGTTGACACCGTGCGTCAAAACGGCGTCAACGCCGACGGCATGGTTGTTTCGGAAGACGCCAACACCACTCTCGCCGTGGTTTCCGTCGCACCCGGCGGCGAACGCGACTTTGCCTTTTACCGCAAGGGCTTTGCCGACACGCTGCTGCGCGAGAACGAAATCTCAGCCGCTCAGCTGAAAAGCACACATTTCCTGCACTTTGGCTCTGTCAGCCTGACCGACGAGCCTTCCCGCACGGCAACCCTTCACGCCGCGGCAAAGGCAAAGGGATACGGCGCGGTGATTACCTATGACCCCAACTACCGCGCAAGCCTTTGGCGCACGCTGAAGGACGCGCTGCACCACATGAGCGCACCGCTGGGCATGGTGGATATTCTGAAAATCTCCGACGAGGAGCTGGAACTGCTCACCGGCGTCACCGACGCGGAGCAGGGCACGGCGATTCTGCGCGAAAGATACGGTATTCCGCTGATTCTTGTCACCCTCGGCGCGGCGGGCGCGTACTTCCGTCATCATGACAACACCGCTATGTTGGAGGGCTTTCAGGTGAAGGTCGCCGACACCAACGGTGCGGGCGACACCTTCTTCGGCGCGTTTTTAAGCGGCATGTGCCGTCTGGGGAAATACCGCCCCGACGACCTCACCGACAACGAAATCTACCGTTTGGTGATGTTCGCGAACAAGGCGGCTTCCATCACCACCAGCCGCAGCGGCGCGATTCCCGCCATGCCGACGCTTGACGAGGTGAAGCTATGAAAGCTGCCGCAAAATGGAACAAGGAATTTACAGAGCGCTTTTCCGCGCGCTATGACGAGCTGAAATGGCTCTATTACGAAACCTACAACAACGATATGCAAGCCTTCAGCTGGCTGTGCAACTCGCTGTATGACTATTACCAAAGCCGCAATGACGCGCTGAAAAAGCTTGACCGCGAGCGCGAGCGCACGCCGTTTTGGTACAGCACCAACGACATCACCGGCATGATGCTCTATGCCGGAAACTTCGGCGGCACCCTCAAGGGCGTGACCGAAAGAATTGATTACATTAAGCAGAGCGGCGTGAATTATCTTCACCTCATGCCCCTGCTCGCAAGCCCCAAAGACCGTTCCGACGGCGGCTATGCCGTGGCGGATTTCCGCAGCGTGCAGCCGGAGTTGGGCACTATGGAGGACTTGGACGCGCTGACGGCGGCGTGTCACGAAAACAACATCAGCGTTTGCCTTGACTTTGTGATGAATCACACCAGCGAGGACCATGTGTGGGCAAAGGCGGCGCGGGAAGGCGACGAGGACGCCCGCAAGCGCTATTTCTTCTTTGACAACTGGGACATTCCCTTTGCGTTTGAGCGCACGGTGCCGCAGGTGTTCCCCACCACCGCTCCGGGCAACTTTACCTATCTGTCCGACTGTGACAAGGTGGTCATGACGACCTTCTATCCCTATCAGTGGGATTTGAACTACGGCAACTGCGTGGTGTTCAACGACATGGTCGGCAACATGCTTTATCTTGCCAACCGCGGCATTGACGTGATTCGCCTTGACGCGGTGCCCTACATCTGGAAAGAACTCGGCACGAACTGCCGCAACCTGCCGCGTGTGCACACCTTGGTGCGCATGATGCGCATCATCTGCGAGATTGTGTGCCCGTCCGTGCTGCTGCTCGGCGAGGTCGTGATGGAGCCGTCAAAGGTTGCGCCGTACTTCGGCACTCCCGAAAAGCCCGAATGTCACATGCTCTACAACGTCACCACCATGGCGAGCACCTGGCACACCGTCGCCACAAAGGACGTGCGCCTGCTCAACCGCCAGATGGAGCAGCTTGCGCAGCTGCCGAAAAACTATGTGTTCCTCAACTACCTGCGCTGTCACGACGACATCGGCTGGGGACTTGACTATGACTATCTGGAGACCTTCGGCATGAGCGAGGTGGCGCATAAAAGATTCCTCAATGACTACTTCACCGGCAAGTTTGAGGGCAGCCCCTCTCACGGCGAGTTATACAACGACGACGAAAGCTTGGGCGACGCCCGGCTGTGCGGCACCACCGCAAGCCTGTGCGGAATTGAGGAAGCGCTTGCACAGGACGACAGCGCAGCGCTGACGGCAGCGATTGACTGCGATATTATGCTGCACGCATACATGCTGACCCAGAGCGGAATTCCCGTGATTTACAGCGGCGACGAAATCGCGCAGCAAAACGACTACACCTATCACGACGACCCCGACAAGCACGCCGACAGCCGCTATCTGCACCGCGGCAAGTTCGATTGGCAGGCGTCAAAGCGCTGCGCCGACCGCAAAACCGTTGAGGGCAAAATTTATCAGGCATTGCGCACGCTTGAAGCCCTTCGCGCCAAGCACGCGGTATTCACCGCGTCGGCGGAATTCGGCACCGTCAACACCGGCTCCAACCAAGTGCTGGGCTTGAAGCGGGAGGTTGAGGGCGAAACGCTCTTTGCGTTCTTCAACTTCAGCGGCGAAGAACAGCCGTTCTGCTTTGACGGCGTCATCTCCGGAAAAGAACTTGTCAGCGGAGAAGAAATCAGAGGTATTTCCTCGACCCTCAAGCCCTACGGCTTCATGTGGATTCTCCAATCCGCAGCATTATAAACCGGGTGCGGGCAGCACCCGCCCTTCATTATTCACTATTCATCATTCATTATTCATTCAATACGAGCGCTCCTCTGCGGCAGCAAAGGAGCGTTTTCTGACAGGGAGTAATTATGCAGCAGGAACTATATTATAAAGACGCGTTAAAGCTGGGGCAAAAGGAATACCGCGCGCGAATGGCAAGGGACGAGGACCCCTACCTTCCGGTGCTCGACGACATTGTGCCGCCCGAAAAGGGACTGCCCAACCTTCACCTCGGCATTACCCAGATTCCCGTATTTTTTATCGTCGGCACCAAAACCACCGGCAGAACCAACGCCTTTGCCGCGAATTTTATGCCGCTCTTAGAGGAAGGCACCGAGTTTGCGGAAAAGTGGGAGGTGCTCTACCGCTCGCATTTGAGCGAGGGTATCCGCGACCCGATTAAGGTGTATGAATACATGAACCGCTTTTATGTGCAGGAGGGCAACAAGCGCGTCAGCGTGCTGAAATACTGCAACGCCTACAGTATTCCCGCCGACGTTATCCGCATTATGCCCGAACCGAGCGACGACGAGGCGGTGCAGCTTTACTATGAATTTGTCGAGTTCAACCGCGTTTCCAAAATCAACTTTGTGGAATTCAGCAAGCGCGGCAGCTACCGCGAGCTGCTCCATGCAATGGGCAAGCCCATTGACGAATGGTGGTCGATTGACGAACAGCGCCGCTTTTCGGGCGCGTACTACTTTTTTGAGCAGGCGTACCGTCAAAACGGCGGCGACAAGCTGAAAACAACCATCGGCGACGCCATGCTCAGCTATATCCGCGTGTACGGCTACACCGAGCTGCAGCACGCGGGAATTTCCGAAATCAAAAGCAATTTAAAAAAGATGTGGGAAGAAATCACGCTGCAGGAGCATGATGATGAAATCGAGTTGAAAACCACGCCCGCTCACGAGGCAAGACCGCTGAAGCAGAGCGTGCTGGAAAGAGTGTTCGACATCAAGCCCGCCGCCTTTAAGGTCGGCTTTATCTACGACGTGCCGCCCGAAAAATCCGGCTGGGTCAACGACCACGAGCTCGGCAGACGGCACGCGCAAACCGTTCTCGGCAGCCGTGTGGACACCTCGGTCTACATTGCCGAGAGTGCGGAAAACTTTGCTCCCACGCTGGAAAAAGCGGTTGCGGACGGCAACAAAATGCTCTTTACCATCTCTCCGCGCATGTTAAAGCAAAGCCTGCGCATGGCGGTGGAGCATCCCGAGGTTGTCATTATGAACTGCTCGCTGAACATTGCGCACCGCTATCTGCGCACCTATTACCCGCGCATGTATGAGGTCAAGTTTATTCTCGGCGCGCTGGCAGGCTCGCTGACGGAAACAAACCGCCTCGGCTATGTCTGCGATTATCCGATTTACGGTCAGATTGCGGGCATAAACGCCTTTGCCCTCGGCGCGCAGATGGCAAATCCCCGCGCAAAGGTGTTTCTCGAATGGTCGTCGGTCAAGGGCGCAAAGGAAGCCACGCTCTCGCTGAACCGTCAGCACATTCACCTGATTTCCTCTCAGGATACCGCGCGTTTTCAGGAGGACGACCGCATTGCCTTCGGACTGTCGCGCATTGCCGACGGCAAAACCAATCTGCTTGCCGTTCCCGTGTGGAAATGGGGCGTGTACTATGAGCGGATTCTGCGCGGCGCGATTGACAGCACCATTCAGGAGGAATATGACAGCAGCACCCGCGCCGTCAACTACTTTTGGGGCATGTCGGAAGGCGTTGTCGATTTGGAATACGCGCCGGGTCTGCCGCTGAGCTCGCAGCGTTACGCGGACTTTTTCCGCGACAGCCTGATTCACGGCGCCGGCGTTCCCTTCCTCACGCCGTTTTACAAGCAGAACGGTGAAATTGTCGGTTCCCGCCAGCGCGAGTTGACGCCCGACCAAATTATCCGCATGGACTATCTGGTTGAAAACGTCGTCGGCAGTATTCCCGCCTATGAAGAAATGACCGCAAAGGGTCAGGCAACCGTTGACATCGCGGGAATTCCCCAGGCGAAAAAGGTTGTGAGCAAAGAGGAAAACAAATGAAAATACTGACTGTTTCCGATGAACCGTCCGACCGCTTTTACCGTTACTACCGGCCGGGAAAGCTTGACGAGTTCGACTTGATTCTCTCCTGCGGCGATTTGCACCCCGAATATCTCGAATTCTTGGTGACAATGGCGCGTTGCCCGCTGATTTATGTCCACGGCAACCACGACGAAATCTATTCCCGCGAGCCGGAGGGCTGCATTTGCGCCGACGACGCGATTGTTGAATTTGAGGGCGTGCGGATTTTGGGGCTCGGCGGCTCCTACCGTTACCGTAACGGCAAGTATATGTATTCCGAACGGCAAATGCGGCGGCGCGTAAACCGGCTGATTTTTCCGATTGCGCGGCACGGCGGCTTTGACATTTTGCTGACCCACGCGCCCGCAAAAGGACTCAACGACTTTGACACCCTCACTCACCGCGGTTTTTCGGTTTTTAACAACCTGCTGAACCGGTATGAGCCGCAGTATTTCATTCACGGACACATTCACCGCAACTACAATGTGGGAATTCCGCAAAAAACCGTTCACGGCAAAACAACGGTGATTAACGCCTTTGAATACTGTATTATAGAATTGGACAGGTGAGCCTATGAATCAATTACTCAAAAGAATCCTCATGAGCGTGCTGGGCGTGGTGATTTGCGGGCTGAGCGTCGGCATGTTCAAGTTTGCCGCGCTCGGCATTGACCCGTTTCAGTCGCTGATGAGCGGCTTGGACGCGGTGATTCCGATTCGTTTCGGCACGCTGTACGTCATTGTCAACGGCATTTTGCTGCTGTTCTCCCTGATTTTTGACCGCCGCAAAATCGGCATTGCCACGGTGATTAACCTCTTTTTGCTCGGCTATATCGTAGAATTTTCGCAGAACCTCTGCACGCAGCTGATGCCGAATCCCGCGCTTTGGCTGCGAGTGGTGATTCTGCTGGTGGCGGTGGTGATTCTCTGCCTGTCGTCTGCGCTGTACTTCACGGCGAACCTGGGCGTTTCCACCTACGACGCGGTGGCACTGGTGTGGTCGGAAAAGCAAAACAAGTTGCCGTTCATGTGGTGCCGCGTGATTTGCGACTTTGTGTGCGTGGCAATCGGCATTGTGCTGCTGCTGATTTCGGGTATGCCGTTCACGGAGCTGTTCGGCACCGTGGGCGTCGGCACAATTATTACAGCGTTCTTCATGGGTCCGCTGATTACGTTCTTCAACGTCCATGTGGCGCAGCCAATGTTAAACGGGAGGAAAAAGCAATGACAGAATATGAAAAAATGGTGCAGGGCATGAACTACGACCCCGGCGACGGGGAAATCATGAGCGAGCAAATGCCTTATCAGGACAAGCTGTGGGAATTCAATCAGCTAAAGCCCTCGGCGCTCGCGGAAAAAGAGGCGTACATGAAGGAGGTCTTTGCCGAATGTGGCGAGGGCAACTATATTGAGCTGCCGTTTCACGCCAACTGGGGCGGCGCGCACGTGCACTTCGGCTCGTTTATCTACGCGAATTCGAACCTGACGCTGGTGGACGACGGACATATCTTTGTCGGAGACCGCGTGATGTTCGGTCCCAACGTCACCGTCGCGACAGCCAACCACCCGCTTGAAGCCGACCTTCGCGCCAAGGGCTTGCAGTACAACAAGGACGTGTATATCGGAGAAAACGCATGGATTGGCGCGGGCGTGATGATTGTGCCGGGCGTGCATATCGGCAAAAACGCCGTGATTGGCGCCGGCAGCATTGTCACCAAGGACATTCCCGATAACGTCCTCGCCGTCGGCAATCCCGCAAGAGTAATCAGACAACTAAAAAACAGTGATGCATAAACAGCAACGGACAGGAAACCCAACATTTCCTGTCCGTTTTCATTTTATTGGAAACTGCCCTTTTTAAATTTTTCCGCACTGTTTCAAAAGGCGGACTGCCCACCGCGGCAGCGGTCAGTTTTCTCTCTCCGTGTGAATTCCGTAGTACCGCAAAATGAAAAACACCGCAAACGCATACGCCACGGAAACGGCGATATTCACCGCCATGTTCTCGCGCAGGAGAATCATCAGCGCGACAAACGCCGCCGTGACACCTGCCATTGTCAGGAAAAACCGCTTGTGCAGGCGGGCTTTTTTCTTGGCATAGCGGCTGGTGGAAAAGAGGAAAAAGAAGTACATCATCATGGAGCCCGCGATGAACAGCACCTTCGGCAGCAGGGCGACCTTTTCCTCGCGCATGAATTCCAGCGCCGTTGTGATGTTATTGAGCGAAAAGATGATGAAGATGTGCAGGAACATATAGCCCAAGCCGTTTGTTTTCAGGCCGCGGTCAACAATGCGGTCATACACCGCACCGTAGCTGAGGAACAGTCCCACGACAATCAAAAACGCCATCAGCGAAAAGTAGAGGTTGTTCAGGCTGAAATCGCCCTCAAAATAGCCCGCAATCGCGATAATCATTTCACCGAAGGTGAACACCACATAGAGCATGGCGCGCTCGGAGAGGTGCTCAAAGTCAATCACCGCCGCGCAGGAATTTCTGCCCGAAAGCGAGGTGGCAACCATGCCGAACAAAATCGCCGCGCAGGAGGTGAAGCTTGTATGCCACAGTTCGTATTCCCAAATGGCAAGCGCCGCCAACGCCGCCTCGACGAAAAGAATCACCATGATTCGCACAATCCGCCGCTTGTGCACCGGGTCGTCACGGTGGTGGCGCAGTTCAATGGCATACTGCACGCCGATGTTCAGCAAAATCAGCGCCCACGCAATGTGATACTGCGCGTGATAGCCCGCCCAGTCGCTGCGCGTGCCCTCGGCGATAAAGTACAGCAAAAACATGTTGATGAACATGAACACATGGTCGCGCACGCTGTTTTTGCCGTAAGCGTTGATGTAATAGGTGGTGTAGTTCCAGATTTGGATAATCGCAAGGGTGCACACCACGTAGTAGAAAAAGTCCGTCCACGGAACAAAGCCGTTTTCGATATGGTGCAGAAGCGCGTTGTTTCTGCCGATGACATAGACAAAAATCAGGTCGTAAATCAGTTCGATATACTCGACCTTTTTCTCTTTTTTCTCAAACAGGGAATGAATCACGTTGCCCTCCGCGCCTTATGCCTTGGTGGGAATCTGCGGGTCAAAGGCGGGCATGAGCTGCAATTTAAAGAGGTTCATGCGGTGCATGCGGTCAATTTTCGCCTTCTTGTCCAAATCCTCAATCTCGCCGGAGCGAATGTAGCGGTCAAGCTCGGCGTAGGTAAAGCCGAGGTTGTCCTCGTCGGTTTTGCCGCACAGACCGTCAATCGGCACCTTGTCAACCAATACGTCGGGCAGCCCGAGCAGCCTGCCGATTTGCTTCATCTCCTGCACCGTCAAATGCGAGCAAGGGCTGAAATCGCCCGCTGCATCGCCGTATCGGGTAGAATAGCCCACCCAGTCCTCCGAGAGATTGCAGGTGTTGGCAACCCTGCCGTTGTTGCTCTGCGACACCGCATAGAGCGTCGCCATACGGATTCGCGGCGGCAGATTGGTCATGCTCTGCGTTTGCAGTTCAAAAGGAATCGCGCGAATCATGCCGTCAACCGCGTCCTTGATGTTGACGATGTAGTGCTTGATTCCGAGGTGGCTGACCAGCAGCTTTGCCATGTCAATATCCGCCTGCTCGCCGTTGGGCATGAGCACGCCGATAACCCTGTCCCTGCCGAGGGCTTCCACGCACAGCGCCGCGACAATCGAGCTGTCCTTGCCGCCCGAAATGCCGACAACCGCGTTGCAGCCCTTTCCGTTTTCCTCAAAGAAGTCGCGTATCCACTGCACGCACTCATTTTTTACTTTTTCCGCGTTAAACATGTTCATTTCTCCTTTATTTCAATTTGACAGCTTTTCATGGTGGCGAGCGCCGCTTCATGCAGCGCCGGGGTGACGCCCGCGCAGCAGGCAGGGTCAACCGAAATTTCCGCCTCGGGAAAGCCCGCCTTGAGCAGCAGCGCGTTGCTGACAACGCAGATGTCGGTGCACAAGCCGATTAATTCAATGGTGAAATCCTCTCCGCCGGCAGCGCCGCGAATCAGCTTCGGCAAATCCACCGAGCCGAAGGTGCGCTTTTCAACAGGCGTGTAGGACTTTTTTGCCAGCGCCGCGGCAATGTCCTTGTTTAGCTGCCAGCCCTGCGTGCCCTTAATGCAATGCGACACAGGCAGGTGTCTGTCCTCGGAGGTCTGCATATAGTCCTCAAAATGCGTATCGAAGGTCACAAAGACGCCGCCGTCAAAGGCGCTGATTTTCTCCGCCGCGGCGGGAACAATCGCCTGTGCCTCCGCCGAGCCGAGCGCACCGTCAACAAAGTCATTCTGCATGTCCACGACAACCAAAAAGTGTTTCATTCTGCTCTCCCCTTTGCGTTTTTCTGTTTCTATGATACCCCAGAAACGCCGCAGCCGTCAAGAGATTTTGCATTTTTTTGCGCTTGCGCCGCAGGTTTTATTGACGGCACGCCAAAAAAGTGCTATACTGTGTTCGGTAATTTTTGGAAATAGAAAGGAAGTATTCACTATGTATGTCACTTGTTTGGATTTAGAGGGCGTTTTGGTGCCCGAAATTTGGATTGCGTTTGCGGAGGCTTCGGGGATTCCCGAGCTGAAAAAAACCACCCGCGACGAGCCCGATTACGACAAGCTGATGAACTACCGCCTGAACATTCTCAAGGAGCACGGCTTGGGCTTAAAGGAAATTCAGGACGTTATCGCGACGATTGACCCGATGGAGGGCGCAAAGGAATTTTTGGACGAGCTGCGCTCGCTGTGCCAGGTGATTATTATCAGCGACACCTTTTCGCAGTTTGCGGCGCCGCTGATGAAAAAGCTGGGCATGCCCACCATCTTCTGCAACGAGTTGATTGTCGGCGAAAACGGCGCGATTACCGGCTACAAAATGCGCTGCGAAAAGTCAAAATACACCACCGTCAGAGCGTTGCAGTCCTGCGGCTTTGAAACCATTGCCAGCGGCGACAGCTTTAACGACCTCGGCATGATTAACGCAAGCAAGGCGGGCTTTCTCTTTAAGAGCACCGAGAAAATCAAGGCGGACAACCCGAATTTGCCCGCGTTTGAAACCTATGACGAGTTGCTTGCGGCAATTAAAGCAGAACTTGCGAAATAAAACCAACATAAAACAGCCTTTCCGAAAGGGAAAGGCTGTTGTTTTATCGGGAAAAATAAACTGTACGCTTTTTAAAATAAAGCCGGTTTAGGAAAAAGAACAGCAATCGCGCGCCCAATACTACTGCCGCCACGATTCCTATTAAAATATAATAGGATTTATCAAGGCTTTCGGCTGACATAGGCAGCTGAATGTACGGTTTTATCAAAACATAATGTAAAACAATTGCCGGAATATCGGCAAGAGAAACCAGAATTTGAATCAGAAACAGCTTGGGTCCGCTTGATTTCCGTTTCAAAAGAGAAATCCAAGCGATTATCAGCAAAACCATGCAGCCAACAGAAACGACCTCGCCGTAAACCAATCTGAAAATAAACGGCGGCGTGGCGGGAAGGGGCGTATTTCTGACGCTCAGAATCTCGCCCGAAAACAAGCGCTGCACGTCGCGTATGATTTGACTTGCACCGCGCAGCAAATCAAACGGAATAAAAAAATATATCAGCGCAAAAAACCATTTCATCGGTAAATCGGGAGTTTTATTCTTTGCCATCGCTGCACTTCCTTTCTGATAAAACAGCATAGCTGCTTTGCTTTATTATAACACAAAAAAACTGAAATGCAAGCGAAAAGAGCCGCTGAAAAGCGGCTCCTCCCGGTTTTAGAAGTTTTGAAATTAACGTGAAAAACGTGGATTCTTGTAATTAATTAATCGACAAAATCTTTTCAAATAACCTTTCAAATCAACAAGCTGCTTATCCAACCTTCGCGTCAGCCATATCTCCGAAGAAGTTGAAGCGGAACAGCTTACATTCGTCATTCTTGTTCTCGCAATAAACGCTTGCCTCGGCAATTCTGCCGCCCTCAATCAACTGAGTCAAGCCGACCAGCTGGCACAGCTTGGATTTGAGGTTGAGCTTGTCGCCTTCGGCGGTGACAAGAAATACGTTGCCCTCGCAGGTATCAAGCACGGCGAGGAACTCGGCTACATCAATGTTGTGTAAGTTCATGATGGGTGTCATTTGTGTTTCCTCCTTTTCATTCGTGCGCCATTTACCATTTGGCAAATCATGATTTATTATCGCCCTTGTTGTTATTCAATTGTTACTCGAGTAAGCTTTGTGAATAAAGCCGATAGTCAAGCGGACTAATGACTTGACACTCTTTATTATACGCAACTTTTCGGAAAAGTCAACAATTTCAATTAAGTTTCTTTGTGCACTATGACTTTTTCGTGTCGGTTTTCGCTAACTTTTCGCCATGTGTTTTGTGCACATTGCCTTTATTTTGCCCTGAGAGAATTTTAAACGACGTTTTTCGCGCTGCGTTTTTAGGCAAAACCGCTAACTTAATTCCATTTTCGCAATAAACTGCGTGACGATTTGCCAAACTTGAAAAATGACAAAAATGCGTTTCCGCTCATAACGCCAATATTCGACAATTATTTATACAATTGTGAGCCTACCCGACAAAAACTTGACAATATTTTATCAGAAAGCAAAAAACCAAACCCGCCTGCAAACCAACATCTGACGCGCCGTCAAACTGACGTTGGAATCAACCCGACCTTTCCAAAGGCGCGCTGAGAGCGACTCGGTCGCAACATCTGACGCGCCGTTCAGCCGACATTGGAAATAAACTGACCTATCTATAGACGTGCTGAGAGGAACTCAGCCACTCCCACCTCACCGCCAACATCTGACGCGCCGTTAAACCGACATATGAGTCAAACCGACTTTTCCAAAGGCGCACTGAGAGCGACTCAGCCACTCCCACCTCACCGCCAACATTTGACGCGCCGTTAAACCGACGTTGGAACCAAACCGACTTTTCCAAAGGCGCACTGAAAGAGCCGAAAAGAGCCGTTTTGGCAAACGGCTCTTTTCGGATTTAGAAGTTTTGAAATTAACGTAAAAAACGTGGAATGTAAATTAAATCAGCTACTTTGCCTTGCGTTGGCGGTGTCGCCAAAGAAGTTCAGACGGAACAGCTTGCTCTCGTCATTCTTGTTCTCGCAGAAGATACTCGCCTCAACAATTTTTCCGCCCTCAACCAGCTTGGCAAGTCCTAACAGCCGGCAAAGTCTGGATTTGAGATTGAGCCTGTCGCCCTCGTGCGTAACAAGATAAACGTTGCCCTCGCAGGTGTCCAGTACGTCCAGAAACTCGGTGACATCCAGATTGTGTAAATTCATGATGGGCGTCATCGTTGTTTCCTCCGTTTTCTCACTTTTACCTGACAACTGTTATTATACTCAATTTTTTGGAAAAGTCAACAATTTTACAAAACTTTCTTTGTGCACTATGACTTTTTCAATGTCTGTTTTCGCTGATTTTGTTATGAGTTTTTTGTATATTTTTCCTATGATTTGCCCTCCTGAGATTTCCTGTTCCCGCATTGTAATGCCGCTGTTTCGGCATTTTCGACAACTTCCCGCGCCGCGGGGCGCAAACTGCGTGGGGTTTCGACAAACTTCAAAATTCCGCCTTTTCCGAAAACCGCCAATCCCGGCGAAACAGCGGGCGGTATTGACGATTCCGGGGGATTTCGCTATAATAGAAGGGAACAACCGCTGATATAGAAAAGGGGATTTTGATGTTAAACGAATTTTACAGACAATTCAAGAGCGGAACGGATATTCGCGGCGTAGCGACAGAGGGCGTCGCGGGTCAAAATGTCAATTTGACAGACGAAGTGATTGAAAAAATGGCGGACGGCTTTGTGCTGTGGCTCGCCGATAAGGTGAAAAAAACGCCCGCAAAGCTGAAAATTTCCGTCGGACGTGACAGCCGCATTTCGGGACCGCATATTATGGAGCTCACCACCAAGCGTTTTCAGGCGGCAGGCGCCGAGGTTTTGCGCTGCGGGCTGGCTTCTACGCCGTCAATGTTCATGACAACGGTGGATTTGGGCTGTGACGGCGCGCTGCAAATTACCGCCAGCCATCATCCTTTCAACAGAAACGGACTGAAATTCTTCACCCGCGAGGGCGGCTTGGAGGGCAGCGACATTGAAGCGATTTTGGAGTACGCCCAAAACGACGCGCACCCTGCCCAAACGGACGGCGGCAGCATTACCGACTGCGATTACATGACCGATTACGCCAAGGGCTTGTGCGATAAAATCAAAAGAGAGGTCAACGCCGAGGACTACGAAATGCCGCTGAAGGGCTTTCATATTGTCGTAGACGCGGGCAACGGCGCAGGCGGCTTTTATGCCGACAAGGTGCTGGCTGTTCTGGGAGCAGACACCTCCGGCAGCCGCTATCTTGACCCCGACGGCATGTTCCCCAACCATGTGCCGAACCCCGAGGACGCAACCGCAATGGCTTCCATTTGCGAGGCGGTGCGCGAGAATCATGCCGATTTGGGCGTGATTTTTGATACCGACGTTGACCGCGGCGGCGCGGTTGACAGCAAGGGCAACGAAATCAACCGTAACCGTTTGGTGGCGGTTGCGGCGGCGATTGCGCTGGAGGGCAACGACGGCGGAACGATTGTGACCGACTCCATCACCTCCTCGGGCTTGAAGGAATTCATCGAGCAAACCCTCGGCGGCAGGCATTACCGTTACCGCAGGGGCTACAAGAACGTGATTGACAAGGCGCTGGAATTGAACGCGGCGGGAATCAACTGTCCGCTGGCGATTGAAACCTCGGGTCACGCGGCAATGCGCGAGAATTATTTCCTCGACGACGGCGCGTACCTCTGCACCAAAATCATCATCAAGGCGGCGCAGCTGCGCAAGGCGGGCAAGGATTTGAGCGATTTGACCGCCGATTTAAAGGAGCCGCTGGAAAGCATTGAAAAGCGCTTTCAGATTACCGAAAAGGATTTCCGTGCCTGCGGCGAGCGCATTATCGCGGATTTGACCGCCTATGCCGAAGCGCAGGACGGCTGGCAGCTTGCCGACGACAACCGCGAGGGCGTGCGCGTTTCGTTCGGAAAAGGCAACGGCGACGGCTGGTTCCTCCTCCGCCTTTCCGTCCACGACCCGATTATGCCCCTCAATATCGAGAGCAATTCCGCCGGCGGCACGGACGTGATTTACAAGCAGCTTTATCAGTTTTTGGAAACAACCGAGGGATTGAAGCTGTCATAGCAAACAACAGGCTGTCACATCTGCGACAGCCTGTTGTTATTGACAGAACAATTTATAAATTTTGAGCAGTCCGCTTTCTTTGTCGGTGATACCGAGCCCGAGGAAGGCGCCTGCTTTTTCTTTTACGCGGAAAACGGTTTTGCCGGGGAGTTCTCTGCCGCGCAGGGCGGTTCGTGACATATCCAGCGCGCCGCCGTTTTTGAAGCGTTTTGCCTGTGCGTCCGAAACCGTGAGCGCCTCGTAACCGGTGAAAAGGCTCTCGGTGGGGCGCAGCTTTTCCGTGATTTCGCCGCTTTCGCAAAGGGCTTTCAGTTCTTCGAGGGTCACACAATCAGCAAGGGTATAGCCGCAGGCGAAGGTACGCCGCAGAGCGGTCATGACCGCACCGGCGCCGAGCAGCGCGCCGAGGTCGTCAATCAGGGTGCGCACATAGGTTCCCTTGGAGCAGCGCAGGGTGAGCGTGCCGCATTGGGCGGCTTCGTCAAAAGCCGTCAGTTCAAGCGAATAAACCGTAACGCTGCGCGGCTCGCGCTCCACCTCAATCCCCTTGCGGGCGAGGTCATAAAGCCGCTGTCCGTTCTTCTGCACCGCCGAAAACATGGGCGGAATCTGCTGAATCGCTCCCCTGAACCGCGGGAGCGCCGCTTCAATCTGTTCGCGGGTAACGCGG
This sequence comes from uncultured Clostridia bacterium, assembly GCA_947168445.1. Taxonomy (GTDB): domain Bacteria; phylum Bacillota; class Clostridia; order Oscillospirales; family Acutalibacteraceae; genus Ruminococcoides. The sequence goes on from CAMVLW010000002.1 coordinate 60,757, forward strand.
CTTTCCTGCTCGGATTTCACCTGTCCCCAGATGTCGAGGGTGTCGGTGGTCATGCCAAGGCGGAAATCCGCGATATATTCCTTGTCGTGATTGACAATCAAGTCCTGCGCCTTGGTAGCTGTGCCGAGCAAAACCGGCAAAACGCCCGTTGCGTTGGGGTCGAGCGTGCCGGTGTGACCTGTTTTGCGCTGCTGTGTTGCCTTGCGCACCACGGCAATTACGTCAAAGGACGTGAAGCCTTGGGGCTTGTCAATGACGATTACGCCGTTCATAGGCACTGTTCAACGGCGTTTTTAAGCTGCGCCTTTGCCTGCTCCAAGCTGCCCTTGACGGTGCAGCCCGCCGCAGCCGCGTGTCCGCCGCCGCCAAAGCGCGCGCAGAACTGCGCCGCGTTGATAACCCGCTCGTTGGCGCGGACGGAAACCTTGAAGTCGCCGGGGGCTTTTTCGCGCATGGTAATGCCGATTTCAACGCCCTCAATCTGGCGCGGGAGCGACGCCAAGCCCTCCAGCTCGCCGTCCTCAATGCCGAGCTTTTTCTGAATGTCGCAGGTGACGGCGATAATCGCGCAGCGGTCGCCGCAGCAATACTCAATGGTGTCGTAAATCTCGCGCTCCAGCGCGATTTTCTTGCGGGTTTTTGTTTCGAACATCACCTTGTTGATATAGGCGGTGTCGCAGCCAATGTCAATTACGTCCGCCGCGACGCGCAGGGTTTCGGCGGTGGTGTTGGTGTAGCGAAAGCAGCCTGTGTCGGTGGAAATGCCGGTGTAAAGGTTGTTCGCGATTTCGCGGGTGAAGCGGATTCCCATTTCGCAAAACAGCTTGTATAAAATGACGCAGTTTGCCGCAGCGCTGCCGTCAACAAGCTTTAAGGGCGCCTTCACCTTGTTGGTGATGTGGTGGTCAATGCACAAATCAATTTTGCCCTCATATGCCGCGCGGTTGCAGCCGAGCAGCTTTTCGTCCGCGACGTCAACGCTGACGACGGTTTGCGCCTGAAAATCCTGCTGCAAAATGCCCTTTTGCAAAAAGGTGAAGTCCCGCGGTACGCCGGTGGTAATGACGCGCGCGTTTTTGCCGAGTTGCTGCAACGCAAGGCAAAGCCCAAAGCCGCTGCCGAGGGTGTCGCCGTCGGGATAGTCGTGGGTGAGGATTTCAAAGTTGTCGTGCGCCTTGAAAAACGCCGCAACCTCTCTGAGTTTTTCAGTCATCACTTTCTTCCCCGCTTTCGGAAATGTCGAGGGAATTGAGGATACGACTGATGTTGGCGCTGTATTCAATGCTGTCCGTCGCTTCAAAAATCAGCTCTGGCACATGGCGCAGCTTCAGGCGGTGACCCAGCTCGCGGCGGACAAAGCCCGCGGCGGATTTCAGCCCCTTGACAGCCTCCTTTGCGCGGTCAAGCCCTTCCATCGCGCTGACCTTGACGGTGCAGTAGGACAAATCGTTTGTCACCTCAACCCTGACGATAGAGAGGAACGCCCCCGTTACCCGCGGGTCTTTAAGCTCCCTGAAAATCGCCGTCAGCTCGCGCTTAATATCTTCTGTTGTCCTTTCAATTCTGTGACTTGCCATTCTTTTCACTCTTTAATCTCTGTATTCCTCAATGGTATAAACCTCAAACATATCGCCTTCCTTGAGGTCGTTGAACTTTTCGAGTCCGATACCGCACTCGTAGCCCTCTTTAACCTCCTTGACAGCGTCCTTAAAGCGCTGCAGGGACGCAATGCTGTCGGTGGCGATAACAATACCGTCGCGGATAACGCGAACGCCGCCGCCGCGCTGGATAACGCCGCTCTTGACATAGGAACCGGCAATGGTGCCGACGGACTTAATCTTGATAACATTGCGGCACTCTGCCATGCCCAGCACAACCTCTCTGGTCTTGGGCGCGAGCATACCCTTCATAGCCGCTTCAATCTCGTTAATGCAATCGTAAATGACGCTGTAAAGGCGCATGTCAACGCCCGCGGACTCCGCGTGAGCGGAGGCAACCGCGTCGGGACGGACGTTGAAGCCGACGATAATCGCGGAGGAAGCCTCTGCAAGCATAACGTCGCTCTCGTTAATCGCGCCGACAGCGCCGTGAATGACGTTGACGCGCACTTCTTCGTTGCTGAGTTTTTCAAGCGACTGGCGAACAGCTTCAACGGAGCCCTGCACATCTGCCTTGACGATGATTTGCAGCTCCTTGACCTCGCCAAGCTTCATCTGGTCAAAGAGGTTGTCAAGGGTAATCTTGGTGCGGGCGTTGAAGATTTCTTCCTTCTTCTCCGCCTTTCTCTGCTCAACCAGCGTTCTTGCCAAGCGCTCGTCGGAAACCGCGTCGAATACGTCGCCGCCGACCGGAACCTCGTCAAGACCGGTAATCTCAACGGGAACCGAGGGACCCGCCTCCTGAACGCGCTCGCCCTTGTCGTTCATCATGACGCGGACTCTGCCGACGGTGGTTCCGGCAATGATGGTGTCGCCCTTATGCAGCGTACCGTTCTGCACCAGAACCGTCGCGATGGGGCCTCTGCCCTTGTCCAGACGCGCTTCGATAACCGTACCCTTTGCGGCGCGGTCGGGGTTGGCTTTGAGCTCCTTCATTTCGGCAACCAGCGTAACCATTTCGAGCAGGTCGTCCAGACCCTCTTTGGTCTTTGCGGAAACGGGGATACAGGGTGTGTCGCCGCCCCATTCCTCGGGAATCAAATCATATTCGGTAAGCTGCTGCTTAACCTGTTCGGGATTCGCGCCCACCTTATCCATCTTGTTAATCGCAACAATGACGGAAACGCCCGCCGCCTTTGCGTGGTTAATGGCTTCAACGGTCTGCGGCATAATGCCGTCGTCCGCCGCGACAACCAGAATCGCGATATCCGTCACCTGCGCGCCGCGCGCTCTCATGGTGGTGAAGGCTTCGTGGCCGGGGGTGTCGAGGAAGGTGATGGGCTTGCCGTTGACCTGAACGCGGTAAGCGCCGATATGCTGGGTAATACCGCCTGCCTCGCCTGCGGTAACATTGGCGTGACGGATAGCGTCGAGGATAGAGGTTTTGCCGTGGTCAACGTGACCCATAACGACAACAACAGGCGCTCTGCCGACAAGATTTGCCTCGTCGTCCTCGCTGTCGTCAATCAGCTTTTCCTCAATCGTGACGATAACCTCTTTCTCAACCTTTGCGTGGAACTCCATGGCAATCAGGGAGGCGGTGTCAAAGTCAATCGTGTCGGTGGCAGTAACCATTGTGCCCATGAGGAACGCCTTTTTAACGACCTCGGCAACCGTTGCTTTCAGGCGCAGCGCGAGTTCGTTGACGGTGATTTCGTCGGGAATCTGAACGGTAATCGGCTTTTGCTTTCTCTCCATTGCGATTCTCTTCAAACGCTCCGCCTCGGTTTCGCGCTTGCCCTGACGTCTGCCGCGCTGCTTTTGCGCGCGGTTCTGGAACTTCTGCTTTTTGGTGGTATGGTCGCGGTCTGTGCTGCGCGACTTTGAGGTGTCGCTCGCCAAATCGTCGTATTTGGAATTGTAGCGCTCTACATCAACATTGGTAGCGCGGGTGTCGATAACCTTGCGCTTGCGCTGGTGGCTGGGAGCCGCGCCCTTTTGCTCCTTTTTCTGCTCCGGCTTTTCCGCTGCGGCAGGCGCGTTCTGGGCGGGCTTGCTGTCCGCCTTTTCTTCGGGAGCGGGCTTGCTCTCTGCCTTTTCTTCGGGAGCAGGCTCCGTATCCTGTTCAAGCTTTGCGTTTCTGACGGCAAAATAGTCGTCAAAACTCTTCACCGCGTTTTCCTTGGTGAGAACGTCAAACAAAACGTCCAACTCGCTCTCCTGCAGGGTTGTCATGGTCTTTTTTGACACACCGCAGTACTTTTCCAGAATCTCGGTAATCTTTTTGTTCGGCACTTTAAAATCCGCTGCCGCGTCCTTCACTTTATATTTTATCATCGAATTCTCCTCTCTGTTCACTGTCAATCATTTCACAGAGCCTGTCGGCAAAGCCCTTGTCCTCAACGGACAGCACCGCGCACAGTCTGCCCAGCGAGCGGCTCAGCGCGTCCTTGCTGCGGTTGGCGCAAAGCATGGGAACATTGTTTTCCTGTGCCGCCCTGCGCACGCGCTTGAGGCTGTTTTGCGAAGCGTCAGCCGCATAGAGCACCAGCAGCGATTTTCCCCCGCTGACGGACTCCTCGGTGACCTCCGCGCCGATGACGAGCTTTTTTGCCCGCCTGCATAATCCTAAAAATGACAAAACTCTGTCGTTCATAAACCCTCTGCGGAATTCAACTCCGCGCTCATTTGTTCATACACCTCGTCGGGAATTTTGCAGCTCAGCGACCGCTCAAACCGCCGCGCCTTACGCGCCTTTTCAAAGCAATCGGCGCTTTTGCAAACATAAGCGCCCCTGCCGGACTTTTTGCCTGTGAGGTCAAGCGACACTCCGCCGCTTTCAACCGCATTGCCGTTTTCGTCCTTTACATCGGGAGCCTTGACAACGCGAATCAACTCGCGCTTGGGCTTCATTTCTCCGCAGCCGGTGCATTTTCTCATCGGAATCTTTTTCATATTATTCTTCCGTTGTTTCTTCTGTTGTTACTTCCGCCGTTTCTTCCGCAGGTTCTTCTGTCTTTGCGGGCTCGTCGTCCTCGTCCTCGCCGTAGAATCCGCTTTCGGGGCGAATGTCGATTCGCCAGCCGGTCAGCCTTGCGGCAAGGCGGGCGTTCTGACCCTTGTTGCCGATAGCGAGAGAAAGCTGGTCGTCGGGCACGGTTGCCTTGCAGCTCTTGGTTTCTTCGTCGATAATGTCAACGCCGACAACCGACGCGGGCGAAAGCGCCGAAGAAATATATTCCTTGGGGTCGTCGCTGTAGATGATGATGTCAATCTTCTCGCCGCCCAGCTCGGAAACAATCGCGTTAACGCGGGCGCCCTTGGGACCGATACATGCGCCGATTGCGTCAACGTCGGGATTGTTGCTGGCAACCGCCATCTTGGTTCGGGAGCCTGCCTCGCGGGAAACCGCCTTAATCTCAACAACGCCGTCGAAGATTTCGGGAACCTCTTTCTCAAACAGGCGGCGGACAAAGCCGGGGTGTGAGCGGGAGATAATCGCGTGGGGTCCGCGCTCGTTGTCCTTGACGTCGGCGATATAGACCTTTACCAAATCGCCCTCTTTCAAATCGGGCAAGCCGATTTGCTCCTGCTTGGGCAGCATTGCCTGACTCTTGCCAATCATAATGGTTGCCGCGCCGGACTTTGCGTCGATTCGCTCAACGGACGCGGTGACGATTTCGCCGAGCTTGCTCTGGAATTCAAGCAGGCTTTGACCCTTTTCTCCCGCGCGAATACCCTGACGGATAACATTGCGGGCAGAGGAAACGGCGATTCTGCCGAGCCGCTTGGGGTCGAGCGGAACTTCGATTTCGTCGCCGACAGCAAACCTTTTGCGCTTGTTAATCTGCTGCGCCTCCTCCAGCGTCACCTCAAAATTGGGGTCGTCAACCTCGTCAACAACGGTCTTGACCAGCTTAACGTCAAGGGTGCACTTTTCGGGGTCTGCCTTAAAAACGACGTTCTCGTTGCCGCCGTAGTAGCTTTTGCAGGCAATTTCAATCGCCTTTTGAATCTGCGCGAGCATGTATTCCATAGGAATATTTTTTTCCTTGTCGAACATTTTCAGCGCTTCGAATAATTCCTTGTTAGTCATTTTTCCAACCATTCCTTTCTATGCTCAAATCGTGTCGCGTCAGTCGAAGTCGTCAAGCTTCACCCACGCCGCCTCTTTTTTGTGAAATGTCAACTCGTTTTCGCCGCTGTGGTCCTCAACCGTGACCTCGCCGTTTTCATACGCCTTCAAAACGCCGCCGAACTCTCTGCCGACGCCCTCAACGGGACGCAGCATTTTGACGATAACGTCCGCGCCGATAAACTGCGCAAAGTGCTCGTCGCGCACCAGCTCGCGCTCAATGCCGGGAGAGCAAACCTCCAGACAATAGGCGTTATCAATCGGGTCAAGCTCGTCGAGCGGGTCGTTGATCGCGCGCGAAACCGCCTCGCAGTCGTTGATGTCAACGCCGCCGGGCTTGTCGATAAAAACGCGCAAAAACCAATCGGCGCCCTCTTTGACATAGCGAACGTCCCAAACAGACAGTCCGCGGTCAAGACCGGAAACAATCGGCTCGCAAAGCTCCCAGACCTTGGCGACGGTCACGCCGCCCTTACTCTTTGCCATAAACTCACCTCAAACTAAACAACAAGGAGCGAGCTGTTCGGCTCACTCCTTTAGCTTCAAGTATTTACTATCAGTAGTATAGCACCGGGGAGAGGAAAAATCAAGTGCTTTCATAAAAATCCCGTGAATTTTACGATTTCGCTGATTTCAGCCCCCGATTTGCCGATTATTTATCCATATCCGCCATAGCGCAGGGCAAAAAACGGCATAGACAAGCCATTTTTGAAGCGGCAAAAAATTTTTGAAAAAATTTGCAAAAACCATTTGCATTTTCCGTCAATATGTGTTATAATACTGCTTGTGCAATGAAGAGCACAGAAAAATCGAGCTGCTGATATAGCTCAGCAGGTAGAGCGCATCCTTGGTAAGGATGAGGTCACCGGTTCAAATCCGGTTATCAGCTCCAAGAACAATCGCTTAGGTAAGCCGTTATTCGGTACCTAAGCGATTTTCTTTTTGGGGTTCTTTTGAATTATTACGCGATTTGATGTTTATTTGATGTTTATACTTCGTCAAATGCCGACCATATTATTATTGAGCATTAAAATAAAGCAATTCAACAAAAAAAGGAAACTAAACTACTATTATCATCTCTGGTAGATTTGCTGCCACTTTCATAAAGAATTAATTCGAGCTTACAGAACGACAACTCTAACAACAAAAGGCGAAAAAACATGGAAACAGAAATATTAGAGTAATAAACACAAGGCTGTCCCATCAAACGAAAGCCCATCATTTTTTCGTTTATGCTATTCTGTTTTTATGAATTCATTGAACTCTGAAAATGCTTTTTTCAAGCTTTCTGTGTCAACATTTAATAAAGCGTTGAAATTAATCCCTATTTTCTGCATCTCTGCTTCATCAACTTTATATAGATGCTCTGAAGTATATATTATCCTTTTACTTTTCAAAAACTCAAGTACACACTTTTTTAACTCACTACTACCAACTATCACATAATCAATACGATCAGCTGTTTTTGCTAAAGTGTCTTTTTTATGCGTTCTAAACTGGAATAAAATACATCTTAAGGCATAAATAAATCTAGTAATATCTACTTCCGATGATGAATCCTCAAAATTATATTTATAAGGAATCAACCTATAATAGGAACTAATATTCGGTGCACTTACTTTTAGGTTATCATCCCTGTTTATCTCAACATTTGAAGGATTCCCCAACATCTCGTTCTTTGAAACTAACAAACATTCTCCCGGTGAGTATGATTCAATTGTTATATTTGAAGTATTCCAAACTATTGAATTACACACTATCGAGGAATTTGAAAATCTAGAGCATTTATCTGAATGCCCAATCGTAATATCAAGCGAAGGTGTATCTACTGACACGTTTACAACCTGTTCAAAATGCAATGTATTTCTTTCAACTTTTAGCTTCGACTCAACGCTGTCAATTCTTTTTGTTTTTCCTTTTCCGGGAATCATATCAAAAATAACATCTATTTCTTTCTCATCATTAGCAACTTCCTTCTCATAGCAATGCAGGAATGCACTCTCATAAGCAGTTGCTTTTGCCTTGAACGAATCAAAAACATAAGAAATATACTCGGAAGAAACTCCCGTCTCAGATAACTTCATATAGCAATCAAAAAAGATTTGGGACGGAGAGTATAATTCACTGTTCATGTTTTCTAAGTACAGATCGGCATACTCTTTTGTTTCTTCATCAAGAATAATCTTAGCTAGCACATAGTCTCTAAACGCCGGGCCGGTAAAATCAATTATCCCTAATGTTTTCCCGTCTTCAAAACCGTTTTTTACAAAAGGATGCTGTTTTAAAAAGGATTCTAGCATTTTCTGATATTCATCAACAAATTGTGACGGAATAAAACCCAGAGGGTAATTTGAATAGTTTGTATCATTAAAAAGAATATAATTGATGATTCTAACCAATTGCTCTTTATGGGTATAGATTCTTTCCCATTCCGTAAAATCAGGATATAATTCGGAAAGTCTGCTTTTTAAAGCCGGCAACATCTTTTCGTTTTGCTCTCGTTCTAGTAAATCGTCCATAATTTGCAGTATTACTGATACGCAATCGGTTTGAGAAGACAATTCACTAATCAGTTTCTGTCTGTTGGGATATGCTTTAATATGCGTAGATATTGCCTGTAAAACAGGAGCATAGCCTAAAAAAGAACTTCTTTCATTCTCTGTAATACTGTTCTTAATAAAATCATAATACTTTTGTGAGCACTGAATATCTGGTTCTGTAGGAGTCATATTTGAAATGCTTTTAACAATAAATTCTATTGATGAAGATTCATTAAAAAAGCCTATTTCGTAATGAATAACAGGAATTGTATTTTCCGTACATAAAGAAGCTAAAAACTGGGCAGTTTCTGTTCTGGAAAACAATAAAACTGTAGGTATACTTGGGTTGTCTAAACTCTTATTAATGTCTTGAATAAATCTACCAAGCATTTTTCTTCCAGAAATAGTCTCAGCCTCATCAAGTGCATCGATAGCTAATAATACATTTCCTGTATTCAAATCACTAATAAAATTCGAGTATTTTGGCGGGGACACAGCTTCAAGTATTGAGCCTGAAAAAAAGTTATCTCCAACTTTATTTTTTGACAAATCCCAATACAGAGCATTATATTCATAAGAAATATACTTTGCCAATGATGTCTTACCCGTTGCTCCGGGGGCGGAAAAAATAATAAATTTTGGGTTTTTGGTAGATGTTCTTAAATCTGTTTTAACATCAGTAAAACTTGGAGAAATGTAAAAAGGTTTATTTTTTGTATATGAAATATACTCTGAAACATTCGGGCTCACTTCATATTTTATTGCCTTTTTGTGCGATTTCATAATTCCATCCAGTTGCATTATATCACCCTTTTTTAATGAATCAATATACTTTTTTTCATTATAATACAGATTGTATTTCAAGTCAATTCCTCCTAACAAGGTATTACATATATTTATATCATTTTTTGTTTGTTTTTTATGTCAGAAACTCGTTATGTTTTTTCATTTTATTAAGCAGAATAATTCCCACCAAGTATCAGCTCCAGAGTATGTGCCGCCTGTCTTTCTGCCTGTTCTACGGCGTGGACGTAGCGGTTGGTGGTTTTTAGCTGGGTGTGACCGAGGCGGGTGGCTACGTTTTTTATGTTCGTGCCGTTTGAGAGGAGCAAGGTCGCGGATGTGTGGCGCAGGGCGTGGAACTTTCGGTGCGGCAGACCGTTGCGCTTTAGGAATTTACTGAACCACTGCGTCGGCGTGGTGGGGTACATCGGCTTGCCGTCAGCCTGAATGAAAATCCAGTCGTCGCCGTGCCACGCGTCGCCGAGGGTAAGCCGCCAGCCGTCCTGCTCGGCGCGGTAGCGGCGCAGCATACGCAGGCAATACGGCGGCAAAATGAGCGTTCTGCTCCTGCCGGTTTTGGTGGACTTGCTCCTGATTTCCGCGTCGCCCGTGAGCTTGTAATTACTGCGACTGACGGTCAGTACACCCGTTGCAAAGTCGATGTCGCTCCATTTCAGCCCCATAAGCTCGCCTCGCCTGCAACCCGTATTGAGCGCCGTATGTATGAGAACGCGGAACATCAGCGGCTCGTCTTCGAGGGCTTTTAGCATATCATCAAGCTCGTTTTCGGTGAAGATTTCGGTCTGTTCCTCGTCGAGTTTCGGCAAGGTGATTCGCTCACGTTCTGCCGGGGTTATGCCGATTAAGCCGAGGCGGTACGCGCTTTTCATCAGCGAACAAACCATCGTATAGTATCGGCGGACGGTCGCGGGCGAGAGCCTGCCGCTGAACCTCTTTCTGAATTTGTTTCTCGGTCATATTCGGCTCGGGCTTGGCTGTTCGTTTTTTTATCTGTAGAGATGATTACTCCCCCACGGGGTAGCGCCTCGTTTGTGCCGGCTTTTTCGCCGTTTGCCGCAACCGGCACCTTGGTTTTTCTGCCGTCCTTCTCTGCAAAATTCCAGCAGAGCCAGATTTTCATCTGCTTTAATGCGTTTAAGTTGTCTGTCAATTTTTCAACTCCTCATCTTGATGAAACATACCATTCCCCTCCTGTGCAGGCGCAATCGAAATACTCGATTAGCTTGTCGAGGTTAATCAGATATTTCTTGCCTGCCTTGATTTTCGGCAGCTCGCCGTCGAGCATCAGCCGGCGGATATGGTACTCTGTCACGGCGGTGTTCGCGTCAAGGCGCTTCATCTCCTCAGCCGCCTCGTGAACCGTTCTCATTCGCGGAATGTTTCTGTTTGTATTGATTTCTGTTGTCATAATTATCTTCTCCTTATCTTTTGTAATTGAAAGTACCCTCCACTTATAGGGATTTTTCGGAAAAAATTGCATATAAATGCGCAATTTCAGAGGAAGAAATTTCTCGCTGCTTTAAATTTCAGCGTTTTGCACAACCCGGGATAGCAAAAGCTGCCAAAATTCACACACGATTATTTGCCCCTCTTACAGTTAGCTCACGGGAAGGGCGGATTTTAAACGGTTATTCTAAAAACTTTCTAAAGCTTTATTTATTGCACAAAAAGTAGCTGCCTGTTTTATGCAACTTAACAACAGGAAAATGGCATAAAAATCCCCGCCGCAAAACGGGTGAGAACAGGTAAACTCATTTCGTTTTCTTGACTTTATTATTTACAAAAACATTAAAAATAGTATTGCTATTGTTCCAGTTTTGGAATATAATAAAAGAATAATGAGGTGATATGATGTTAGCATATATGACTGCCGCGGAAGCGGCTGAAAAATGGGGCATTTCGCACAGACGAGTAATTACGCTGTGCCGTGAGGACAGAATCCCCGATGCGGCAATGCTCGGCAATATGTGGATTATTCCTAATGACGCCGAAAAACCTGTTGACGGACGGACAACACGCTACGATAAAAAGAACCCAGCCAAGCCGTTTATCAAATGGGCAGGCGGAAAAGGACAGCTTCTACCTACAATCCGCAAATTCTATCCGCCGAATATGGGTATGGAAATCACAAAATACTGTGAACCAATGGTCGGCGCCGGTGCGGTGCTGTTTGATGTGCTGAACACCTACGAAATGGACGAGGTGTATATTTGCGATACCAACGTGGAGCTGATGAACGCTTTTACCGTGGTACGCGACCATCCGGACAGGCTGATTCGCTTTCTGTCGGCATTCGAGAAAGACCATCTCAGCTGCGATGAGGACAGCAGAAAAGATTACTACTATCAGCAGCGCGAGCGCTTTAACACCGAAATGCAGCACCCGACAAAGAGCAACGCTATCCTTCGTGCGGCGCTGTTTATTTATCTCAACAAAACCTGCTTCAACGGCTTGTACCGCGTCAACCGAAAGGGCTTGTTCAATGTTCCGATGGGTTCCTACAAGAATCCGACGATATGCGACACGGAAAACATTAATAAAACCTCGGAACTGCTTCAAGGCGTAACGATTATCGTCGGCGACTATACGAGTATTGAGCAATATGCTGACGAGCACACGTTCATCTATTTCGACCCGCCTTACCGACCGCTGACAAAGACGGCGGAGTTTACCTCTTACACACCCGACAGCTTTAATGACAACGACCAGATTAAGCTGGGGGAATTTGTTAATAGACTTTTAAAGAAAAAAGTTACTGTGTTGTTAGCAGATGAATTCAAAGGAAAATAAAATGAAAAAGTATATTATTACAATCGAAGAAACAGTTTCACAGGATTTTGTGGTTTTTGCAGACGATGATGAAGAAGCGAAAACGATAGCAATAGAAAACTATAAAAATGAGAAATTTGTTCTTGAACCCGGAAACTTGGAAGCAAAACAAATGCTAATGCGCAATCTTACAGATCACGAAATAACAGAATGGATTGAGTTTTAATGAATCTATGCTTTAATACTGCATTAGCCGCAGGCTATAAAAGCAAAGCACAAATAGCCAGAGTTTTATCGGAATCGTGGGCAGCAAGCAATGTTTTTTGCCCTTGCTGCGGATATTCTAGCCTGACTAAATTGGACAATAACGAACCGGTTGCCGATATGCGTTGCGACAAATGCGGAGAAGTTTTTGAATTGAAATCTGCCAAGGGTAAGCTCGGTAAAAAAATCCCTGACGGAGCATATGAAACCATGATACAGCGGATAAACAGCCTGACAAATCCTGAATTGTTTGTTTTGCAATATACTCCGGAGTATGAAGTGACAGATTTGACGTTGATTCCGAAATTCTTTTTTGTGCCAAGTATTATCGAGAAACGCAATCCTTTGCCCCCTACCGCAAGACGATACGGTTGGGTAGGTTGCAATATTCTATACAGTAATATTCCCAAGCAAGGTAAAATCCCTATCATCCAAAACAAAAATGTTGTAGACAAAGAAATTGTCGTTGAAAAGTACACTACCGTTAAGCAGATTCAGACCAACAATATCGAAACGCGCGGATGGTTGTTTGATGTGTTGAACTGCGTCAACAGTATTCACGGCGATGTCTTTACACTAAAAGAAATGTATGGATTTGTCGATGTTCTACAGGAATTGCATCAGGATAACCATAACATCGAAGCAAAAATTAGACAGCAGTTGCAACTGTTGCGCGATAAGGGGTTTATCGAATTTTTAGGCAGTGGTGTTTACAGGAAAAAGATATAAAATCAGCGGCACTACCCTTGTTGAAGCGAAGCTGCTTAACCGCGATATTATCGGCGTAGACGTCAACGACGTTGCGCTTGAACGCTGCCGCGAGAAAGTTGACTTTGAGCACGAAGGTGCAGACGGCAAGGTTTATATTAAAAAAGGCGACGCGCGTCACCTTGCTTTCATTCCGGATGAAAGCATTGATTTGATTTGCACTCATCCGCCCTATGCCGACATCATCAAATACAGCGAGGATATTCCCGAGGTTTTATCACGCCTGAAAGTAAAGGACTTTATTGAGGAAATGAAGCCCGTCGCCGCAGAATGCTACCGCATTTTGAAAAAGGACAAGTTCTGCGCTGTTCTGATGGGTGACACAAGGCAAAAGGGGCATATGATTCCGATGTCGTTTGACGTGATGAAGGTCTTTCAGGACGCAGGCTTTAAGCTCAAAGAGCTGATTATTAAAGAGCAGCACAACTGCAAGGCAACCGGCTATTGGAAAACAAACAGCGTGAAGTATAATTTTTTACTTATCGCTCACGAGTATCTGTTTGTGTTTAGGAAGTAATAAACGGGCAGCAAAGGCTATGGCGATGTGTTAGTTTATGAAAAAATGGAAATTACTCACAATAATAATACTTTCTCCATAAAAACCTCTGACGGATTGTTAACTTCAATTGAAATAAAACAAAATTCGGATGGTATAGATACTGAAAACCGAATCGAAAAACTAAAAGCTTTCCTATCAAAAAATAATATAGAAACGTAATTTTGACTTATTTATGAAATTGCTGGAATACTTTGATGTTTATTTGATGTTTATTATAGATTGAGGTTGCCGTAAGTTACGGGTAATAAAGGAACACAAAGCGGATAAAACGCGCTGAAACGATTGACAACAGCCAACAAAGGTTATCAGCTCCAAAAGAAAACCCTGTCACAATGGTGGCAGGGTTCTTTTGTATGATTCATTTTTAAGTTTTCAGTTTTCAGTTTTCAGCAAAACATATGTATGAAAGATGCCCCCTGCCGCTGCTGCCGGATAGCCCAAAAAATTTCGGAGAAACAGGAACAAACTTCACAAAAGCCCTTCCTTTTTCTGTGCGGAACGGCTATAATAAGGATAAACTATATTATAAGGAGATACTGCTATGAAAAAACATCTGTCAATTCTCTGTTTGGTGCTTTCTCTTGCGCTGTTTTGTCTGCCGGCTGCAACGGCGGCAGAGGTACCCTCGCAGCCCTTGGGAAAGGTGTATGTCATCGGAGAAACAGAGAGCGGCAAAACCGTTAAGACCGCTGCGCCCGACGCGGCAAAAATGGACAACCTTGACCGCTATGAGTTGTATGTTGAAAAGGAGCCTGTTCTCAGCGTTGGCAGCAACGCGGGTGAAGCGACAGGCGCGGCGGCGATTCCGAAGTTTTATCATGTAAAATTCATGATTCCCGACACCACCGAAGAGGTCTATCTCACCGGGCTGCGGGCTCAGTATGTCGAGGAGATTCAGCAGGCGATTATTGACAGCTATCTCGGCGGCGAAAATTTTGATTTGACAGGACTCGGCTTTATCGACACCGAAAAAACGCTGAAGCAGGACGGCGACGAGGGTCTTTGCTGGGCGGCTTCCGCAGCGGACATTCTGACCTACACCGGCTGGGCGGCAAAGGCGGGCTTTCAGGACGAGGACGAGGTGTTTGACGTTTTTGCAAAGGAATTCAGCGACAACGGCAGCCATCAGCACAACGGCTTGGCTTGGTTTTTTAACGGCGCCGTGCTGCGGGCAAACCTCGGTCTGCTTGGCTCAAAGGCGCTCAATTATCCCTATTCGGGCGGCTATTTAAAGGGCTATGCCTACGACATGGTCTGCGACTTTGAATATCTGGAATCCGTTGACGCGATGAATCGCATGAGCGATTACCTTGAAAACGGCTACGGAATCAGCCTCGGTATCGTTATTTCCGACACCCAAAACCGCAGCGGCGGACACGCAACGACCCTTTGGGGCTTGGTGACGGACACCGCACTGGACAGAAACGACCCCAAGCGCTTTAAGAGCTTTTTCATGACCGATTCCGACTCTCACTTTTCCGAGGGCGACCGCCGCGACGCGCCTGATGTTTTGTCGCTGTATCACCTTGATTCAAGCAGCGGCAAATTCGCCTTCCGTTATTATGACGACGTAACGGGCGTATTTGACGATTACACCTACCTTGTTCCCTACAACAAAAATGTTCCGCACGAAACCGACTTTGGAACCATGCGCGACAAGACCCGCTATCCCGACTTGGCGGTATATCAGCAATATCTGGAAATCAACGGCGCAGCAGCCGACGCGAACGCTGTTTATGAAAGCGGCGCGAATATCGGCTTTGGCTGCAGCTTTGCCAACACCGCCGACAAGCGTTACCGCGCAAACGCGGTTTTGGAAACCACCGTTACCGACCAAAAGGGCAAGGCGCTGTTCAGCAACAGCGACAGCCGCAATCTTACCCTCAACTACACCGAGTTTACGGATTCGCTCAATTACACCGCAAAGCAGGTTCCCGCGGGCGACTACACCCTTCAATTCACCATCAATCCCAAGCACACCGTCACCGAGGCGTATTATTACAACAACACCCGCACCATGACCTTTAAGGTGCGCGACAGCTATCTCAGCGGCGACTTTAACGGCGACGGCAAGGTCAACATTCAGGACGCAACCGATTTGCAGCGCTATTTGGCGGAATTTACCAACGCGGGCAGCAAGCCCAAGGAACGCGGCAACGTCAACGGCGGCGCGCTGAATATTCAAGACGTCACCGACATTCAGCGCAGCCTTGCCGACATTTCCACCACCGCCGCAGTCGGAGAGAAAAAGCTGCATGAAGTGATTTGAGCCTGATGTAGCGGTTAGTGAGTTATAAGTGATAAGTTATAAGTGATAAGTTATAAGTTATAAGTTATAAGTTATAAGAAAAGCAGTTAGGAAAGGTTTTGTTCCTAACTGCTTTTTGTATATTATGTTTCTCTTATCCCTTATAACTTATAACTAACCACTAACTGCAAGCCACTCATAGAACTCCTCAAAGCTGCCGTGCTTGTAGCGGGCGATGTCCTTGCCGCGGCGGTTAATCAGGCAATCGGTCACAAGATAGGTGTCCAGACCCAGCTTGGCGGCGCACATGTCCTCGTCAACGTCGTTGCCGACCATCAGGCTCTCCTCGGGCTTTATGCCGCAGAAATGGCAGATTTCATCATAATAATTGAGGTTCGGCTTGCTGTAGGAGCAGTTGTCATACACGGTGATATACTCAAAATCGTCGGGGTTAAGCCCTGCCCACTGAATACGGGTATAGGTTGCCGCCTTGGGAAAAATCGGGTTGGTGGCGACAATCAGGCGGCTGCCGTTTTCTTTTAAGAGCGCAACCGATTTTGCCGCAGCGGGATTGACGCTTGTCGCCGCCTTTGCCGCGACAAACTCGTTGCGGTAAAACGCGTCAAACGCCGCTTCATACTCCCGCATATCCCTGTTGCAGGCGTTGTTGAGCGCGCGCCAAAACACCTCGCGGTTCAGACACTCGCCGTCGTTTTGACCCATTGCCGCAGCGCCTTCCCAAATTCCCTGCACCAAAGCTTTTGGCTCGATTTGCAGCCGATGGGCAAATTTGCGGCAAAACGCCTGTAAATACAAGTCGATAAACTTTTTTAAATCCATGGGCAGCAGCGTGCCGTCCAAATCAAATAAAACATTCTTTTGCATAGTCAAATCTCCTACTACAATATTGTATCATAGCATAGCGGAATTATCAAGTTGAATTCGCAAGAAAAGTGTGATAGAATGGAGAATGGTGATAGATGATGAAAATTGTTTTGACAGACGCGCAGACAGTTTTTGACGATTTGGTCACGTCCGCCGCGCTCAGAGAGCTGGGCGAGGTGGAGGAGCACGGTCTGCTGCGCTATGAAGAAGTGGCGCAGGCGGTTGCCGACGCCGACGTGGTGGTGTGCAACAAAACGCTGATGGACGCCCACACGCTGCGGCTCGCGAAGAACCTGAAATATATCGGGCTGTTTGCCACGGGCTACAACAACATTGACATTGACTACTGCCGCGCGCACGGCATTACCGTTTGCAACGCAGGCTCCTATTCCACCAACGCGGTGGCGCAGCACGCCTTTTCGCTGATTTTGGAGCACTTCAACAACACCGCAAGGTACAATCAATATGTTCAGGACGGCTTATGGAAGCGCAGCGCGACCTTTTCGCCCTTTGTCTATCCGCTCAATGAACTGGCGGGCAAAACGCTCGGCATTGTCGGCTTGGGCGCAATCGGTCGGGCGGTGGCAAAAATCGCGCTCGCCTTTGAGATGAAGGTCGTCGCCTGCAACCGCAGCCCGCGCGAGGTTGCCGGCGTTGAACAGGTTGGCTTTGAGGAGCTTTTAAAACGGAGCGACATTGTGAGCGTGCACTGTCCGCTCAACGCGGATTCGCAGGACATGTTTAACCGCAGCACCTTTGCCAAAATGAAGCGCACCGCCCTGTTTGTCAACACTGCCCGCGGCGGCGTTGTGGTGGAACAGGATTTGTTTGACGCGCTGGAGAGCGGCACGATTGCGGCTGCCGCGATTGACACCCTGCGCGTAGAGCCAATGGAGGAGGACTGTATCCTCATGCGGGCGAAAAACTGCATTATCACGCCGCACATTGCATGGGCGCCGGTGGAAACCCGCCAAAGGCTCATGCGGATTGTGACGGATAATATAAAAAACTTTTATAACGGCACCCCCACGAATGTCGTTAGCTGATTAAATGGAGATGGAAAAAGTGGATATTTTATCTGTACTGAGGGATTTGGCGATTATTGTTATCGTTGCCAAGGCTTTCGGTCTTTTGGCGCGTAAGTTAAAGGCGCCGCAGGTTGTCGGAGAAATTGTCGCGGGACTGCTGCTGGGTCCCAGTTTGCTCAATATCGTAAAGCTCAACGACTTTCTCGATATTTGCGCGGGAATCGGCGTTGTGCTGCTGATGTTCTCGGCAGGACTCGGCACGAATTTAAAGCAACTCATGCACACGGGCGTAAAGGCGCTGCTGATTGCCTCCGCGGGCGTTTTGGTTCCGCTGATTGGCGGCACGCTGCTCTACATTGGCTTTTACGGCTTTGACGGCTTCGGCACGCCGAAGTTCTTCACGGCGGTTTTTATCGGCGTCATTATGACCGCCACCAGCGTTTCGATTACCGTTGAAACGCTCAAGGAGCTGGGCAAGCTGAAAACCGAACTGGGAACCACGATTCTCAGCGCCGCGATTATCGACGACGTTATCGGCATTTTGGTGCTGACCTTCGTTATCGGCTTCAAGAACCCCGACAGCAACCCCGGCTGGGTTGCGCTGAGCACGCTGGCGTTCTTTGCGCTGGCGCTGGTGCTGGGCTTTGTTATCTATAAGGTATTCAAGATAATTGACAGGCGCTGGCCGCACACACGGCGTATTCCGATTCTCGCGCTGGCACTGTGCTTTGGGCTGAGTTATCTGGCGGAAAAATACTTCGGCATTGCCGACATCACCGGCGCGTATGTGGCGGGCATTATCCTGTCCAAGCTGCACGATTCCGACTACATCGAGGAAAAGATGGACATCAATTCCTACATGATTTTCGGTCCCATTTTCTTTGCGAGCATTGGTTTAAGAACGCAAATCAGCGGCGTCACCTGGGAGCTGGTGCTGTTTTCGCTGGCGTTTGTCGCGGTTGCGCTTGTCTGTAAAATTATCGGCTGCGGCGCGATGTCAAGGCTCTGCGGCTTTCGCGGCAAAGACACCCTCAAAATCGGCGTCGGCATGATGACGCGCGGCGAGGTTGCCCTGATTGTCGCTCAGCGCGGCTTGACCGAGGGCATGATTGACGCCTCCTACTTCACCGCGGTAATTCTGCTGATTATCGTTTCGAGCATACTGACGCCCATTATCTTGAAGCTGCTCTACGCGAGGGACGGGAGAGCGGTTAGTGGTTAGTGGTTAGTGGTTAGTGGCGAGTGGTTAGTGAGTTATAAGTGATAAGTGATAAGTTTATTCGCAGATACGTTTGATAGGAATTGTAGGGAGCGATTCTATAAAATACACGCGAAAAAAGCAGTTAGGAACATAAACCTTTCCTAACTGCTTTTCTTATAACTTATAACTTATAACTTATAACTCATCCAATGTATTCCAACTGCTCCAAATCCAAATCTCTTGTCCGCATTGCGGGGCGGCAGAGAGGGATTTTTTTGCCTTTTTTGATGAAGAGCGGCACTTCGTTGAGGGCGACCCCTACATAATGCAAGCCCTTTGCGAGCGGCTGCGTTTCCACGCGATCGCCGCTGAGCTTGACGAAGGTCATGTCCTCCGGGAGATAAACGGTTCTGCCCGCCGCGTTTTGCTCATAGACAGGCGCAATCATGCACTCCTCACCGAGCATGAGCTGGGTTTCACATTCGCGGGCGATGTTATCCCCGGGATAATCAAACGACAGCGGGCGGAACATCAAGTCGTTTTCGTCGCTCGCCTTGCGGAAGGTTTGATACAAATAC
This sequence comes from uncultured Clostridia bacterium, assembly GCA_947168445.1. GTDB lineage: Bacteria > Bacillota > Clostridia > Oscillospirales > Acutalibacteraceae > Ruminococcoides. The sequence goes on from CAMVLW010000002.1 coordinate 80,134, forward strand.
GGAATCAGGCGGTAGCGCACCTGAATCACGTCGCGGAAGTCCTGCGGGTTTTCAAAGCGGTACGCCTCCTGGTCGCGGGTGCCGAGCGCCGCATGGTTGCGCATGAGCGGCGTAAACACACCGAGCGCCAAAAAGCGCAGCACCAAGTCGCGGGTGGCGTTTTCGTTGAAGCCGCCCAAGTCAGCGCCGCAATAGAGAAAGCCGCACATATTCGCCGCGGGCAGCATTTTTAAGTCGAGCAGAATGTGCGACCACCACGAATGGTTATCGCCGAACCAAATGCCGCTGCTGCGGTGAGCGCCGATATAGGACGCGCGGGAGAACATCAGGATTTTTTCCCTGCCGAATTCGGACTCAAAATACTCGCCCGCCGCCTTTGTCATGCTTGCGCCGTAGAGGTTGTGCACGCGCAAATGATTCATCTGTTTGCCGTCAACGGTATGATAAATCCGCGCATAGTCCTCATGCGCGTTGGAGAGTCCCATAAACGCGTCCTTCAAGCCGAAAAAGCCGCTTAAATCAAGATTTTCGCCGCGCAGGTCTGCCGCCTTGTCAAGCGCCTTGTTGAGCCCCTCAACGGAATAGAACAGCGCGGGCTCGTTCATGTCGTTCCAAAAGCCGTCGATTCCCATGTCGGTCAGGAATTTGTACTGCCTGCCGAACCACTGCCGCACTTCGGGATTGAGAAAATCGGGAAAGGCGCAAACGCCGGGCCACACGCCCGCTTCAAACTGCGAGCCGTCCGCCGTTTTGCAGAAATAACCCTTTGCTCTGCCCTCCTCATACACGCGGTAGCCGTCCTCTTTCTTGACGCCCGCGTCGATAATCGGAATCAGGTGGATTCCCTGTTCGCGCTTTTTCTGCACATAATTTTGGAAATCGGGGAACGCTTCTTCATTGACGGTGAAATCCTTGTAGCGCTCCATGTAGTCAATGTCGAGATACACGCAGTCGAGCGGGATTTGCGCTTCGTCATAGCTTTTTACCACATTGTCCACGGCTTCGGCGTTATGGTAACTCCAGCGGCTCTGCTGATAGCCGAACGCCCACAGCGGGGGAATGTAGCTTTTGCCGATGATTTCGCGGAAGGCGCGCGCAATTTCGCGGGGCGTTTCCGCTTTAATCAGATAGATGTCAAAATCCGCGCCGTCCACGGTAATTTCCGCAAGGCTCTGCACGGTATAGCCCAAATCCCAGCGGATTCGCGCGGGAAAGTCGATAAACAAGCCGAAGGTTTGGCTGCCGCTGAGCAGTATAAAATTATGCGCGGCATAGAGCGACTGTTTGGTTTCGGTATGGAACGGGTCGTCGCTGCACCAACTCTCATACACCCAGCCGCGCTTGTTGATTCCGCGCGGCGCTTCGCCCAAGCCGTAGAGAATGTCGCTCTGCTCCAGCGGAAACGAAAGGCGGAATTTGCCGTCCGCAAGCGCGTGCTCAAACGGAAAATCCGCGATGGCTTTTGACGGAAACGCCGCCGTCACCGCTCCGGTGTCAAACGGCTTGCCGCTTGTAAATTTTGTTATCATCACAGTCACCCCTTTCTTTCAGTATAATATAAATCGGCGCGAGTTGCAAGATTTTTCGCATACAAAAAGCAAGGCAGCGTGTGCCGCCCTGCTCTGTTTTTATATTAATAGGTCTGAATAAACAGCTTCATTGCCTTGATGGCTCTGTTTGCGGCAAGCTCCTTGAAGTCCTCGTAGTTTTCGGGCTTGTTGAACTTTAAATCGTCGCTGATGGAGCGCAGAATGGCGAACGGAACCTTGTTCATATAGCAGACATGACCCACAGCGCCGCCTTCCATTTCGCAGCACAGCGCGTCAAATTCAAACGCGATAAACTCGCGCTGGCGGCGGTAGGTGACAAACATGTCGCCGGTGGCGATTCTGCCGGTTTTCACATGCGCGCCGAGATTGCGGCAGCACTCCGCGAGCTTTTTGGCAACCTCCGGGTCGGCGGGAATGTCGATTCTCTTTTCATCAGTGAACCAAATCTGACCTCTCGGCTCCTCCAGCGCGGTGCAGTTGATGTCGTGCTCCACGCAATCGGTGGAAATCACAATGTCGCCCACGGTGAGTTCTTTTGTCAGGCTGCCCGCAATGCCGGAATTGATAACGACGTCGGGCTTGAAAAGGTCAATCAAAATCTGGGTGCCGACGGCGGCATTGACCTTGCCCACACCACATTCGAGCAGCACAACGTCCTTGTCAAAAATCTTGCCGCTGATGAATTCCAGCCCTGCCTTTTTGGTGCTTTCGGCGTTTTCCATCAGCGCCTTGAGCCCCTCAACCTCGATTTTCAGTGCGCAAATAATACCAATCATAAAGCAATCCTCCCTGCTTTTTATCACAAATTGATTCACCTTTATTCTAGCAAATTATCACCGATATTGCAAGAGGATTTTTGTTAAGCTGCGGCAACGGCATTTTTTAAAGCCGCAATCAGGATTCATGCGCGACGCTGAGCAGGATTCCCTTGATGTCATACAGCTTTTTCGACAAATCGACATAGTAGGTATGCGGGTTTTCAAAGCGCTTGACCTCGTCCCAGAGCAAATCGACCTGCTCCTTGCAGTAGGCGGCGATTTCTTTGATGGACGGACAATCATACACGCACGCGCCGTTTTGGAACACCGGCACCAGCAACTCTCTGGCGGTGAAGCCGGTGAGGGTTTTGGTTTTCCATGTGGCGTTGGGGTCAAAGATGGTATGGGGCTTGGTGCTGTCCACAATTTCGTCATATACGCACAGTTCGTCGGCAAGCGCCTTGCCGCTTTCCTTGTCGTAATAGCGGTACACCTTTTTAAAGTGCGGGTTGGTAATTTTTGCGGTGTTCTCGCTGACCTTGATTTTCGGCACGATTTCGCCGCTCTCGTCCTCAACCGCAACCAGCTTGTAAACGCCGCCGAACACGGGAGAGCTGGAAGAAGTAATCAGCCGCTCGCCCACGCCGAAGGTGTCAATCTGCGCGCCCTGCATCATCAAATCACGAATCAAGCCCTCGTCAAGCGAATTGGACGCGGTGATGGTGCACTCGGTCAGTCCTGCCTCATCAAGCATTTTGCGCGCCTTTTTGGAGAGGTAGGAAATGTCGCCCGAATCCAGACGAATCGCGCACTTTGTTTTTCCCTGCGGCAGCAGCACCTCTTTAAAGACTTTAATTGCGTTGGGAACGCCGCTTTTCAGGGTGTTGTAGGTATCAACCAGCAGCGTTGGATTGTCGGGGTACAACTCGCAGTACGCCTTGAACGCCTCGTACTCGTTGTCGAACATCATAATCCACGAATGAGCCATCGTGCCGCCTGCGGGAACGCCGTAGAGTTCGTCGGTAAGGGCACATGCCGTGCCTGCGCAGCCGCCGATATACGCCGCTCTTGCGCCGACCGTCGCGCCGCTTGCTCCCTGTGCGCGGCGGGAACCGAATTCGAGCACCGCTCTGCCCTGTGCCGCACGCACAATGCGGTTGGCTTTTGTGGCAATCAACGACTGATGGTTCAGGCTCAGCAGCACAAAGGTTTCAACAAGCTGCGCTTCAATCGCGGGCGCCTTAATGGTCATAATCGGCTCGTTGGGGAACACAGGCGTGCCCTCGGGAACCGCGTAAACGTCGCCCGTGAAGCGGAAGTTGGCGAGATAAGACAAAAATTCCTCGTCAAAAATGCCCTTTGAGCGCAGATAGGCAATGTCCTCCTCCTCAAAGTGAAGTTCTTTGAGGTATTCAATCACCTGCTCCAAGCCCGCCGCAATCGCAAAGCCGCCGTTATCGGGCACTTTGCGAAAGAACACGTCAAAGTAGACATTGCGTTTGTAAAAGCCGTTTTTAAAGTAGCCGTTCGACATGGTGAATTCATAAAAGTCGCACAGCATTGCCAAATTTTCCTGTTTCATGATAACCGCTCCTCACTGCTGTTATTTTCTCTATCAATTGTACCAACCCCGGCCGCTTTTGTCAACCATTGCCATGGTTGGCAGCGCGCCTTTGGAAAAAGCGGTTAGGCTTTTATAATCGTTTGTTTTGCGGAGCGTAAAAAATATTCGAAAATATTTTCGATTTTACTCTTGACTCGTTAGAACATTTGTGCTATAATCAAACCATTCCCAAACATATGTACGTATAATTTATCACTCACTAACCACTAACCACCAACCACTTACCACTATGTATATCGCCATTGACTTAAAATCCTTTTACGCCTCGGTGGAGTGCGTAGCGCGGGGGCTTGACCCGCTGGACGCGAATTTGGTTGTCGCGGACAAGACCCGCACCGAAAAAACAATCTGCCTTGCCGTGTCGCCGTCGCTGAAAAGCTTCGGAATTCCCGGACGCGCGCGGCTGTTTGAGGTAGTACAGCGCGTCAGCGAGGTGAACGCCATGCGCCGCAGCCGCCTGAACGGAAAGCCGTTTGCGGGAAAGTCCTGTTTTCTCGGCGAACTGAACCGCCGCCCCGAATGTGCGCTCGACTATATTGTCGCGCCGCCGCGCATGTCGGAATACATGCGCGTGAGCACGCAGATTTACGGCGTTTATCTGCGCTATATCGCGCCTGAGGACATTCACGTTTACTCGGTGGACGAGGTGTTTATTGACGCTTCGCGCTACACAAAGGCGTATAAAATTTCGGCGCGCGCGCTTGCCGACAGGCTGATTCGCGCGGTGCTGGACGAAACGGGAATCACAGCCACGGCGGGCGTCGGAACCAACCTGTATCTCTGCAAAATCGCAATGGACATTGTGGCAAAGCACATGCAGCCCGACGCGCAAGGCGTGCGGATTGCCGAACTGGACGAGCAGCGCTACCGCGAACTGCTGTGGAGCCACCGCCCGCTGACGGATTTTTGGCGTATCGGCGGCGGCTACAGCCGCAGTCTGGCGCGTTACGGTATGTATACCATGGGCGACGTGGCGCGCATGTCGCTGGAAAACGAAGCGCTGCTCTATCAATTGTTCGGGGTCAACGCCGAACTGCTGATTGACCATGCGTGGGGCTGGGAGCCATGTACGCTCCGCGACATCAAAGCGTACAAGCCGCGCAGCAAATCGCTGAGCATGGGTCAGGTGCTCAGCGTGCCGTATGACTTTGAAAAGGCGCGGCTGATTGTGCAGGAAATGACCGACCTGCTGGTGCTCGATTTGGTGCGGAAGGGGCTTTTAACCGACCAAATCGTACTGACGGTGGGCTATGATATTCAAAATCTCAGCAATCCCGCACGGCGCGGCGCCTATCGCGGCGAAATCAAGACCGACCATTACGGCAGACAGGTGCCAAAGCACGCGCACGGCAGCGAAAACATCAGCTGCTTTACCTCCTCCACCGAGAAAATCAGCGAGGCAGCGCTGCGCCTGTTTGACCGTATTGTCAACCCCGCCCTGCTGGTGCGCCGCATGTATGTTGTCGCCAACCACACGGTGGCTGAAAACGAAATTGACGTTTCGCAAAAAAGCGAGCAGCTCAACCTGTTTGATTCCGTCCCCGAACAGCCCAAAGCCGAAGAACGCGAGCGCGACATTCAGCGCACGATTCTAAAGCTGCGGACGCGCTTCGGCAAAAACGCCGTCCTCAAGGGCATGAACTTCAAGGAAGGCGCCACGACCATTGAACGTAACGGACAGGTCGGCGGACACAGAGCGGGGTGATAAGGTAGTGGCAAGTGGTTAGTGAGTTATAAGTTACCACTTGCCGCTAAACACTCAAAATGACTTACCAAGATATTCTCCACCTTCCCCATCCACAATCCAAAAACCGAAAGCACATGCCGCTTGCGGAACGGGCGGCGCAGTTTGCTCCGTTTGCGGCGCTGTCGGGATTTGACGTGCTGATTGAGGAGCAGGCGCGTTACACCGACCGCCGACCGCCTGTCAGCCGCGAGGAAGCGCTTGCAATCAACAATGCGCTGGAGCGTCTTTTGCAGGCGCGAAAGCCCACCGCCGTACAGGTGCGTTACTTTATTCCCGACCCGCTGAAATCCGGCGGCGTTACCGGGGAAAAACAGGGCGAAGCGCGGCGGGTTGACCTGTCGGCGCGCACGTTGATTTTCACCGACAAAACAGCGATTCCGATTGACGACATTTTAATGCTTGCTATCCTCTGCGATTCGTGTTATACTGATACCAAATCATGAAAAGAGGTATTGCAAATTATGGGATGTAATCACGATTGCTCGTCATGCAGCAGCAACTGCGGCGGCGAGAACGATTTACATGAAAAGCTAAACGAATTCAGCACCGTGCGTCATGTGATTGGCGTTGTGTCCGGCAAGGGCGGCGTCGGCAAAAGCATGGTGACCTCCATGCTCGCCGTGACCGAGAACCGCCGCGGCAAGCACACCGCGATTTTGGACGCGGACATCACCGGTCCGTCGATTCCAAAGGCGTTCGGAATCACCAAAAAAGCGGTCGGCAACGAGTTGGGAATTCTGCCTGTGCGCACCGAAACCGGCATTGAGATGATGTCCGTGAACCTTCTGCTCAAAAACGACACCGACCCGGTGATTTGGCGCGCGCCGATGATTACCGGCACCGTCAAACAGTTTTGGTCGGACGTGCTGTGGAACGACATTGACTACATGTTTGTGGACATGCCTCCGGGAACCGGCGACATTCCGCTGACCGTGTTTCAGAGTATTCCGCTCGACGGCATTATCGTCGTTGCCAGCCCGCAGGAACTTGTCGGCATGATTGTTGAAAAGGCGGTGAAGATGGCGGAAATGATGAACATTCCCGTGCTGGGCATCGTGGAGAACATGAGTTACTTTGTCTGCCCCGACTGCGGCAAAAAGCACAGCGTATTCGGTGACAGCAGAGTGGACGAAATCGCGGCGAAGTACAACACCCGCGTTCTCGCAAAGCTGCCCATTGACCCGGAGCTCGCCGCGAAAATCGACGCGGGCAAGGCGGAAATGTTCGAGGGTAACTACCTTGACGAAGCCGCCGACTTTTTGGAAACCTTATAACCGCACAAGAGCCTGCACAGACGCTTTCCTGTGCAGGCTCTTTTTTTGCCCTTTGGCTTTACTCACGGCAGGCGTCGAGCAAATTGAAAATGCCGTCCTCGGACAGCACGCCGCGCGGCATGTTTTGCGGCAGCAGTCCGCGCCCGTCGTCGGCAAAGTCTTTTTTCCAGTCATCGCTGCCGTAGTAGACCTCCAGATGCTTGATACAGCGCTGCAAAGCGGCGGTTTCGCCTGATGTGCGTGCTTTAAGGTTTAGCAGCCGCTGCGCTTCGTTAAAAATCCGCTCGTAGCGTTCAATCCGCTTTAACTGCTCCGGCTGACGGAAATACAATCCCGCCGCGGCAACCGTTTCTTTGAGAAACGCCTGAAGGCGCTCTGACGGCTGATAGACAGTCATGTATAAATCCTCCGCGTTCAGGGTGAGCAGCGCGTTTTCTTCCGTCAGATACAACTGCACCGCTCCGCGGCGGGCGTGACGGCGGACTTCCGCGAAAATCTGTCCGCTGTTCGGATATTCCGTTTCTCTTTCCTCCGGCAGCGTAAAAAGCATGGCTTGACAGCGCCCGCTGACCGCCGCCAGAATTGCGGAAAACCGCGCGTACAATTCATCAAGCTTGGCGGAATTCAGATACGACCGCTCCACGCGGAGATATTTCTCCGCACGCTCCGGCGGCACCTGCGCCGGGAAAATGTCAATCAGACAATACGGTGCTTCAAACAGGGGTTCCACATCATACTTCATTGTCTGCCTCCGAAAATCTTCTGCTTCTATTCTACCGCGCACGCCGCGATTGTCAAGAAAAAAAGCAGAGCCGCGGTAATGAAATTGAGGAATAAAGGCATGTTATCCTTCAATTTTGCCAAAATTAAAATTTATTCTGTCTTTTTTGTTGCAAGAAACGGGCATTTGTGATATAATAGATATAATTCTATTTGATAGTGAATAAATTTTTAGGAGGTTGCACAAATGGGAATATCTAAAATGAGACAGCGCCTTGGTTACGGCGCTGCGGATATGGCGAGTAATCTGATATGGCCGATGATTACCGCCTATCTGACGGTTTACTACACCGACGCGCTGCTGCTTGACACGGCGGCAGTTGGCGTAATTACGCTCGCGTCAAAATTCATTGACGCCATCACGGACGTGCTGATGGGAATTATCGTTGACAAAACCGAGTTTAAAAGCGGAAAATGCCGCCCTTACTTCATTATCGGCGCGGTACCGCTGGCATTGTTTGCGATTCTGACCTTCTGCCTGCCCTCGATGGTTTCCAACAACAATGTTCTGTGCATTGTAATGGCGTTTGTCACCTTTAACCTGGTGAGCACCTGCTACACCGTTGTTAACACACCGCTTTCCGCGATTCTGCCGAGCCTTTCGGCTGACCCCAAGGAACGCAACATTCTGGTGACCTTCCGCATGGTTATGGCGGCAATCGGCAGCTTCTGCGTTACCTTCTTTGCCACCCCGTTAATCAACCAGTTCGGCGGCAAGCAAGGCTTGTATTCCTACGCATGGACAATCGGTATTTTCAGCGTTGTGGCTGTGGCGCTGCTGTTCTTCTCCTTTGCCAACACCAGAGAGGTTGTTAAGCCGATTAAGGAAGAAAAGGTCAAGTTCAAGGACGGTCTTAAAGCGGTCAACGCACAGTATGTGCTGTTTGTTATCACCATGTTTGTTTACCTGATTGGCTTTGCGGTAAAACAGGCGGGCGTTGTTTACTACTACAGATGGTATGTTGTCAGCGCCGGCGGCTTGACGGGCGACGACATTATTCCGATTCAGGCAATTGTCACCTCGGTTGCAATGGTGCTCGGTCAGCTGACCATTCCGTTCTTCTGCAGACTGATGGGCAAGAAAAAGTCCTCTATCATGATGAACATTATCGCGTTCGGCGGCAATGTTATTTTCCTGTTCTGCGGTCCCAACCTGCCGCTGCTGATGGTCGGCACTGTGCTGGTATGGTTCCCGCTGGGCTATTTGATGGGTATGCGTTTCGCGCTGCTGGCGGACGTTGTTGAATACTGCGAACTGAAATCCGGTATTCGCGCCGCAGGTATTTTGTCCTCGCTGGACAGCTTTTTGGCAAAGCTTGCCTTTGGTTTGAACGTCACCATTATGCTTGCGTTAATGGATTTCGGCGGCTACGACGCAAACGCGGCAGCGCAGACCGACAGCGCCAAGCTGTTTATCCAGATTGGCTTTGTCGCCGTGCCGATGATTTGCATTATCCTGACGGTTGTGCTCTTTGCCTTCTTTAAGTTTGACAAAGAGTTGCCGCTCATGAAAAAGGAATTTCAGGAAAAAGCTCCGTCTAACAAATAACAACATCAAATCATAATTAAAAGGAACACAGCGCTGCGGTGCTGTGTTCCTTTTTGTTTGCGTTATTTGCGCTATCAGAGAATAGTATTATCATAGAGCGCACAATTCACATGAATACCCGCGGGAA
>CAMVLW010000003.1 GCA_947168445.1 uncultured Clostridia bacterium
CCGCAAAACCGCAGTGACCATAGGCTTTCTTTTTGAACGGAGCTAACGCTTCCGCGCTTTTGCACGACATTGAATTATTAAAGATAAATCCCCATACCGTTTTTTGCGGTATGGGGATTCATTCTTTTTTTAATGCGAATCAGCCCTGTCTGCCGAGCGTCACATCATATTCCGCGAGATAAAGCTGCAAATACGTTGCGTCGTCAATCGTCACTTTGCCGTCGCCGTTGGTATCGGCGGCTTTCAAGGCGGTTCCTGTGAGAAGATTGAGTTGCGCGAGGTGCCGCTGGATTGCGGTGACGTCGCGGATTGTCAGCCTTAAATCGCCGTCGGCGTCACCGATGAGAAAACGCTTGGGAAGCACCTCGGTTTTGAGGTCGGTGTAGGTTGTTCCCTCAAGGGTTACGGTTGCCTTATACTCCCGCTCGCCTTCCGCGGTGAGGGTGGGCTGCTTGGTGATTGTTGCTGTGATTACCGCGTTGACAATCTGCACATCATCACACTTTTCGCAGGAAAACTTCGCGGCTGCGCTTTCGTAGCCGTTCCACGTCCACTGAGGCGCGCTGTAGGTATGCGGCAGCTTTTCAATCACCTTGCCGTAGGTGATTACTGTGCGGCAGCCGTTGCAGACGGTATCTCCTGTATAGCCTTCCTTGCTGCAGGTAGCGGCTGTTTTGTGTTCAATGTGAGTGCCGCCGACATGATTATGAGGATTCTTTTCACCGTAGGTAAAGGTTTCCTTCCCGCGCACACCGCAGACAGCGCAGCTTTTGTAATAAACAGCGGCGCTTGAGCAGTTGGCGCTTGCTTTCAAGTATTGCGGCAACGCCCGCTCAATGTACTGATGCCCCGCAAACGGCAAGGGTGCGTCGGAGCCGGAGACAATTTCGCCGCAGTCGGAACAGATGGTGTACGCCTCGTGACCGTGCTTTACACATGTTGACGCTTCATAGGGCACAACTTCCGTTTTCAGGTGAGAGCAGAGCACCGTCAGTGTGCAGAAAGCCTGAAAGCCGCCGTCCTCGGCGGTGGCGGTGATGACAGCTTCGCCGTATTTGTGAAGCGTCACCACGCCGCCGCTGACGGCTGCAACAGAGGAATCGCTGCTGCTCCAGGAAACATTCTTGTCAGTCGCGTTTTCCGGCGTAAAGACCGGGGTTAGCGTAACGGTTTTGTCGGCTGTATGCACGGTTGCGGCGGTGCGGTCAAGCGCAAGACCTGTCACCGGGAAAGGAACCAGCACGCCGCCGTTTTCGATTTGAAACGCGATATTCCGCTCTGCGATATTATACACGTCGTCGGGGTTGTAGGTGACGGAAATTGCGTGAAAACCGGACGGCGCATTTTGCGCAACGGTGAAATCAAGCGTGGCATAAACCATATCGCCTGTGGTGTTCTGCGCGCCGTTGAACCAGTTGAGGGTCACGGGACTTTGCAGCGTTTGCGGCTGCATGGACATGCCGCCGAGCGCCGGGTTGTAGGTGACGCCGCTGAGTGTAAGGGCAGAATCAAACTGCACTTTGAATTTGGCGGAGGCAATGCCGGGGTTGTTGTCAATGCGAATAGTCACGCTGACAGTCTCCCCGGGCTTTGCCTGCTCAGAAGAAACGGTGAAGGTGGGGGCGTTTGCTTCTGCCGCTGTAACAGGCGTTCCGTATGAAATTGACAGCAGCAAAAGGATTGCCAGCAAACTACTGATGATTTTCTTCATTTTGTGAACTCCTGTTAATAAATTTCTACTTCCCAGCCCGACAGATACTGATACAGGCGGGTTAAATCCTTGTTGTTTACTTCGCCGTCGCCGTTGACGTCGAGCGTCATGTCCTCAACCTCAACATCCCAGTCGGTCAGATATTGGAACAGACGGGTTAAATCCCTGTTGTCCACCTGATAATCGCTGTTAATATCGCCCGGAAGAATGACTCTGTTCACGTCGATATTTTTCACCTTGCCGGCGCTGTCAATGGTAATCAGGGCGTTGTCTGCGCTGATTTTGATGACCGAGGGGTCAAGGCTCAGAATATAGGTTCCCGAAATCACGTCGGTGAAGGTGTAGGTTGCCGTTCCGCCGACGATTTCGACAGTTGCGGTGTAGGTCACGCTGCTGTCCGCCGCGTCGGTGAGAACGAGCACCGCGCCTGCCATGTCAGCCTTACTGTCATTGGAAGTAAGCTGACCGGAAACGGTGTAGCCCTGCACGTCCTTCATTTCGGCTGCGGTGCTGCTGTGTCTGACGACAGTGAGAGCACCGTCGGCTTCGCGCATGACCTGCACAATTTCAATGTACTGACCGTTCTGCACGTTCTTAACGGTGAAGGAGGGCACTGCGCCTGCGTTTGTCCAGCCCGCGGGATTGAAGCTTTCTGCCGGGAAATCGTTTTCGGGCGCATTGTAAACCACTCTGTAGTAAATATCGCCTGTGAGGGACAGTCCCCTTGCCTGCGCACCGTAAACGGTCACGCTGACGTCGCGCTTTCCTTCCACTTGCTCTGCTGTGACAGAGGTGAAGGGCTCGGCATATGTTTCTCTTTCGGGCTCGGCTTCGCTATAGCCTTCAACCGCCAGCGTCGCCGCTGCGGAACGTCCGCCCGCGGTGTTGACGGCGACTGCCGAAAGTCTTGCATTCTGCGCGGGCTTGGCAAGCGTAACGGCAAAGCTGCCGTCGGGGTTGGGATTGAAGATGGCGGCAATGGCTTTTGCGGTGTAGGCTTCTTCGATACCATCGTCATTTTCTTCGGTGAAGTCGTTTTCGTAGGTCAGAATGACATAGACTGCGCCGGGTGCTGAACCGCTGACAGTAAGGGTGCCTTCACGCGCGCCGTCCGCAACGCTGATTGCGGGTGCTGCGGGTGCGGTAACATCAACAGTGACCTGAACCTGAGCGGTGTAAATCACCTTTCCGTCCTCAGTTGCCCAATTCACGGCGTCGTCGCCTGTGGAGAGGAGCGAGAGGAATACCGGGTCGCAGACTGCCGCGTCGAAGGAAATCTTCACGGTGCCGCTGTAAACGCCTGCGGGCGTGTTCGGGGCTGCCTTAATCACAAAGCCGCCGTTGAGCGCGCCGCCCGCGTTGAGCGTGAAGTCGCCGAAGCCGACGGGTGCCGCGGTGAGGTTTTCGTCCTCAAAGGTAAGCTCGGCGTTGATAACGCCAGCAAAAATGCCTGCGCTCTCGCTGACGGAAACACTGAGATTACCGAAATAGCTGCCGTCGTCTGTTTGATTATTATTGTTGACAACGGTGGCTTTCTCTGTATGAACGGCGGTAATTGCCTTGTCAAAGGACGATACCACGCCCTCTACGGTGATTCTGCCGTCAAAGCCTTCGGGCGTTGTCACGCGCACGGTGTAAGCGCCTGCCGCGCAATTTGTGAGCATTGCGTAGTCGCCTTCGTTGATGAAGGACTTCGCTTCAAGCGCCTCGCCGGAGGGTGAGAGAATTTCGACTGTCAGCTTGCCGTTGACGGGAGCCGCCGCGAAAATGCGGAGGTTTTGCCCCTGCTTAACAGTAATGCTGCCGGAGAGCGTCTGTGCGCCTGTCACCCAGCCGGAAACCAGCGTTCCCGCGCTGACCTTGCTGCGCATGGCGGCAAGCTGGCGCTCGGTGCCCGCGTAGAAGTGGAGCACAAAGGGTCCCTGCTCGGCGGCAATGGAAACGGTGGAGGGTTCGCTCGCGGCATAGCTGAGCACGGCGGAATAGCCTGTGCTGTCGAGCAATACGGAGCGCGGAATTGTAAATTCACCGATGAAGTCGGCGCTCTCTCCTGCCGGAATCAGAATACTGTTGCTGCTGAAATTCACCGAAGCAATCTTGCCTGCGGCGGTGAAAATGTCAACACCCGGACTGACGGCAACGGTTCTGCTGCCGTCGTTGCGGAAGGTGACAAGCACCTCTCCCCTGCCCTTTGCTTCGCCGTCGGGAATAACGACGTCCTTGATGGAATAGGTAATCAGTTCGGTGTTGAGCGGCGGGTCAAAGATGATTGCCTTGTCGAGAGCAAAAATCAGATTGTAAATATCGTTTGCGATGGAGGCTTCCTTCATCACGGTGTTGCCCATGACAAGCGAGAGTTCCGCGATTGACAACGCGGTGAGAATGGAGCGCGTTTTCCACGCTTCATCAAGCTTGGTGAACACCTGGTCTGCCAAGCTGTCCCACGTTGCCGCCGCGCTTGCGCCGAGAGAAGCGGAGATGGCGTTGGGGCTCATGGTGAGCACCATCAAGCCGGAACGGACAATCAAATCATAGAGCGCCGCGGTGTAGTAATCGACGACGACCATGGAGTTTTCGGCGTTAATCACGTCGGTGTTTAGCAGCGCCTTTTGATAGTCGCGGAAGCTGAGCACATAGTTGGTGCTGATTTCAAGACTTGTGCTGTTGTTTTCGTTTAGCTGCCAGATGTCCAAATCCTTGTAGCGGCGCACGGAGTTTTGCTCGATATTCGCCGCAGCCGCCATCTTTTGCGACAGCGTTTCAAGATACTGCACAATTTCCTTGACAGGATAGGAAGAATTCTGCGCGAGAGTCTGACTGTAGTGAGTGACAAGCAGCTGCGCTTCTCTGAGCTTCAGCATCGCGTCCTTGCGGATGTCGCGGAACACCTTCTTATCGTAGGTGTTGTCAAGATAGCCGTCGAGCGTTTTGCCGTTCTTCACGGTGCCGCTGCCGCGCATAAACGCGAGGAACTTTTCGGGCGTTGCCTGCTCGGTGATGGCTTCCACATAAACCTGCTCAAAGAGAGCCGCCATCACAGCGCTGACGTGGGCAATCATCCACGCGGAATCGGTCTGCTCGCTGCGCTCATATTTGGCGCGCTGCATGTTGAGATACTTGACAAGATAGTCGGAAACGTCGCGCTTGTCGGAACCGCTGAGCGGCTTGAACGCGCCGGGCGCCTTTTCATTTGACTTGACAATCGCTTCCTCAATCAGTTCCATGAGCGTTTTGACAAGCGGAGAGTCCTCACTCAACGCCCCGGTGGAAGCATCATTGCGCACCGCTTCATAGGTGTGGTAGTTAAGCTTGAGCGTAGCGTCGCCGAACGCGCCCATTGCCTTTGTCATTTCGTCCTTCTCATTGGCGAGTTGGACAAGCTTTAAGGTGTTGCCGATGAAATCAGCGAACGGCTTTGTCAACTCAAACTCCTTCGCCAGCTCCAAGCCTTCCTTGCCGAGAACCGCGATAATCGCGGGGGAACCCTTGTCCCAAGCGGAGCCGAGCGCGGTGGAGAACGCCTCTACCTTGGCTCTTACCTTGCGGAAGCTTTCCTTTGCGTCGTAAATGCTCTTTGCCTTTTTGACCTTATCGGCGGTGTCGGGGAAAATCTTCGCGAGGTAATCGTCGTTGAGGTCGGGATTCTCATAAACCGCCTTGACAGTCTCCCACGGCAAATCGAGATGGTTGTCTTTGAGGTATTTGTCAAAGTCCTTTTCGTACTCGCCGCGCAGGTGATGGTTGAGCATGATATGACCGCGCACCGTCAGAACGGTGTAGCCGAGTTCGTTAACCGAAAGATTGATTTTGCCGAGAATGTCATATGCCTTGTCAAGCTTGCGGATAATCTCGTCGTAGTTTTTCGCGCGGCTGTAATCGCCCGCCTGATAGTCAAAGGCATTATAGCGCGCAAGCTGGATTTTATCAAACAGATAGCTATATAACTGCGCGATGTCCGCTCTGTTTTGCGACCACTCTTTGAGAATCGCTTCAAGCGCCGCTTCCACCTCGGGAAGCTTGCTTGCGTTGACGCCTGCCTGCGTGAGCAGACGGTTATAAATGGAAATCGCGTTACTCACCTTGGCGGAAAGTTCTTTGAACTTTGCCTCAATGTCATTAAGCTGAGCGACAAGTTCCGCGTAAACCGCCTTGGAGGGCTTGAAGCTGCCTAAGCCTTCAAGCAGCTTGAGGTTGCCCTGCACTTGGCTTACCTTGGCGGCGCCCGCTTTGATGGAATTCATAAACGGCTGGATATGTCCGATTACGTCGTCGGAAATATCGAAAACCGCGCCGAGCAGGAGCGTGCCGGTAAAGATTTGGTCAGTCAGCGACTTTTCTCCGCTGTCACCGCCGCCCACATCAAGCGAGGGCTTTTCGGTAGTGTGACCGCCCAGCTTGCCGAGAACGTCGTTGACGACAGTGGAAATGTAGGTCAGATACTTTTGAACGCCGACAATCACCTTGGCGGTCTGCATCATCTTAGCGTTGGTGTAGGCGTCCTCAACTCTGGTGCCGTAGTCGCCGACGGTGGCGTACATCAGAACCGACAGGCTTTCGGCGATTTCGTCAATCAGTTCGGCGATACGCGCGGGATTTTCCGTGCTTTCATTCTGCTCGCCGGGTGTGCAGCTGCCTGCCTTTTTGCCGTTGATGTAGATTTGCGGCTTGAAGTCGGTTTTTTGCGGCTGCTTGGGCAGCGGCAGCGGGTGCGGCTTGAGCGAGGTGGGAACACCGTTGTTGCTCTCGCCGATAACATCAACCCTGTAGATGATGTAAACGCTCTCGCCGGATTTGAGCGGTTCGAGAATGATTTCATTGGGAACAGGGTTGTCGTCCCAGCTTAAATACCAGTCAACAAGATCCTCGGAGGAGGTGTCTGCGCCGGGATAATCGGTCATGCTGCCGGTTGTGTAGGAGGAAAGCCGCGTTCTCTGCCCGTTGACGGACGGAATATCGAGAGAGGTCAGGCGGATTTCGTCCGAGGTGCCGAAGCCGGAGTTTGTGATAACGATTGCCACATAGTACACATCGGAATCGGGGTCAAGCTGGAAGGTCTGCTCATAGGTGGTCAGTTCCGCGGGAAGTTCCACGTTCTGCACCACAGGGTCGGTGAAGCCGGTATAGGTTCTGCCGCCGCGCTTGAAGCTGTATTCCACCCACGCAAAGCTTGTGCCGGAGGAATCCCTGAGGTGATTGGCGGCTTGCTCCGCTTCCTCGGCGGTCATGTAGCCGCTGTCAATCAGATAAGTGAACATATCGTTGCTGTAAAGCTGCGAGAGCGGCTCCAAATCAAAGGCAAGCGCAAAGCTGCCGCTGGCAAGGAGCGTGCCGACGTCGATTCCGTTGGCGGTGGCGAACTTGGCGAGAATTTCTTCCTCGCTCAGTCCCTCCCAGCCCTTGACGCGGTTTGCTTCCAGCACGGAGGGCGCCACATAGAAATCGGTGTTGTTCAGATTGGCGCCGGGAGCAAGATGACCGTTTTCATCGGGCATCATGTCGGAGATCATCACTCTGAATTCAAGTTCTTCAATCGCTTCAACGCTGCTTGGATTTTCAAAGCCGACGGTCAGCCGCGTATGCTCTTCGCCGGAGAGAATATCCTGCGCAAAGCCCAGCTTGAAGCCGTCGTTATTCTTTGAGGACGAATTGGGCGTTGAGGAGGTGCCGGAATTCGAGAGGAACTTTTTGCTGTAAACCTTGGAGTTCGCGTTGGAGCCTGTTGAGAATGCGCCCTGCAAGCGCTCGGTGGTGTAGACAGACGCGCAGCCCTCGTCGAGATAGTAGCCGTTGGGAACAAAGTCCACCTGAACGGGAATGGTGCGGGTAACGGTTTTCATTTCACTGAGGCTGCCCTCGGCAAATTCCAGCGCGCTCTTGCCCTCGATTACAATCTCGAACTTGTAGAGCTTCGGAACATTGCCGGTGTAAAGCGGCACTCTGCCGTCCGGTGCGCCGGTATTTTCATCCGCGGGCGTAACGGTCAGCACTCTGCCGTCCCCGGAAACGGAAACCTTGTTATACAGGTGCCTAGTGAGATAGCCATAGGAATTCAGGCGGGTGTTCTCACGCTCCCACGCGGCGTAGTAGGTATCCCAGCTATAGCCTTCGGGAAGCGTCAGGGTATAATTCACGCCGTCCTGCTCAACCGCCGCTTCGAGATAGAGCGCGGCGAGGTCGAGATTCCAGATGAAGTCAAAGGTTTCCTGCGGCGCGAGGGTGCCGACATAGAGGGTGTCGGTCAAGCCTTCGCCGCTCTTGAATTTGATATACTGCGAAGGAATGTCGCGCGGGTTGATTTTGACGGTAACGTCAGTCATGTTGTGCAGCGCGTTGCCCACCGTCAAATCGGAGTTCATAATCGCCAGACGGCTTGAAATCTTGCCGTTGTAGTAGGCGATTTCGATTTCATCAACCGGGTAGTCCGGCAGAAGGTCGGGCTTTTCGGATTCATAAGCGCCGCCGAACGCAAGCTGATACATGATATCCTCATACGCGCCGTTCTTGACGGTGTAGGAATCCAGCGTCTTTTCGGTGGAGACGGCGGAGCGAATCACAAAGAGCTGCTGCTCCACGATAATACTTTCGGGAACCGGGTCAATCACCGGGAGCACCTCGATTTGCTTGGTGACAGCCTTGATGCCGTTGCCGCTGACGCTGACGTTATAGGTGCCGGACGGAATATTTGTAAATTGCACGGTGCCGCCCTGAGAGAGATTGCTGCCGACGGTCACGGCGGAACTGATGTCGCCGGAGTAGGACCTCGGGTCAACCGGCTGCACGCTGTAATCGGAAGCAACAGGACCGTAGAGGGTCACCTTGCCGTCGGTAATCACGGTGCCGTCGGCGGTGACGACCTTAATCACCTTGGTACCGATAGCATGAGCGGACACATAAACCGTCACGGGTATTTGAACGGTATCAACGCCGTCCGCGCTGATGAACAGGGTCAAATCGTATCTGCTTGCGGTCACATTTTCCTGCGGCGCAAAGGTGACGGAAATCCGCGCAGCGCCCTCGGCTGTGCCGATATCATAGCCCTTGCAGTAGGGATAAACAGTGGTGGTGAGCGCGTCCTCAGAGGGAATACCGCCTGCCGTCACCAGGCTTGCCCACGGAACGGAGCAGCCGTTGCTGTCAAGCAGTTCGGCTTTGAGCCCGGTGAGGTTGCCGGTGCCGAGATTCACCACTCTGTAGCTAAAGGTTTTTACCTCGCCCGGAGAGGCGGAGGTTTTGACGGCGAGCGTTTCTTCCTCGCTCTCGTTGTCGAGGTTGAGGTTGGTAATCACCATGACCGCCTTGGGAGCGGCAAGGGTCAGCGCAATGCGCTTGGTGAGGGTATAAGCGCCCTTGTCGGTCATCGCGTTCAGGGTGAGAATAACTTCATAATCACCCGGCAGGCAGCCCTCCGCGTCAATTTGCAGCTTGTAGTCAAGCGCGTTGTAGTCAATGCCGCTGCCGTTGACGGAAACGCCGTCGGTGATGGCTTCGAGCAGGTCAGCGTGCTTTTCGTCGAGCACATACGCGTGACCGCCGGACATAAACTTGATGACAGGCGCTTTGGCGTTTTGCGCTTCAAGGCTGTTTGCGGCTGCTGTCAGGGTGACGCTGCGCAAATCAAGATAACCGATATTTTCCGCGGCGCCCTTCACGGTGGTTTTGTCGCCTGCGGTGACGGTAACTTCATTGACGCTCGCGAAGTATGCGCCGTAAACATAAATGCTCTCACTTGCGGTGCGGTTGGCGCCCGCGTTCTTCACGGTTGCCGCGATTCTCATTGCGCCGCCCGCGTTGGCGGGAAGTTCAATGCTGCGGACAAAGGTGCCGCTCTTGCTGAGAACGGTTGTGTATTTCCAAATCTGATTGCCAATCAGCGACAGTTCAATGGTGTCGCCCGAATCAAGTCCTTCGGTGGTGCCGCTGACATACACGGTATCCCCTGTTTTGTATGCGGAGGAATCCGTTTTGACGGTGACGGAAATCGCGGGTACAACGGTGGAAGTAAAGCTGCTCGCGTCGGACATGCCGTTGAGGTTTGCGGTGGCAACCAGGCTGTGCTTGCCGAGCGTTACGCCGCTGAGGTCAAGCTGCGCGAGATAGCGGTCGGTTGAGGAATCGTAAACGGCGGTAGAAAGAATGTCTGTTCCTGCCACCATGACCTTGACCGTAGCAGCATCGGTATTCGGCTTTCCGTCGGAGCGGGTCAGTGATACGCGCACGGTGTTGTCGCTGTTCTGTGTGAGATACGCCGCGTCGCTTTCAATGGCAACGCTGATTCCGTCGGACACATTGAGCGTGCCGTCATATCTGACGCCGGAGCGTGAGGACATGATGATGTTGTATTCGGAATCGGCAAGCGCTGTGAGCGCATACGTACCTGTAGGAAGAACATTTGCCGTCCAGTAAACAGTGGCGTCTGCCGAGGCACCGGGCAGAATCGCACGGTCAATGATGGATTCGCCAACCAGAATGCCCTGCGTAAAGAGCGATACCTTGAACGCTCCTGCGGATTCAGCCGCGCCGTTGTTTTTCACGGTGACAACAGTTGTCATTTCCGCACCGAAGGCAGCCGTGCCGCTTGTGCTCATTTTGGTGATGACAAGCGCGGGCATTGCGCGGCTTTCGAGCACGTTGCCGTCCTGAACCGTTTCGGTAAAGGTATTGTTGAGCTCGTCGGTTTCGTCAACAACGGACATTGCGTCGCACACGGCGGTAATGCGGTTCGCCGCTTCGTAATTCTTCCAGACAAGCTGCACTTCCTTGCTCTCGCCCGCCTGCACAGAACCAATCAGAGCCGCGCCGAGATAGCGTTCATCGGCATAGAAGGTTACGGTGGAGCTGTTTTCCGCAGGAGCCGCGCCGTTGTTTTTCACGATAGCGGTAATCACCGCGTCGGAGCCGCTTGCGGAAACGCTGACGCTTTCAACCGTCAAATCCGCCTTTTCAAAGGTGATGGTGCCGGCGTTATACGTCCATGTGTTATCGGAGCGGTCGGAATCAAGTGTGCGCGGATAGGGACCGTCGGCGGTGAAGGTAATCTGCTGCGAGCTGCCTTCCTCCGGCACAAAGCTGAGGGTGATTTCAGCCGTTTGACCGGGTTCGAGGGAGTTGACATTCACGCTTGCCGCCCACTTGCCGTTGACACGGGCGGTAAGCGGGAACTCACCTGTTGCGTCATTGCCGGAGTTTTGAAGCGTAACGGTAAAGGAAATCGCTTTGCCCGACGGAATGTTCAGACTCTTTGCGGCAACCGCGCCGTTTTGGAGCGGCTTTCCTTCAAAGCTGACGGCGGTGATGCCGACATTCGGGAACACGGTTCTGCCGGAAGCGCCGTAAACAATCGCGCTGCGCTGGTTGTTGAATAGATCCGCTTCGTCAAAGGCGACGGAAACATCATTCGCCCTGACGGTGTAAACGTGGGAAGCGTTGTCGGCGGCAACGTCGGTAAACTGCACGTCCGCACACTGCACGGTGCGGGTTTCTCCGCCGATGGTGTAGGTTTTTTCGTAAACAGAGGTAATGCGCTGATAACCGAGATACACGTCGTCTCTGTAAAGGCTGACAATAAAGCTCGACGGAATCGGGTTTTCGGGCTTATCGTTCATCACGCGGGCAAAAATCACGATTTCTTCGCCCTTGTCCGCGGTGTTCGTCTTGGAAACAGGCGCGTTGTCAATGGTGATTTCCAGACCCTTTCCGATTTCGTTTGTCAGCGCGTCGGGAACAATGATGAGGTCGGGGCGGTCGTCGTTGACCGTGACCATCACATTGTGAATCGCGTAGGAATCGGTGGGCAAATCCTCCGCGTTGTAGCCCTTGGTAATCAGGGCGTTGGCGGTGCCGTTGTCATCGGTGACGGTGAGGGTCGCGATGTAGGTGCCGGACGCGGTGTAGATATGCGTCGGCGCAATGCCCCAGCCGGAGGAGCCGTCGCCGAAGTCCCAGACAAAGCTTTTAATCTGACCGTCGGGGTCATAGCTGCGCGAGCCGTCAAAGATAACGGTCTTGTTGACAACCGCGTTAAAGTCCACGCCCGCGTTGGCGGTGGGCAGCGCGTTAATCACGGTCTGAGCGCTCACGGCGTAATCCTCGGGATTTGCGGAGGTTCCCGCGCGGAACTCATAGACGCCCGCGGGCATTTCGGCATTGGCGTAAAGGTCGATAGTGAAATAGACAAGCTGCTCGTTATAGGAGTTGACGGTGACAGACTTCTTGTCCACCAAAGTGAAGCTGCCGGTTTTTCCGCTGACGACGGGTGCGCGGAACAGATAAACCATCACGCTCTCAGGCGTTTTGCCGGAGTTGTAAACGGTTGCCTGCACGCCGAGCGGCACAGAATCGTCCTCGTCGTGGAACTTGCCGGTGTCATAGAACACAGCGGTGCGTTCCAACCGGTTAAACTTTTCAAGATAGGTAATCTTGCTGGTTTTCAGCTCCTTCACTGTGGTTGCGGAGCCATAGACCACCTTGTAAAAGCGCGGAAGAATGTTGCCGTTTTGGTCGCGGAGAATTTCGTCCACAACATAGAGCAGGTCTTTTTCCTCGCCGTCTACGGTGTAGGTGTCCTTCCAGTAATTGGCGAAGGAAAGGGATACGGGCTCGCCTGTAAGGTCGGCGCTTGCATAGCGGTAAACCGCCGCGATGTTCATATCGGCAAAGTCATCCGACTCACCGAGCATGAGAATCT
This sequence comes from uncultured Clostridia bacterium, assembly GCA_947168445.1. Classification (GTDB taxonomy): domain Bacteria; phylum Bacillota; class Clostridia; order Oscillospirales; family Acutalibacteraceae; genus Ruminococcoides. The sequence goes on from CAMVLW010000003.1 coordinate 12,396, forward strand.
GATAGCGCAGAGGAGCGTTTTCTTCATTGCGGGCAGCCGCTTCAAGCGGTGCGGTGAAGGTGTAAGCGTCCTCCCCGCTCTTGCTGCCGCTGAGACCCTCGGGCACAAAGACATTCACGCTGACATTGGTTGCGCTGTCGCGGATGTATTCGGGCAAGCCGTTGGTTCCGGCAATCACCTGCATGGTGTCCACATACTCGCCGGAGGTGTCGTCGAGAATCTGCACGCCGTCACGCGCGACGATGTGGGTGTTCACCTCGTCAATTAGGGAATCAAGTTCCACACCTTCGTAGGGCTTGTGGGTGATGGTGGCGGTGAAGTTTCTGATTTCACCGTAAACATCCTTCAAATAGCCTTCCTCCAGCTCGGGAATCGTCCAGAGAATCGTAAAGTAGCCCCAAACCATGTTGGGCAGGTCAGAGCCGTCATCGGCAAGACCGTTGTTTACGCCCGGAATGTCGCCGAGCACCAGACGGAAGGAATTGGTGTTGTAGGAGCCGAAGGAGGAACTGACAATCTCCCACACAGAGGTTAGCCCGGAGGTGTTGGAAACAATATCAAGCTGGCTGGAATCGAGAATCACGTTCTTGGCGGTGCCGCTGCCCTCGTTGGTGACGGAAACGCCCAGACGGAAGCTTGAATTCGGATAAATCTTGTGCGGCAGGTAGTAATCCACCTTGAGGCGCGGCTGCGGGTTGACGTTGATTTCAACCGCGTCGGTGGTGGTGGTCACCAGCTTGCCGTTTACCATATAGGAAATGCGGGCGAATACCTGATAGGTTCTGCCTGCTTCGCCGCCCATGCCGATACTGGGGATAATTTTCCACTTGCCGGTGTAGGTGGAGCCGGAAGCTACGGAGGACTCAGATGTGCCCATGGTTTGGATAATATACACATTATCGGTGATGTAGGACACTTCCTTGGTGACAGGGTCGGTGTACTGAATTACGACCTCGGTTGTCAGGCTGTCCAAATCGGCGTTCGGGTAGTTGTTGGTGATTTTCAGTTCTGCGTCAAACGCCTGACGCTCCAGAGATGCGGTCTGTGAAAGCGAGAGCTTCACCACCTCATACACGCCGCCGGAAACAGTTTCCTTATCCTTGATACGTCCGCCGGTTTCCTCCTGATAGATGAAGTAATCCATCTCCTCAAAGCCGCTGTCGTCGGGCATGTTGATTTCCATTTGCTGCTTTTCGCCGTCGCCGATGACAACCTCCAAGTTGACCTTCTGCTTGCCGGGATTGTAAATCGGCACCTTGATTTGCGTGGTCTTGGGAGGATAAACAGGCAGCAGGGTGTCCTCGTCGTAGCTGACATAGCTGCCGGTGACGCGGAGCAGCGCCTTGTTTGCGCCGGCGTTTTCGTTCGCAAAGGTCGGCAAATCATAATAGCCGGGCTGCACCAGAAGCTGCACGGTTACGCTTGACATGGCGGGAATGGTGCCGATATAGCCTCCGCCGACAACAGAAATGCCGCTGACATTGCCGTCAATCACCGCAACCGCGTCAATCACATCAATCAGGCTGTGGTTGACGATTTTTGTTTCAAGCACCGCGGCGCTCTGCATGTTCTTTGCGATGGTGAACCACGGCATGGAAGAACCGAGCTTCGGCTCGGGAATTTTGACGCCGAGGTCAACCGTTAATTCAATCTCGTATTCATCAACGATAGTCGTTTCGGTGACCGTCCAGCTGATTTCAACCGGGACGGTTTCGAGCACGATTTCCTCATAGGCGGGCCGGGTCATCGGCATGATGTGCATTTCGCCGTTGAGGGTCTGCTTGCCCTTTGCCGACACGGTGTAATCATACACGCCGATGGGCTTGTCAAAGAGCGAAGCCGTGCCGTTTTCGTCGGTGGTGAGAGAATAATTGAGATAGTAGGTGGTTTCTTTGCCGTTGATGTACTGGGTGTAGGGGTCTCTGCCGTAGAGGGTAATCACAGCGCCGGAAACATTTTCGCCGAAGTCGTCGCGCACCTTGAACTGCACAGAGCCGTATTCGAGGGCGGTAACTTCAAGCCCTACGGGAATCGCAAGCGACACAACGCCGTTGGTCACAGTGACCGTATCCTGATACTTTCCGTACTGTACCGAGGCGGTGGGCGCCATGATGATGTTAAAGGAAAGGCTTTCGCCGGGTGCAAGGGTGGTTTTTTCGGGCTGCTCCGCCTTGATAAAGCCGAGAGAGCCGTTTTCAACCACGATATTGCGCATGGTGGCAATGCCCTTGTTGGTGACGGTCACGGTTTTGGTGACGGTTGAACCGGGATTTGCCGCCGCGGTGATTGCCTTTTGGTCGGCGTACAGCTTGGGAACGCCGGGGCGCATGCTCAGCTTAACCGTTGCGGTGGCTGTCGCGCCCTCGATGGAGCTGAACTGAATCATATACTCGGCGCTGTCGGCGCAGTCCTCGTCGGTGAAGAAGTTGAGCGTCACCGGGAAGAAGCTACCCGCGTCAAGCGTGGACTTGACGGTGGAGCTGTCGAGAACCGCGGTAATGCCGTCGTAGTCATTGCCGTTGAGCAGCACTGCCGAAACGCCTGTCAAGCCGCCGAAGCTCCCGTCCCACGCGCTGTTATAAAGCTTGACGCCGGCGGAGAAATCGGTATTCTTTGCGGCGGTGACGGTGGTGACGGAAGGCTTTGCTTCCATGCCGTAGATGGTGATGTCGCTGCCCTTGATGCCGCTGCCGAACGCCTTTTCAAAGGCATAGGCAGCAATACTCCACTTGCCCGCGTCTGTGTTGACGGACTTGAAGGAATAGGTGAAGTTACCGTTTTCGTCGGCGGTGAGGAACACGGTCTTTTCGCCGCGCCAATACATTTCGTAGCCGTCGGGAACATCACCGTTAATGACCGCACCGTCGGGCAGGCGCTCGCCGTAGTAGGGATAGAGGTTCATATCGAGCGCGATGGTTCCGGTGTAAGGCGTGTTGCCCACGCCCGCGCTGCCGGAAATGGTGATGATGTCGCCGGCAACATAGCTGTCAAGCGGCGTGGTGACGGAGCCGATGATGTCGTCAATGAACATCAGCTGCGTGTCATACTGCACGGTATAGCCCGCTCCCTGTGCAAAGTAGGTCAGGGTATACATGCCGCTTTCCAGTCCCTCGGTGAGAATGGAGCCGGAGAATTTGCCGGTTCCGTTGTCGGTGAGCACTGCCTCGCGGAAAATGCCGCTGTCGGAATTGTATTCCAGACGGACAGAAATCATCGCGCCGTCCGCCACGCTGTTGAGCAGGCGGTTGGGCTTGGAAGCGAGCGACATTTCGCCGCTGACGGTAATCGCGTACTCGGAGCCGACAAAGATATTCGCGCCGAAGTCGGCGTCCTCGCCGCTCTTGTTCGGGCTGACTTTCAGAGTCAAGCCGTCCCTGACGGTGAATTCGTAGCTGTAGGCATAGCTGCCGAAGGAGGTATCAACTGTCGCCCAGTCGAGCGGCAGATAGTAGGTGGTGTCAAAGTCGGCGCCGTTGCCCTTTTCAAGGGTTAAGAGCAAACGCCAGCTGCCGGAGGAGGCGGGATTCCAGTTGAGAATCTGCACCGAGGTGCTGTTGCCCTGAATTCCGTTGTAGTTGCCGGAGGAAACCACGTTCCATTTGGTGGGAGCGCCATCGGAATCAAGCTTGTTCGCCCAAAGCTTCAGCACATAGGGCTGATAAAGCGTGGCGACGCTTCTGTTGGATACGCGGACAAGGAAGCTTGCGCTGCTGCCCCAGTCGATGGTGTCGGCAGGCGCCCATGACACGTCGGAGAGCCACAAATCGGGCTTAATTACGGTGATGTCAACGGTTTCTTCGCTGTCCTCCGAGGGTGTTTCAAGCACCGCAAGGTCGCTGTCGGTGACAACGCTGACGGTGTGAACGCCGTCGCTCACCACCCATTTCGCGGTGATTCCTGTAGCATACGGAACGCCCTTTTTGAGGGTGTCCGCGCTGACCTTGACGGTCTTGATGATTTTGCCGTCAATATAGAAGCGGACATTGACCGCCTTGGAAATATCGGTGTTCGGCGTGAGGGCAGCGGTCAGTGTGAGAGTGCCGCCCTGCGCGATTCTGCCGCCGGTCATGCCGGTGGGATATTCAACGGTGAGTTCTGTCGCAATTTCCGCCTTGTCAACCGTGAACGCGGCGGTTTCAAAGGAAACGGCGTTGTCGGAGGAATCGGTTTCGACAAGCAGCGGGTCGTCTGCGGCGATAAGCACAGTGTGCTTGCCGGAAACAGGTGCTTCGTAGAAATTCACGGCTCTCGAAGCGCCCGGCGCGAGCGTGACAGAAAGTGTATCCGCAAGCGCACCGTCAAGATAGAGCGAAACGGTAAAGCTTGCGCTTGCTCTGCCGGAGTTGGCGACGGTCGCGGAGTAAATCACCTTTTCTTCCGAGGTGAGCGCCGCGGTTTTGTCGAGCGTGGCGGCATTGCGCCAGTCGCCGTTTGTCACCGCGATTTCGGCAAAATCGGTCTGCTGCGCGTTGTAGCTGACGGTTTTGCTGTTGTTTTGCTTGTTAGATTCCTTGAGGGTGTCAAGCAGATCGTTGGCAACAATCTTGATAATCTGCGCGCCCTTTTCGGCGGTGTAGGTAAAGGAAACGGTTTTCTCCTCCCCTACTGCAAGTCCGCCGCTGATGGTCTGATAGCCGCGGTAAACGCCGTTGAGATAGAAGCCCGCAAGGAACGCCATATCGGCGGGAACCACACCGAACGCCGCTTCGCTGTTGACAATCGCCGCGTCAACGCGCACGGTGTCATTTTCCTGAATGGTGTTGCTGCCGCTGACAAGCGTATATTCGCCGTCGGTCGCGCCCATTCTGTAAACCGTAATGGCGGAAACGAGCAAATCGGGTCGTCTGTCGATAACCCTGACCGCCTTGGTGACAGAGGAGGAAGCGCCTCTCTGGTCGGTGGCGGTGAGAGTAACGGTGTAGTCGCCCGGGGTTAAGTAACGGTGGGTAATGGTTTTGCCGTTCTTCACGGCGCCGTCGCCCATGTTCCAGACAAAGGTGAGATTTTCGCTCTCGCCGTCGTCGCTGTCAGTGGACAATGCGGCGCTGTAGGTTTCGGTATCCGAGGAGTCGACCGTCGCCTTTGCGGTGATCACCGCATGCGGCGCGTGGTTGACGGGATAAGCGCTTGTGACAATATCCTTCGCGCAGGCTTCGGCTGTAAAGGTCAGCGCCGCCGCGCTTTCGGGAACGGTGAAGTCAAAGGTGAAGGAATGGCTGCCGGGTGCAAGACCGGAGAAGTCCTTTTCCGCGACGGTGACAATCGAATTGCCTGTATTCGCTTTCAAAACAAGCGTGCCTGCCGCCTTTGCGGGACCGTTATTCGTGAAATTCACGGTAATCTTCATCAGTTGTCCGGCTGTGGGAACCGCCACATTGAGCATAACGGATTTAAACTCAATGGAAAATACCGAGGTAGGAACCGCGCTGACGGGACCCGCCGCAGCGGAAATGTTGCCCGCTCTGTCAACGGAGCGGAACCAATAGTAATAGCGAACGCCGTCGCTCAATCCGCTGTCCGAATAGCTGCCGGACGCGGTTTCTCCCACGCTTTCAAGCGTATAGGGATCGGCATTGGAATCGGTGGAACGCAGAATTTGGGTATAATAAACGTCCGTTGGCGCCGCCGTAAAGCTGAGAGTAACGGTTCCGCCGCTCATGCCGTCCTGCGCCTTTAAATTGGTGGGGGCTGCGGGCGGAACGGAGTCGTATTTATATTTTGCGTAATACCAAGAGGAAGCGTAAGCCGCGCCGCCGTTGTTTTCGGCATTGACGCGCACGGCGAACCAAGCGCCCTCCTGCAAGCCCGCAAGCGCGGAGAAGTCAATGGTTGTCGCCGCTTGGAACGCGCGGTGACCGAAGCCCGCGAGCATGGTTTGGTCAATTTCAATCTGCTCAATGCCGTCGGTAATCACGGCAAGGGGCTGCCATGTGAGGGTTTCATCCGGCTCAACGGCGGAGCTTGTGCCGATGTAGGCGTATTCAAAGGTGAAGCGCTTGACGCGGATTCTGTCGGAAGCGACGGCGGTGACGGTTAAGTCGCCGTTGAAGCTGGAAGAACGCAGCGGGTCGAGATACACAACCGTCGGCGGCGTCTTTTGCTCGCCCGGAAGCGCGGTGACGATGTTGGAGAATTCTCCCAAGGTATCGCCCGCAAGCGCGCGCACCTTATACCGGTAAGCAACGGTCGGGTCAAGCTCGTCGTCCACATAAACGCTGTCGGCATTGGTGATTTCCGCCAGCAACTCAAACGCGCCGTTGTTTTCCGCGCGGTAAATCTGATAGCCGGTCACGTCAAGGCGGAGCACCGACTGCCAGCCGAGTGCGATTTTGCGTTCACCCGGCTCTGCCATAAGTGAAGCGGGCGCCGCAACACTGTCGCCCAAGGCGTACGCGTTGGTGATCCACTCGCTCTTGTTGCCTGTGGGGTCGAGCACACGGAAGCGCACGAAGATATTCTGCGATGCGCCCGCGCGCACCTTGGAGAAGTCCACGGTGACGTTTCTGCCGTCAAGTTCGCCGTGATAGAGTTCGGCATAAACGGCGTTCACGTCGTCATAACTCTTCCATTCCACTATCACAGAGGACACCTTCACGTTGTCATAGGCTTCGAGGGTGAAGGTCTGCGAGGTTGAAATATGCGCTTTTTCAGCGGGTGATACCGCTCTGAGAACCGGCGCGGAATCATCCCTAATCATTGAAACAGCCTGCTCTGTCACTGCCGCTTCGCTTGTCACCTGCTGACCCGCAACGGTTGAGGCGGCGACAACGGCGTAATAATACGCGGTGCCGACCTGCGCTGTGATGTCGTTATAGGAGCGCGCGGTGGTTTCTGCAATCAGATTGCCGTCGCTGACAATATTCTGCTGAGCGGTGCTTCTGTAAATATAATAGGTTTCGGTGTTGGACACATTTTCCCAACGGATGTTGATTTTTCCGATTTCGGAGGAGGAAGTGACATACTCCGGCGCAAAAAGCTTTAAGCCGATTTCAAACGTCAGCAGCTTGCTGCCGAAGTTTGCGCTACCGTAATATTCGGCATAAATATTTTGTATGCCAATCCATGAGGAATCGGTTGCGGGAACGGTGTATTCCACAACAGCTGTGCCGCCGGCATTGAATCTGCCCTCGGCAAAGTAGCGCTTGTTGTTGTCGATGACTCTGTAGAGCCGCAGGACAACGCCTTGCTTTGCAACGGTGGAGACTGCCGTAAAGGTGAGCCTGTCGCCGAGCATAACGCTGTCAAGGCTGTCTGTTCCGTTCACCTTTACGGTGAGGTCATACTTCTCCTCACCCGCGAACAAAACTCCCGTATTCAAAAAGCTGCTGCGGTTGCCCGCGAGGTCAACAGCGCTGAGCAGATAGACATAATATCTGCCGGAGGAAATGCCGTTTTCAGCGCTTCTCGCGGCGGTATCGGTGGAAATGACGGAATAATAATACTGATTCGCGTAGGTTTCGGGGTCGCCTGCGAGGTTCTGCGCCTTTTCCAATCCGGAGAACTCATAGCGGCGCACCTCAATTTGGTTGAGCGCTTCAATGCCCGCGGGAATTGTCCAGCTGACATTTGCGACAAGGCGCTCGTAGCTGTATTCGCTGTTCGGTCCGTTGACCGCAATCGTGCCGCCGATTGTGCCGCCGCTGAGGTCGGGCGCGGAATTGTCAACCGTAATCGGGGTTTCAAAATAATCGCTGAGGTTCGAGAAATCGGTGACGGTCAGCGTGAGTTTGTAGGAGCCGTCGGGAATATAGCGCTTTCCGCTTTCATCTGTCAGAGCGGCTGCTCCGGCGTAATCACCCAAATCAAGGGTGTTGAGCGTTGCGCCCTCATTGCAGCGCACGCCGATGATACCGTTGTCATAATTGCGGCGGTAGCCCCAATAGTAGGTGCTTGTGTCGGTGACGTCATACGTCCATTCGGCATAGACATTGCCTGCCGCGTCAATCACGGTGACAAGCAGGGTGTGGACATAGTTGTTATCCACCGCGTCAGCCTTAAAGTTAATATTGCCGTTGGTGTTGGTGCCTGCGAGGGTGGTGGTGTCGGCGCTGAATTTGCCCTCGGGAGCGGTAATATCGGCAAGCGGTGTGATGTTCTGCGATTTGGCGGTTTTGTCACCGAGACCGCCGGTGGAGGTGAGCACGCTCACCATGAAATAATAAGCGCCGGTGTATTTTGACGCGTCAAGCGGAATGAAGGCGCTTGTCTCGCCGGGGGCAACGTCGGTTTCGGAGAACAGACTGTTGCCGTTTGCTTTATAGGCATACATGCGGTAGCCGTATTCGGGCGTGCCGTCCAAAACGCCCTCGGGCAACGCGACCTTGTTCCAACTGACGGTCGCGCCTGCGTTTTTGGCGGTGACGGAAAGACCTGTGGGCGGGTCGATTTTGACATAGGTATAGGCTGCGGTTTTGACAAGCGACTTGTTGCCGGCGGAATCAAGCGCGTAGGCAACAAGTTCAACGGTATCGCCGTTTTGAAGCGCAATACCTCTGTAATTTCCGTTATAGTCGCCGTCGTTGTTGTAATACAGCCGGCTGATGTTAACGGACGCGGTGACGGAAGAAATTCTGTCGGTAGGATACGCGCTCAGGGCATAGCCGCCGTTGTGATTCGCGTCGTATGAATCGCTCTTGAACCAGCTGCCGCCGTTGACGCGGTATTCAATCACGACCTCTTTAACGAGCTGGTCGTCGCTGACATTCACGGAAATCACCGAGGAATTGTCCACGTTGACCTTGCCGGAGGTGTTGATAATCTCGCTGATTTCGGGCGCGCCTTCGTCGTCGAGCAGCTTGATAGCGGGCGTGCTCAGGGTGCAGACCCACACCACATCGGAGCCGTCAAAAATATCGGACTGCCACTTTTCCATGGCAACGGAATTGTCCTTGACGAGCTTTGCGTAGAAGATATAGTATCTTTCGGGGCGCAGGTAGTATTCGTCATAGTTCGGCTCAACCGGCAGCTTGTCGTTGCGGGTAAAGCGGTAGGTCAATTCGCCGTTGACAATATAATCGGTGATATTGATGGTAGAGTTGCCGTCACTGCGGACAGAATAATATTCTACCTTGGCGTAGTCGAGAATATGGTCGAGGAAATCGTTCATCATTTCCTCGGTGAGGTTCACGCTCTTCCAGTACGGAATGAAAACGTCGCAGATTTGCTGCCGTGTGTAGCTGTCAAACTCAGGCACGAGCGGCTCGATATAGAAACGGTCGGTGCCTGCGGTGACCTTCAGCGGGTCAAGCGGCGTTCTTTTTACGTCGTTTTCATAAACCCTGAATTCCTCATAGCGCCAGTCGGAGGTATTGCCTGCGGTATCGGTGACACGGACGCCGGCATAATAGACGCCGGGCATAACGTACTTCAGGCTGTAGTCGGCGCAGAAGGTGCGCTCGCCGTTAAACTGCACGTCAGCCTTGGGATAGTAGTAGGTTGCAGGCTCCGGGAAGCCCTCGGCAGGTGTGTAAACATAACTTCCCTCTTCCCCGCTGCGGGTGAAGTAGGCGATGTTCAGGCTGTAGAGCCTTCCGTCGTCCCACGCTCTGACGCTGGTGTAGCGGTTGCCGTAACCGCCTTGGCTGTTGTTGTATGCGGAAATGCCTCTGACAACCGGCGCTTGTGTGTCTGCACCGGCGGAGAGGTTTTTCTTATAGACATAATCGAGCGCAATGTCGTAATCGTCATACGCTTCCTGCCGCTGTCTGACGGTGAAGGTGGGATATTGCAGCGGATCAACGTAAACAAGTCTGCTGCCGTTTTCGGCAGAGGTGCTGTCATAGCGGTACCAGCCGGTGTCGCCGAACCATTTGCCGTTTTCATCATAGAAATCGAAGTCAAAGCGGTAACCGGGCTTGGGCGTCCAATGGATAACAACGCCGGAGGAAGCCTGCGTCACGGTGTAATCCTGCGGCGCGGGAATTTCCTCTGCAAGAACGGTGAAGGTTTTAACCGCCTTGTTGCCGTTTGCGTCGGTAACGGTGTAGCGGAAGGTGTATTCGTTTCCGGGTGTGAGAGAAACATAGCGCAGCGTTTTTTTGAAGGTATAGTCCTTGGTGCGCACGCTGTCGCTGCTGTCAATGCGCTGATACTGCTCGTCGCTCTCGGATGAAAGCTTGTAATCGAGCAAATATGATTTTACTCTTTGGTTATCGGTTGCATTGGTGAAGATGGTGCAGGCGTTGGAAATGTTATCCGTTTCAACACCGCCCGGAAGGAGGAAATAGAAGTCGTTGATCACAGGCGCTTCATCATCCTCGGGAAGCACATAGAGCGGTGAAGAATATTCGGTTCTGAACCAGCCTGTGTTGTTGTGTCGGTCAAACACGCCGTAGTTCCACTGCCCCCACTGACCTTTCAGATAAATTTCCGCGAGATAGATGTATTCGGTGCCGGCTTCAAGATTGTCGCTGAGGTCAAAGCCAATCCAGCCGCTGTCGGCGTGGATATCGCCGACTCTCGAATAGTCGCTTGCATTTCTGGCTCTGCGCCAAACCCTGACATAATCATAGTTGCTGTTGTCCTCAAGATATGCCTTGATAACAGCCTTTGCCTGCGCTTCGGTTCCGTCTGCCGAGCCGGTGATGCTTTCGATGGTTTTTCCCTTGTTGACGGTGATGTAGGTGAAAAGCTCGTCAACGGTTTTGTCGGGAACGGTGATGTTATTTACGTCAATCTCCATGCCGTCCATCCTCGGCGTGACCTTTAAGCCGCCGAGACGCGGATAGGTGAAGTCGCCCTCGTTTGTTACACAGTGGGCACGGAAATAGACAATCGCCTTTTGACCTGCCGAAGAAGCTTCATCGGCATAGAAGGTCAACCGCCAGTCGCCGGCGGTGAGGAACGGTCCGCTGTCATACCAAATGCCGTCGGGATACGGAAGATTGAACCAGCAGTCGTCAATCGTGACATACGCGCCGTTTTCAAGCTTTTGCAGCTTGACATTCACGCTGCATTCGGAATCAAAGACGCCATTGTGCCGGATGGTGCGCAAATAATCAAAGAAATATTTGTAGCCGGCGGGTACGGTAATATCCACAGACTGGCTCATGCCGTCCGCTACAACCGGAAGATAGTATTCAGCGGAGGACTGATTATTGGCAACCTCGGGCAGCGCAAAGGCTTCAACCTCGGTGGATTCGATAAACTGCATGCCGTTTGAGGATTTTCCCCAATACATCGCGCTTTCGTCAACGCTCGCCTCCCACACCGCCATAGCGGTAAAGGTAAGGTTGCGGTCAAACTGAACCGGTGCGGTGTACTCATAATAGCTGTTGGCGTCGCTGACGCGCGTGCCCAAATCGACATTGTATTTTAATGAATAGTAAAGCTTTGCGCTTTCGGATTCTGTTGAAAGCGTAATGGTGTTGCCGTCAACGGTGACAACAGGCAGCGAGGGCACGCTGCGAATATAGCCTCGGTTGTCGGATGAGAAATAATACACCTCATTGCCAACGGTCACACGCGCGCCGGCACGCAGATAAACGCCCCAAGCCTTGCGGTAATCGGGATTATCCGAAAGCTGCGCAATATCGGCAAGCGTGATTTCACCGGGGACGAACAAGGCGGAGCTTTCCCCGAGGGTGCCGTCGTCGTTAAAAACGCGGGAATAATAGGATGGAGTATAATAATACTCAACGCTGATTTCCTCTCCGGGGAAGAACACATCCCAATCGGTTTTATTGATATAGAGCCTGCCGGTTTTGTCGATGATAACGTCCTCGCTTCCGCTCAGGCTGCTCCAAGCGTAGGCGGTTCTGTTGCCGTTTTCGTCAACCGCGTACATATCAAAAATGCCCGCGTAGCCGAAAAAGCCTGAGTAAACGCTGCCGAGCGTGCCGGTCTCGGGGTGATAGACCGCCGCCTTGATTCTGACAACGGGCTTTTCGGAACCGACATAGACAACGGAGCGGTTGCTTTGAACAGACGGTGAACTGAGCGTCGGCGCTGCGGGCTCCGAGCCGTCTGTCGTCAGGTTATAGTAAATCACGGCGTCGCTGTTCAGGCTGACGGGGTACAGATAATAGCCGCGGTCGGAAATATACTTTTCGCCCATGTCCGTCACAGCGCCGTTAAAGAAAACTCTGTCGTCGGCTGTCGCTGTGAAGTTTTTCAGCCTGACATGGTAAACTCTCAGATAATCGGGACGGATTGTCAGCGTATAAGTGCCTGCGGGAACGGCGCTGCTGCTGTAAAAATGAAGCCGTCCGCCCGACTCTGTATTCGCGAGAATATCCAGGCGGGTTCCCACCGCGTCGTCGAGATAGGGATAATAGATATCGTAACCGGCATAACCGCCGTCCTGAACCGTTTCGCGGTAAATATCAAAGGAGATGATTCCCGGCTCGGTCAGGGTGAAGGAAATGGTCTGCGGCTTTTCAACAACCGCACCTTCGCCGTTATCCATCTCGCTGACGTAGAAATCAAGCGTATCGGTGAAGGAATACGGCGCGGAAAGCGTGCCGAGCGCATACACGCCGCCCTCGGCAATCACTTCGGTTTCGGCGGAATAGCTGCCGTCGCTGTAGCTCACAGCGCGGACGCGGCGGTTGAGCCCGCCGAGAGAAAACGCGCCTGTGTAGGGCTTTCTGGTAGCGGAATCCACCGGACTGGTGCCGTCAACGGTGTAGTAGATTGCACCGCCGTCATTCACAATCGTCACCGTGCCGTTTGTGGCGGTAATGCGCGGCGCGGAAGCGGAAACGGTGATGTTCATTTGCGACACACTGCCGTTAATGCTCTCGGTGCCGTTGGATAGCTTGGAAAACGCCCTGACGGTGACGACCTCGCCCTTGCTGTAGTCAGCCGTGCTGATGGGTCCCGTGTAGAGCGTGCCGTTCTGCACCGGGTCGCTGCCGTCGAGGGTATAGTAAATTTCGGAGGTGTAATTTTCGGGAACACCGGAGCTTTGCAGGGTGATTTCCGACGAAGCTGTGCTGCCGGACGCGCCGGTGTCAGCTAAACGAATCAGCGGCAATTCATAGATAACAAAGCTGCCGTCCTCGCCCGCATAGCCTGTGTTGGTTTCGCTGTCAACCAAAATGGCATAGAGCGCCACATCGTCAACATTGATTTCCCCACTGACATCAAAGGTGCCGTCCGCCTTTGTCCAGCCGTCGAGCGTTTTGAGATTGCCGATTTTGCCCACGCTGTAATAAACCGAGTCGTAATTGCCGCCGTAAAGCGACTTGGCACTCAGCTTGCAGGGATAATATAACACGTCGGTTTCGTCTAACTCATTGGAGAAAACAGGAGAAGGCGTGAGCGTAAGCGGATAGCTGCCCTCGCAAACAGCGGAGGTATAGACCGCCTCGCCGTTTTTCTCATACACACAGATTCCCTTATAATTTAAGGAAACATCGCCGCTGAGCTTGTCGAGCATTTCATTGAGATAGCCCGGCTCGCTGTCGGACAGCTTGAAATCGTAGTCGTCTGCTGTCGGAACAGCCGCTTCTTCATTCACAGCCACCTTGAGATAATAAGTCTGTGTGATGTTTTTAACGGTTGCGCCGGAAAGATTGAGATAATCGGTCATGCGAAGGTTGTAGGTTCCTTCGCCGCCGTACATGCCGATTTTCCGCTCGCAATCGAGCTCCCAGAAGTTCGTGCTGACAAACGTGCCCTTGATTGCCTTGCCGCTTTCGTCGGTCATAACAGCGGCAACGCGGGCGTAATTGTCGGCAAAGGGAATGGTCACGTGGTCGGTGTATTCCGTCCAGCCGCTGTCCTCCGCCGTGAAATCAAAGGCGGGGTCGGCTTTGTAGGCTTCAATCGCGGAATTCTGCGCGGTGAAATACACCTTTGCGCCCTCGGGCTCGTTGGCGGTGGTGAGGGTCACTGTGTCGCCGGGCGTGAGGTAATACTCATTCGCGAGCTCGCTTGTTCCCCACCGTGCAAACAGTCCGCTGCCGGTGCCGAAGGTAATTCTCGGCGCAAACGGAAGGGCTTCATCCGCGTCGGTTTCGGGCGTGACAGATGGGGTGTCCTTGGGATTTTCGGGACTGAGCGGCGTATTGCCGTCGCCGGGCTTGGTAACGGGAACCGTGTCGGTTCTCGTTCCGGGCGCGTCAAGGCGCGCCGGATTGCCCACAACCGCCTGCTGTGAAATATCAGTGATAACAACGGAATAATCGCCGTTGTTGCTCTCTGATGTTTCCTCTGCGGCAGCGAGCGCTTCAAAGCCGGGAAGGAATACATTCTGCACAACGGCGTTTGTCATCTCGGCAAAACTCTGCGCCGCTGCTTTTTCGGCGGCTGCGGCGCCGGGCAGAATGATTTGTCCGCTGCCTGTATTCTGCGGTTTCTCCTCAACAGCCTGCGGCAAAACCGGGTTCTCCGCCACAGGCGGCGACTCCGTACTTCGCTCAACCGCATTGAAAACAAACGGCGCATGAATACATGCTCCCGCCGACAGCGCCGCTGTCAGCAGCAGCGCCATCGTTTTTTTCAATAATCGTTTTTTCTTCATAACAGCACCTCAATAATCCTTAATGCAAGTGCAATTTCTGACGGAAATTGCGTGTTCTGACAAACAGCAATATCCTATCATTACTCTTTCACTTTAGCATATTAATACCTATAGGTCAAGGATATTACACAAAAAAGCCATTGCATGTGTGTGAAAACTATGAAATTCGCGCAAGGTTTTTCCTTTGTATGATTTAGACTTGCCAAATTGTGTAACCTATATACTTTTCACAAGGCAAAGGGTATAATGATTATATCTGTGATTCTGAAATTGAGGGGTTATTATGACGTTCAGCGAATTACTCAAGCAGTATATCACCCGGCTTGACACCACCTACAGCCGTCTTGCAAAGGCTTCGGGTCTGAGTGTGAGCGCTGTTTCCAACTATGTCAAGGGCGAGCGCGAGCCGAACTATGAAAGCGAGCAAACGGAAAAGCTGATAAAAGGCATTTTGGTTCTCGCCGAAGAAAAGAATCTTGATATTGACGAGCAAGAGCTGCGCATGGCGTTTATGGGCACAGCCAAAAACGGCTTGCCGATTGAATATGACGTTTATCTGCACAATCTGAACACGCTGCTGAAAACGCTTGAAATCAAGGGCAGCACGCTTGCCAAGGCGCTTTCGTATGACGCTTCTCACATTTCAAAGGTGCTTGCCGGACAGCGGAGACCTGCCGATATTGGAAAATTCACCGCGCGCGTTGCCGCTTATGTGTCGCAGTTTTACGGTTCGGAGCAGGAAATCGCCGCCATTGCCGCACTGATGGACGCGGACGCTAAGGAAATCCAAAATCCCCGCGAACGCTGCGCGGTTGTCACCGAATGGCTCGGCACAAATATGAGCCTTGACAGAAACGACCCGGTTTCCGGATTTTTGGACAAGATGAATACGTTTCATCTGGACGACTATATTCAGGCAATTCATTTTAACGACATTAAAATGCCTTCGGTTCCGTTTCAACTGCCGGGAACCAAGCATTATTACGGCTTGAAGGAAATGATGGACGCCGAGTTGGATTTTATGAAGGCAACAGTTCTGTCAAAATCCATGAAGGACTGTATTTTATACAGCGACATGCCGATGACCGAAATGGCAAAGGATTCCGAATTTCCGAAAAAGTGGATGTTCGGGCGCGCCATGATGTTGAAAAAGGGCTTGCGCATGCACATTATTCACGACGTCAACCGTCCGTTTTACGAGATGATGCTGGGCTTGGAAAGTTTTATCCCGATGTATATGACCGGGTTGATTTCGCCGCATTATCTGACCGAATCCCAAGGCGGCGTGTTTAACCACCTTCTCTATGTTTCGGGAGCTGCCGCTCTGGAGGGCAATGCTGTTTCGGGACACCATGCGGCAGGAAAATACACGCTCTATAAATCTAAGGATGATGTGCAGCATTTTCGCACCAGAGCCGAACATCTTCTGAAAAAATCAAAGCCGCTGATGGAGATTTACCGCAGCGACAGGAAGGAAGAATTTGAGGGACGGCTTAAATCGCTGTGGCAGGAAGGCGACCGGAGAGTGGTGAATTGCAGTCTGCCGCTCTACACAATGGAAGAAACACTGTTAGAGCAGATTTTGCGGCACAACGCGCTCAGCGACGCTGACAAGGAACCAATCCGCCGTTACCGCGCCGAGTATCTCGCCATCACCGAAAAGCTGCTCGCGGAGAACAAAATCAGGCTGTCGGTTCCGCTGCTCAACGAGGAACAATTTGCGCAAATGCCGCTGACGCTTGCGTTGTCCGAGTTGTTTATTGAAACAGACGTCGTCTACCGCTATGAGGAATACAAGGCGCACTTGGAACAGACAAAGGCGTTTGCCGAAGCGTTTCCGAATCTCACGGTGGAATTTGATCCTGAGCCCGCGTTTCGCAATATTTCTTATACCGTTATCGGCAGCAAGCATGTCATTGTATCGAAAAACAAATTTCCGACCATTCACTTTGTGATTCATCACCGCAAGATGGTGCAGGCGTTCCAAAGCTTTATTCCGCCGCTTGCGCCGCCGGACTCACGCCGCATTTTTTATTAATTTTAATGAAGATTGTTATGAAAAATTTCGCAAAAGGGAGCTGTCGCGCGACAGCTCCCTTTCTTAATTTTGAATTATTCTGTTGTTGCGTTAACCGCCTTTTTTTTGTTTTTCACTCTGATTACCAGCGCGATAACAATCGGGACGTAGGTTAAGAGCGGCAGCACAAAGCCAAAGTATTTCAGCCAATCGGTGGATTGAACGAGCATATTGAAAATGCCGTGGTAGATAATCGCCATCAACAGCAGCGCAAAGGTGCCGCAGTAGAACAGCTTTTTTTTCTGTTTGACAAAGCTCATGCCGAAGCCGACTGCCGCGGTGCAAATGCCGTGCATCAGCGCGGTTGAGAAGCCTCTGACAATAGCCCATTCGATGGAAACAGAGTCCAAGCTGGTGATAAGAATATAGGTATTCTCAAACAGCGCAAAGCCGATGCCGACGGCAAAGGACGCCGCAAGCAGCTTTTTGCGGTTATCTGTAATAACAAACGCATAAATCAAAACCGGGATTGCTTTTATGATTTCCTCTGTCGCCGGGGTGACAGTGGTGGTGACATACAGCGCGTCATAGTCCAAAAGCCGCAGCATAAGACCGTTGACTTCGGAAATAAACAGCGCGGCGCTGATACCTATCAGCAAAAAGACCATGATTCTGCGCGAGGATTTTTCAATCAGCGGCAGACTGAGCAGCAGCGGGACGAACATACAAATGTAAAGAATGTAAATCATGTTTTCCATTTTTCAATCCCCCTTACCACTGTCGGAATCATTGCCGCTGTGACAATGCCGGTGACGCAGCAGCTAATCAGCGTCAAAAGCTCGTTGTCACGGCTCAGGGCAACACATTCCGTGAAAATTGCCGCCGTATAAATCAAAGCCAAAAGATTGTATTTTCTCAGACATTTTACAACGCCGAACTCAACATCCGGGAAAATCAGGTGCTTCAGGTTGAAATAAGAAGCCGACATCGCAAACAGGGTCAGCACCGCGCCCAAAATCTTCCATAAAGTCGGAATATCACTCAGCAGGAACAAAACGACATACATCGCAACAATCACCACGGGAGCGGCAATCGCAATCAGTCTGTACTTCTTTAATTCCTTTGAGCCTTCGTCAACAAGAGAATCGACGGTTCCGTAATTGGCTGAGAAGAAAAACATCAGACTTCCGATTAAACCCAAAAATCCGAGTTGGAAATGATCCGATAAGGTTCCGCCGGTCATCAGACGGACGATATTAAACAGTCTGCCGAAGGTTATACAACCAAGGGAAAGCGTAATCATCTGCGCATAAAGAGCCTTTTTGGGGCGGAAGAATTGGATTCCTCCGTAAATAAACCCTGCAAGAGCACATACGCAAACAATGATGTTTGCAATTAAATACATACTCAAGTGTACCTCCTTTTGATATTTTCTGCGAAAAGCACTTTACAGGGCTGTGAAAAACAGCCCTGTTGTGCTTTAAAATAATGTTATTTTGCTTACAGTTCCAAGTACAGCTTGTTCTCTGTCACTGTTTCTGTGCTGTAGCCGCCGGTGATTTCAGCAGAAGGCTTGACGTTGCCATCTTCGCGCTGGGCAAACATGGTGATGCGGTTGTCGCTCATCATGTGATCTTTATCAAAGCTGATAGCGCCCTCGTTGAATTCAACGGGCTCCTTGTTGTTGCTCTTCATCACGTATTCCCACGGCAGGATTTTCTTGTCGGCACCGGTTGACGCCGAAGCCATCTCCTGAGAATAAGGAACATAGTCATACAACGCAAAGCCGATTTTTGTCAGAGGAGAAAGCAGATACCTCTTCGGCATAGTGGAGAGAATGGCGTCCTTATCGTCCCTCACTCTTTGGTTGTAATCATCGGCAACGTACATTGAGGTGTAGTACATGTAAATCTTGGGACCGTTTGTTCCCTCGTTGAGGTCTGTGGGCACGTATTGTTTGTTGACATACTTTGCCACCGGCGCGTAGTGAATTTGGTGGCGTTCCGTCATAATGCCTTCCGGATGGAATTCCTCACCGACCGTGCAGACAACGTCATAAATCGCCTCATAAAGCTGCGCCTGCTTTTCTGCATCTCTTGCCGAAGCATTTGCCTTGCTGTCTATCTCCTCTTCATTCAGCGAGAAGCCGCGGTAGCCCAGATAAACGTACTTTCCGCCGGCGCCTTGGTTGAGGTTGAGGTCACAGAACTCGGTACAGCCCTGCTCCAGCAGTCCCAGCTGCGCTTGTGTTGCAGTGTCCCCGGACGCAGCAAATATCTTGTTGAAATAGGAGGTTGTTACGTCGTACTTCGCGTGGATAAAGACCGCGTGCTTCGGATTGCCGAAAGGCACGGCAGCATTCACCTTGGTTTTGCCCCTTTCATCCTTACTGATAATGTCAGCCCGATCAACGACAAGAGCCGTGGAATAGCCGGAGATAAATACCGTGTCGCTGACTTCAATCTCGGTAATCGGCTTGCCGGGAATGGTTCCTTGGTTAAAAGAATAATAGACAAAGTAGGTTTCGCCGTCGTTCATTTTAATCGGATTTTCATTAGAAGCACAGTAGTAAACCGCTCTGTCAATCTGCATCTGATTCGCAACCGTCTTTTCTCTGGTCCTGTAAAGCAAAACGCTGCGGATTGCCTTGTCGGGATCGTCTGTTCTGGCAACGCTGAGATAAGCTGCCGGGTCGCCGCCCTTGGGAGGCACGGGATCATCGCCTGCCTTCAAGAACTTATACCAAGCCTTGGTTGGATTGCCCGCTAAATCGAACGGAATCATTTCATCGGAGCCGGCGCCTGCGGCGTCCGTCATTGCCTTCAAATCAACCTGCTTATCGAAAGCTTTCTTTTCGTCATCCGTTGGTTCCTTGTTTTTATTTGCCAATGTTTTTTTGACGTCTTCTCTTACGGCGGAACCGACAAAGATTCTGGAAATATACTTTTTCCGCTCAACCGGGTGCTTGACATACATATAAACCGAGGTGCCTGCCTTATGGTAATGGCTTCCGTTCTTATCATCAGAATCGTCCGGGTCGCCGTCGTCGTCTGTCCATGACGGATAAGAAATATTAAACGGCGTCAGGTTGTAGGGATCCTTTAAATCCTGAATCGAGAAGAAATCTCCGCTCGGTGTGTTTCCGGCAAGCGTTTTGTCGCCGGAAACATCGCAGGTAAGCTTGCCGTTGTTGTTCACGCCCTGATGTGCGGTTGTGCTGACAACAACATCATCAAGCGTCAGGCGCTGACGGTTCTTGACATAACCCGAAACATAGATGTTTGTCGGAAGCAGCGTCAGTTTTCCGTCTGCTATCGAAAAATTACCCTGCGATTCCCTTGTGAAGCCCTCTGAAACCTCCGTATTCGCACCCATAAGTCCATTGGGCGCCATATACGCATTTTCGGGCGAGATACCTCGCAGCACTCTCTTGCTGGCTACCGAACGCTGCGTCACAACAGACGCCGCCACATAGCTGGCGGATGAGTCCGCGGCTGCGGAAACATTGGCGGAATAACTCACCGCTTTTTGGAAGCTGAGAGGAAGACTTGAAGTGTACGGCGAACCTCTGAGCACCTGCACATCTGTCAGCGCACGGTAGGGGTTGTAGCTCCAGGTGTAATACATGCGCATGTATTTTTGGTTGCTGTCTATGATGTAGCCCTTATAGAAATAGGACTCGGCAATGTTTACGCCCTTGGTCGCGCTCGGCTCTTCGGTATTGTGAATACCGGAAAGGGTGTCGAACAGCTGGCTGATTTTTGCCAACGTATTCATACCGGTATATGCCGCCTCTTTTTCCGAATCCGCGCCGAAGCCGAAAAAGATGCCGGAAAGATATTTTGTACCCGAGGTGTAGGTGGTTTCGGGTTCATAATACATATAGCGCTTTGCGTTGTCCCATGTGTCGTCCTCATCCGTAGCATATCCGGTATAGTTGTAGGCGTACTGCTGCGTTCTGCCCCAATCCTTGTCGCCGGCATAGCTGAAACGTGTTGTAGCGAAGTTATACGGAAGTCCGCTGAAGGTAGTGACAGGCTCCCAGCCGGGCTTCGCCTCGCTGTGGGAGGACACCAAATGAAGATGTCCGACTTCAATCGGCGTACCTGCGTTGAATTGCTTGGTGATATACAGTCCATCCAAATCCGCCGGGTATTTGCTGTCTTCATTCGTGCTGTCCGCCGGATACCCCAGAGAACCGGAGCAGCCGTAGGTGATTTCTCCGAATTTTACTTCGCCCTTGGACTGGAAGGTTCCCACTCTGATGTCACGAATCGCGAAATTGGGATCGGTTGTGGTGGTGTAAGCGAGGTAGGTGTACTGGCTCTCGCCCAGCGACTCCTTTCTTTCATCGGCACAGAGATTCTGGTCAAGGATTTTGAATTTGCCGTCTTTTTTGTAAATCTTTGCTTTTACGGTTTGAGGATCCTTGCCGGATGCCACGATAATGTCGGAATAGTAGACTATTGTGCCGCTGCCTGCCTGCTGTTCGGTGCCGGTGTTTTCGGCTGCTGAGCGGTTAGCCAAAGATTCCTCGGTGCGGTAATTGATAAAGATACCGTTTACGTCGTCAGACTTGGCGCCGGTGTTGCAGTTGCCGGGCGTCATCTGACCGAAGAAGCTTGTCGTTTCATAACCGTTTACCTTATTACCGTCACCGTAGACGATATTGAAAACATTGCCGTTTTCGTCTGCGCGAATCGGGCTGCCGGCTCTTGGGTCATCAGTGGTATACATGCAAACCCAGCCGTTTTGCGCCTTATAGCCGTTAATGTCGGCAATCCGGTTTTGATTATCCCTGACCGCCTTATATATCAGGTTGACGTTCTGTCCGTTTTCACTCTTGGTATCAACCGCGAAATCCGCCATTTCGGTGTATTCCTTCGGTTGGCTTTTCAAAACCGCCTCGACAATGAGCGAAACAATCAGGAAAATAAGGGTGAACGCCAGTACTACCAGCGTGAAGATAAATGACCAGCTGCTGACGAGTGTTGAAAAGGCAATCGCCTTGGCAGCGACGGCTGCAATGCCGGTGGTAGCCGCGGCGGTTGCGGCTTTAATCGTGAGGATTGCGCCTGCAATGCCGAACTTGCCGGCGAGCCATGTCAGGATAAAGATTCCCGAGCTGGCGATATTAATCCACTTGAGGACGTCGTTGATGGTTTTCTTTGCGCCCTCCCACTTTTCCATAGCCGTCTTTTTATCCACCAGCTGCTGGGCAGCGCTGCGGCGGATGGCGTCAGAGGTAAACGCGACCTTTTTGTCCGCCAATTGGGGATTGGTGTTTACCCAGATAGAGAAGGACTCGGTGCCCATCAAATCCTTTACCTTTGACTTGGCACGGTTAAGAATTTTGATAGCGTCTGCGTTCTCCTTGTTTTCACCGATGTTGCCGATCAGCGGAAGCAGACCGACCACGCCAATCATTTTTCTCTGCGCGTTGGACATCGGCTCCAAAACAGGATACAGTCTTCTGAGGTTTACCTGTTCGCTGTTCTTTTTACCGATGTCAACAAGATATTCTCCCAGCGGCTTGCCTTCAAACGCCATTTGCTGGTTGAGTTGCTCATATGCGTTGACGAACGCCATTGCACGGTCTTCGTTGGTCGGTTCGTCGGTGTTCTCCACCACGTCATCCATATTGGCGTTTTCCGCTTCGTCAACATAATCGCCGTCATCATAGGAAAGCCTTGCGTTTTCATAATCGGTGGCGAACTGCTGGAGCTGCTTGAAAAACGCCTTTGCGTCGTCGCCCATCTCCTTGTCATAGACCGCAAGCTCATCATCTGAGGTTTTTTTGCTTTCGATGATCTTCCAAAGCGCGCTGTTCTTGACCTTGTTCGCCCATGAAATATCAATTTCTTCGCCTGTTTTTTCATCCTTTCCCTTTTCCAGCGGCGTGAGTCCGGTGGCGAGGAAATTGGAAATGGCGCTGATTGCGCCTGTGCTGGCGCGGGTAATCAGCTTGGCATAGAAATCTTCGTCGGCTTTGTCTTGTATGATATAATCACCAAGTCCGATATTCTCTTTTTCGGGAATACAGAACAGGTTCAGTCCGATATAGGCTTCCTTTGCCTTGGGGCTGCCGTCCTCGTAGTTGGAGATAAATTCGCTTGCGGCATCATACATGATTTCAGCCGCGCCTGCGTTGTCCTTTTCAAGCTTCGCGTTCGCTTCGGCGTAGTCCTTGATTTCATAACCGCCGTTCATGTGAAGCAGCTTGATGTCATAAAGCGCAAGATTTTTATTATCGGTGAGCTTGTAGCCCATCACAACAGCGTCCTTGCCTGTGCCTGCGTTCAGGTCTTTCTTTGCGCATACATAGCCGTCGCCTTCGCAAAGCTTAATCGCTTCAGCTTCTGTTTTCGCCTGAAACACCTTGACTTCGGAGATATAATACACCTTGTTTGCCGCTAACACTTTGCCGAGCATTTGGACAGGGTATTCCAGCGCAAAGCAAACAACCAAAATGAGGGCGATTGTTTTGATAGCAAAGAAAATGGTTTTTCTCAAATGATGTTCTTTTGTACTAATCATTTCCTTCACCGCCTTCCGTTGCTTTTTTCTTTTTCTTTTGATAGATAACCAATCCTGCCGCGCCGGCGATACCGGCAGCACCGAGAATTGTCACCGCGTAAAAGCCGCCTTCGCTGAAAACGGAGCCGCTTGTTACCATCTTGGCTTCAACCGTTCTTGACTCCCGTGTGGTAAGGTTGCCCTTGTCAGCGATAAAATACTGCTTTTGATATTGACTGACCCACTCGGAAACCATAACGCTGCTGCTGCCTGTTGAGCCGAGGTGAACCTCTGAGCCCTTATACAGTCCGGCGTTGATAATGCGGGCTTTTCCGAGCGTGTAGTTATTCAGCGCCAGGTTGTTAACAGCCGCTTCCTTGGCGGAATTCTGCTTAATCAGCGTGAGTCCCTTGAGCGTGAGGTTGTAGCGGCCGTCCACATAAACGCCGCCGCCTTCATCGCCTGCGCTGTTGCCGACAATCTCACAGCTTGAAAGCGCAATGTTGTCGTCATTGATATACAGCGCGCCGCCGTCTTTCTTGGCGGAATTTCCGCGGAACTTGCAGTTGTGGAACACAATCGCCTGATTATATTCGGGGTTGTCGTTGATATAAACTGCGCCGCCGTCCTGGTTTGCCTCATTGCCCGCGAAAATACAGTTTTGAGCTGTTAATACCGTCGCCACATATTTTGAGGTATCATGAGCGGTGTAAATCGCGGCACCCTGTTCGCGGCAATGGTTGCCGGAAAAAATCACTCTGTCCAGATAGATATTGCCGCGCAGCGAGTAGATGGCGGCGCCGTCGTCCTCGCTGTAGCAATCGTCAATCTTGGCGTTTGAAATATTGATGGTGCCCTTGTTCATATAAATGCCGCCGCCGCAGCAGTTATCAGCACTGTCAACGGTTTGGCAGCCGTAAATTCTGCCGCCGGTCATGGTGAATTTTGTGTTAGAGGAGTTGCCGTCAAGATAAACGCCGCCGCCGTCCTCGTCGGTGATGCACTTATAAATGGTGCCGCCCTCCATACGGAATTCGCCGTCCTCGTCAATGTGAACGCCGCCGCCTGTGTTGGTGCTTGCACCGCCGGTAATCACGCCGCCCCTTACGCCGTCATAGCCCGCAGCCTTGGGATTGCTGTCGCGCACGGTCAAGACGGCGTTCTTTTCTACCTTGAAAACCTCGCCGTTGCGTTGCTTTTCCTCTAAGCTGCGCTTAATGTAATGACCGTTGAGGTCGATGGTGATACGCATGCCGGCGCCCACGGTATACAGCACGTTTTCTTCCCAGTTGGAGCCGAGGGTGATAACGGTTTCTTTGGCGTTGTTCGCGTTGTTAAATGCAGCGAGCCAAGCTTCTTTGGGGGTGTTGTAATGATTTGACGAAATCACCTTGCCATCTTGAATCACCTCGACATTCGCTCCCGAGGTGACGGTTTTTGCGTCAACCGCGCCTGCCGTCGGAACCGCAATTGCCGCAAGGAACAAACTTACCGCAGGAATGACCGGGATAAACTTTTTAAACTTCATTAGCTGTCTACTCCTTTCCCACCGGTTTCTTTTTCTTTCTGGATGAATAGATAACAGAGGTGACAATGGCTGCCAGCAAAACGCCGCTGCCGATATAAAGCATAATGGTACCGTCGGAGAAGATGGAGGAGGATGTTGACGCAGCCTTTACAGACTTCCAAATGGCATACAGGATAACTTTTCCGCCCTTTTTCGAAGTAAGGTTGGTAACGGTCGCGTCCCTTTCATACATCGTGCCACTGCCGTCCGGCTGGGTGTTCCAGCCGACAAAGGTATAGTTGGTGCGTCTTAAAGTATGCGCCGGAAGCTGCTTCGGTTCGTCATAAAGGAAGGATGTGTTCACCGCCGAGCCCGAAACATCACTTTTTACTCTGCCGCTTGATGTAACCTTAGTACCACCGTTCTTATTAAATTCTACCGAATAATAGTTGGGCGCCAGAATTGCGTTCAGGGTAACGGAATCGTTAATAAAGGTAAAATCAAAATTCTGGATATAGTCGCCTGTCGCTTCGTTTGTTTCGGACAAATCATCATACTTGATGCCGGTATCGTCGTCGAATGACTCAATATAATATCCCTCGGGAACCTTTAGATTAGCAGCATGTACGGTGTCGCGCGAGCTGCCTGACGCATGAAATACTTCCTTGCCGTTCACGACAACACTCAGATGCAGCAGAAAGACGAATTTGACGTTAATCGGCTTGGTGATGGTCGGATAGACGTTGCTGCCGGACTTGAAGGTCATGTTGTAGGTGCTGTGGTGAATACTGTTATATGTGCTGCTCACTCTCCACTTGTAGCCCGAATTGTCAACCGGCTCAATGGTGTCCTCTCCGGGGAAGGAGACATTTTCCATGGTAATGTCGGAGCTTTTCACCGTCCATTTGACGCGGTACTGGTCGACTGCCGAAACGGTAACGACGCCGCTGGTGTCAATTTGTTTTGGCGTGTCAATTTCAAAATCTTCGGGATAGGGATATTTGTCGCCGCCGATGTTAATTCTTGTGTTCTTTCTTTCGTCGCCGTACACCTTATGGACAACGTGGTGGGAAGCGACGTTGACGTTGTTGATTTTAACGGTAACGTCGGCTTCGAAGTCACGCGGAATCAGATCGGTGCCAAAGGATGTGATTACGTCAACCGAGCTTGGGAAGTAGTTGGGATCACAGTCATAAGTATAGTTAATAGACTTGCCGTCTTCGTCAATAGATGTATGGAAATCATACGAGGTATGCAGCAGCGTTTCGTTGCCTATTCCCTTGTTCTCCTTGCCGTAGATATGGAAATAGGCATAGTCCCAAGCGTCCGCGTCGTCGGTCACCTTGAGATAAATTTCAACATGATAGTTGTTGCGGTCACCTGACTTCATGGTGGTAATCAGCTTAACCTCTTTGTTTTCTTCGCGGTCAACTTTGCTTTGATTGTTATCGCAGTAGAAAACATCCGCGGGAGCGCTTTCATTATATTGACCGTAGCCCGAAGTGGCGTTATAGTTGTCGATGCCGGGAGGCGTGATGCCGATTGATGAACCGATGTAGAATTGTCCCTGAATCTGGATAGGCTTGAATTCTCTGAACCAGAGATTGGAGGAATTGCCGTTTGTTGTGCTGTCGGTGATTCTTGTTCTGCCGCCCAAGAGAATGAGGGAGCCGGCATGGAAATGGATTCCCGCGCCGCCGCTGAAGGCGCGGCAGTTGCTAATATCTCCGGCTTGTATGGTCAGCGTTCCGCTTGTATCCATATAAATGCCGCCGCCGCAGTTGTCCGCCGTGCAGCCGTTGATGGTGCAGCGGGTCAGGCTGAGCGTTCCGTGCGAATTCAAAGCGCCGCCGTTGGTTTTGCACGTGTTATTCGTCATGGTCACGTCGCTCAACGTGGCGGTTGTGCCGGAGTTTGCCCACAATGCGCCGCCCGCCTCGGAAGAAGTATTATTATTCATCGTTGCCTTCTTCACGGTCAGGGCGCCCTTGCGAAGATGAATGCCCGCGCCGGTTTTTCCGTCATTGTTGTTGACGTTGGTGTTATCCAATACCGTGTTGCTGCCGTCAATATACAAGCCGCCGCCCCAGCCGGAGGCCTCGTTCGCGGCAATCGTACAATCGGTCAGCGTCATATTCTTGTGGTTGGTGACGCCGCCGCCGTTAACCGCATCTTTGTTTTGGGTGATATCCGTGTTGGTGATGGTTGCGTCGCCTGATGACCAGATTCCGCCGCCGCCGCCTTTGTTGTCGAGAGTGGCGTTGCTCTTGATTTTACAGCCGGAAATTGTCAGCTTGCCTAAGTTGGCGATACCGCCGCCGTCCTTGCCTTTGTTATTGGCGATTTCACAATTATTCAGCGTAGCGGATGAATTTGCGTCTATATACAGCGCGCCGCCGTTTTCGTAGCCTATGTTATTCTTGAATCTGCAATTTGTCGCCTCGATGGTGCTGTTTTCCAGATAAACACCGCCGCCGAGTTTTCCCGTGTTATCGGTGATATTCATGCCCTTCAGAATCAGATTGCTGTTATTGAGAACACGAAAAGCGCTGCCGAGGCCAACGCTGTCGGCGCCTGTCACCGTGGAGGTGCCTTCGTTGCCGGACCCGATAAGCGTCAGGGTGGAACCGTTGTCAATCTTGATAGCGGTGGGACCCCCTCTGAGCAGCTTTATGGAATAGCCGTTGGTTTTAATCACATGGGCTTTTCCGTCGATGACATACAGCGTGTCTTTCAGTTCAATATTGTCCTTCAAGCTGATTTCTGTATTTCTCAGCGCTGTTCTCAGTGTTTCTTCTGTTTTGACTTCGGTTTCGGTATCTTCAAACGACTCGAAGTAGAATAAAGGGAGAATCGGAAATGTATTTGGTTCCCTTTCTACTCTTTCCAGTGTGACCGCACGGTCAAAGACGAATGCGGTGTCGGTTTCCTGATAGAACTCACCGTCAAGATAGGCGATCATCTTTCTATAAACTTTTTTATCATAGAAATTAAGATTTTTTATTGACGTTCCTTCTTCAAAATAGTCGCCTATTTCAAGGTTTAAGACCTTTGCTGATGCACCCTTATAGTATTCTCTTGCAGAAACGGAGGAAATGCCGATTGAAGCCATGCTCATGCACAAAAGGAGTACAAGCAAAACTGACAAAAGGCGCTTTGCTAATGATTTTCTTTTTTTCACCTTGCTCACTTCCTTTATAATCTCCTTTGCCGGATTACGAAATTCCGGCGTTTTCTTTTCTTTTTCTGGCTGATACAATTAACAGCGCCATTAAACCGCCGCCGACAAGTAAGCCGATAATCGCTCCGAGCGCAATGGAACCGCCGGAGAACAGGGAGCCTGCCGCTGTTTGCTCCTTGACAGCAGCGACGTCGCGCTTAAAGTAAACATAGGTGCCGCCATAGGGGTCGTTGTAGCTGTATTTGTTTTTTTCGTCGGTAAGGTTTTGCACCGCCGTTTCACCGAACATGTGAATACCGGTGTCATAACCCTCAGGAGCGCCGCTGCCCAGCTTCATCTTCAGGGAATCCGCGAGAATCGGCGTACCGTCCTCATATTTCACGCTGTAGAGAGCAAGCCACTGCTGTCCGACATCGCCGTTGAGGTCGGCGCGGTCTTTGAGAATTTCGTGGTTTTTCTTTTCAACCGCACTTCCGCCTCCGTCGGTGCGGTTGCAGGTGACGACCTTGTAATAGGCGGTCTGGTTTTTAATCATCACCGTTTGCTTTTTGCCGTTGATGGTTTGGTCTTCGGTGATGTCAGCCTGCTCAACAATGTATTTGGGAATCGGCGCAAAATCGACCTTGTAATACGCCATCAGTTCCGAGATAGTGGTGTAGATGGAAATACCTGCCAGCACCACCATTGCAATGGTGAAGCCCATAGCGAGATACCTGCATACCGTTGACTTGGAAGCGAACTGTTTTAACGCATCTTTATATTTGTCGCTGGTTTCGATATTCTTTACGGTTCTTTCCAGTCCCTTCAATCTCACACTTGCCGCAATGCCTCTGGGATTTTGACTCCGGAAGTCCGCTAAATTCTGTTGTGCCTGTTTCAGCTCCGCAAATATGGAGGGTTCCATTTTGGAAGCAATCACCGTACCAACTGCCGCGACGCCGGCTGCCGCCGTGCACATCCACATTGCAATGCCTAAGCCGCTGAGTTCAAAGGTGGATTTTACTTCCTGAGCGGCAGCCTTCGCGCGCAGCGCGTCATTTGTCAGCGCAACGCCGCCCTTTTCATAAATTTCACGGTTAACATCCTGATAGATGGAAGCGGGCTGAATACCGTCTAACTTTGCGTCCTTAAAGCCGCTTTCGTCCGAAATTGCCATGACAATCATATCCTTGATGGAAATAAAGTCCAAGCCCGCCAGCTGACCGCCGGAAAGCGCGTCTACCATCGGATACAGAGCGCGGATATTTTTATCGCCGTTGAATTCCGCCACGTTCTTTTGGAAGAAATCCAACAGGTTTGTTTTGCCATAGTTGGTTGAGGCAAGGTGGTCGTGAGTAACAATATCCTCCGCCGCCATACCGCCCTGAACAACGGTTCCCTGATCCTTATACATCTTGACGGCAGCGTCCTGAACTTCCTTATCGGTTGAGTTGTCGGTCAGGGTGACGTTTGTTTCAGCGGAAACCGGCGTTTCGGCAACTTCATCCAACGAGTCAAGCGCGTTGTCATAGTTGAGCAGTATTTCGTTAAAGGCGCTCCACTTGTCGCGGATTTTCTTGGCGTCGTCGTTATATTTTTTGTCAAGCTCTTTGTTGATGTCAGTGGGAGTGAGAGTGGGATTTTCTTTTTTGATTTCTTCGGACAGCTTTTCAAGGCTTGTGTTCTGAAAGCGGTCAAGCCATGTGTCGTCTGAGGAGTCAGAAGCCTTTGTCAGCTCGGTTTCCATCAGCTGCACCGCCTGTCCGTTGCCCTGCATTAACAGGGTGACGATGTCGCAGTGGTTTTTCTTTTCGGTGTCGGACAGCTTGTTGTAGGCTTCGTCGCCCATCTCATACTTTGTCGGGTTGACGAGCAAATCACCCAGCGGTCTGCCACCGGTGTCGTCGTCGGTCAGCTTGTTAAGCAGGGTTTTGAAGTAGCTTGCGCGCTTGTAGTTAGCGGAATCCTGCGGCTTTTTCAGGTTTGCGCGGTATTCGTTGAGCGTTGCTACAAAACGGCTGACAAACGGTTTGATTTGAGAATCCATCTGAGTCTGCATCAGCTTGTCATAGTCCTCATAGCTGTAGCCGCCGTTCATGTTCATGACCGCAAGATCGGTCACCGCGTCGCTTGCGTCGTCGGTGGTTTTGTAGCCGAGATAGACGATTTTCTGGTTGGGACCCTGTTTGAGAGGACTCTTGGCGCCCGCGTCCTTGTTAAGATCGGCATATTCGCCTTGGTCGTCGGCAAGAATGGTGTAGCCGTCTGCCAAAAGCTCCTTTGAGGCTTCGTCAGAGGTTTTGCCCATGCCAACCTTGACCTCGCTGATATACTTCTTTCCGTTGCTCTCCGCGGCAGAAGCAATTACCTGTGCCGGAGCGAGCACCAGCATTGACACACAAAGCAATGCTGATGTAATCACTGTCACAAATTTTTTCATACTATGTACCTCCGAATAAAAATATAAACAGTATTTTATTACATCATTATCATAACATACGTTGGGGGACAATTAGGGGACAAATCGGCGTGATTTTTTCCGATTTAAAAAAATTTTTCGGCGGGCATACGTTTTGCCGTATGTCCGCCGGAGGTTATTTGTGTTTTTCAGTTGTTTTAGGCTGCGTTTGTTTTCTTCTTTCTGCCGGCAATCCTTGTGATGATAAAGGTAATCAGGCAGCCCGCAGCCAAGCCGATGACCGCTCCGAGCACAAGAGAGCCGCCGGAGAACACAGAGCCGGCAGTTTGAGTGTCCGCGGAAACAACGTCACGCTTAAAGAAAACGTAGGTGCCCTCATTGGGGTCGTTGTAGCAGATGTCACCCTTGGTGGTGGTGAGGTTTTGCGCCGCTGTTTCACCGAACATGTGAATTCCGGTATCATAACCCTCAGGCGCGGGACCGTCGCCCAGCTTCACCTTTAAGGAATCCGCGAGAATCGGCGTGCCGTTATTGTATTTCACGCTGTAGAGCGCCAGCCACTGCTGTCCGACATCGCCGTTGAGGTCGGCGCGGTCTTTGAGAATTTCGTGGTTTTTCTTTTCAACCGCACTTCCGCCTCCGTCGGTGCGGTTGCAGGTGACGACCTTGTAATAGGCGGTCTGGTTTTTAATCATCACCGTTTGCTTTTTGCCGTTGATGGTTTGGTCTTCGGTGATGTCAGTCTTTTCAACGATGTATTTGGGAATCGGCGCGAAATCGACCTTGTAGTATTCCATCAGTTCCGTGATGGTGGTGTAGATGGAATAGCCTGCCAATATGACTCCTGCGATAGCAAAGCCGACTGAGAGATATTTGCAGATGTTTGATTTTAAAGCAAACGCTCTTGTCGCCTTTTTATACGCTTCTTCAGAAGGTCCTAATCGTTCAATTCTTTCCAGCGCAATAGCCTGTTTGTCTTTGTATATGTCTCTGATAATTCCAAAACCAAACTCACTTTCGGGTTTTGCAAGTTCTCGATTTATATAATTGAGCGCATTTCTGGCCTCGTTTAATTTTGCAACGTCTGCTTGCAGCCGGAGCATGCTTTCACTCGGTTTAAGACTCTTAAACGCAGCTAATGACGCTATCGCCGCGGCTGTGGAAGCCGCTGTGCAGCTCCAAAGAACGATTCCTGTCGTGCTCAGCGCAAAGGCAGGTTTCGGATTCTGTGAGCTCGCCTGTGCACGTATTGCATCGCTTGTCAGCGCAACGCCGCCCTTTTCATAAATTTCGCGGTTAACGTCTTGAAAGATTGAAACCGGCTCCACATTGCTTATTTTCGCATCATTAAAGCTGTTTTTGTCAGCGACAGCCATCATGATCATATCCTTGACGGAGAGAAAATCCAGTCCGGCAATCTGACCGCTGGAAAGCGCGTCAACAATCGGATACAAATTGCGGATATTTTTTTCGCTGGTAAATTCCGACACGTCCTTTTGGAAGAATTCCAAGAGCGTGCCCTTGCCGTATTTGGACGCTTCAAGAAAATCGTGCGCAATGATGTCCTCAGCCGCCATGCTGCCCTTGACCACGTCCGCCTGGGATACATACGCGTCGGCAACTGCTTCTTTGATTTCTTGTTCGGACGAATCATCGTTCACCTTGATTTCTTTTACTTCCGTCTCAACAGCCTCGTCCAACTCATCGAGAGCATTATCGTAATTGAGCAGAATCTCATTGAAGGCGCTCCACTTGTCGCGGATTTTCTTGGCGGCGTCGTTATACTTTTTGTCAAGCTCCTTGTTGATGTCAGTGGGAGTGAGAGTGGGATTTTTCTCTTTAATCTCTTGTGTAAGAGCGTTTAAATCGGTTTTCAAAAATCTGTCAAGCCATGTGTCGTCTGAGGAGTCCGACGCCTTTGTCAGCTCGGTTTCCATCAGTTGTATCGACTCTCCCTTGCCCTGCATCAACAGAGTGAGAATGTCGCAGTGGTTCTTCTTCTCGGTGTCGGACAGCTTATTGTAAGCTTTATCGCCCATTTCGTATTTTGTTTGGTTCACCAGCAAATCGCCCAGCGGTCTGCCGCCGGTGTCGTCGTCAGTCAGCTTGTTAAGCAGGCTTTTGTAATAATTCGCGCGCTTGAAGTTGACGGAATCCTGCGGCTTTTGCAGATTTGCGCGGTATTCGTTGAGCGTTGCGATAAAGCGGTCAACAAACGGCTTAATCTGGGAATTCATCTGGGTATTCATCAGATCCTCATATTCCTGATAGCTGAATCCGCCTTTCATGTTCATCACTGCAAGGTCGGTCACCGCGTCGCCTGCATCGCCGGTGGTTTTGTAGCCGAGATAGACAATCTTCTGGTTGGGACCTTGTTTGAGAGGACTCTTGGCGCCCGCGCCCTCGTTAAGATTGGCATATTCGCCTTGGTCGTTGGCAAGAATCGTGTAGCCCTCTGCCAAAAGCTCCTTTGAAGCTTCGTCTGAGGTTACACCCATGCCAACCTTCACCTCGCTGATGTATTTCTTTGCGTTGCTCTCCGCCGCGGAAGCAATCATCTGCGCGGGACCAACTGCCAGCATTGACACACAGAGCATTGCCGAGGTGATGCCGGTTAAAAGCTTTTTCATAACCAATTCTCCTTTTTTCCTGACTTATTCGGCTTTTTCCTTCTTCTTTTTGCCGACAATCCTTGTGATGACAAAGGTAATCAGGCAGCCCGCAGCCAAGCCGATGACCGCTCCGAGCACAAGAGAGCCGCCGGAGAACACAGAGCCGGCAGTTTGAGTGTCCGCGGAAACAACGTCACGCTTAAAGAAAACGTAGGTGCCCTCATTGGGGTCGTTGTAGCAGATGTCACCCTTGGTGGTGGTGAGGTTTTGCGCCGCTGTTTCACCGAACATGTGAATTCCGGTATCATAACCCTCAGGCGCGGGACCGTCGCCCAGCTTCACCTTTAAGGAATCCGCGAGAATCGGCGTGCCGTTTTTGTATTTCACGCTGTAGAGCGCCAGCCACTGCTTGCCGACGTCGCCGTTGAGGTCGGCGCAGTCTTTCAGAATTTCATGGTTCTTCTTTTCAACATTGGTGCCGCCGCCGTCGGTGCGGTTGCAGGTGACGACCTTGTAGTAAGCGGTCTGATTTTGAATCATCACCGTTTGCTTTTTGCCGTTGATGGTTTGGTCTTCGGTGATGTCAGCCTGCTCAACAATGTATTTGGGAATCGGAGAGAAATCGACCTTGTAGTACTCCATCATTTCCGTGATGGTAGTGTAGATGGAATAACCGGCAAGAAATGCCATGGCAATTGTAAAGCCGGCGGCAATATATCTGGAAATGTTAGATTTGGACACAACCTCTTTCATTGCGTTCTGATACTCTTTTGTGTTTGAATAGTTTTCGATATTCTTTATAGATGATTTTATGCCCTGTTCTCTCATGTCGAGCATGTGCTGCGTCACGGAGTTACCCGGATCATTTTGAAGCATCTGCTCAAACCTGAGATAATCATTCTGTGCATTTGTCAAGCTGTTTTGCAACTGTTGCATCCTCTGCTCAACGATTTTGTTGACAGTTCTTGTAACACTCGTAGTCGGCTTGATAGAGGAACCGATAATCAAGGAACCGGCTGCCGCCATTCCGGCGAAAGCAGTACAGCCCCAGAGCACACAGCCCAGTTTGCTCAGTTCAAAGGTTGTTTCCGTCTGCTGAGCGGCAGCCTTTGCGCGCAGCGCTTCGTTTGTCAGCGCCACGCCGCCTTTTTCGTAGATTTCACGGTTGACGTCCTGGAAAATGGAAGCCGACTCCATCTTGCTTGAATCAACGTCATCAAAACCGCCGTCAATTGAAATGGCAATCATCATCAAATCCTTGATGGAAAGGAAGTCAAGACCTGCCAGCTGTCCGTCGGAGAGCGCATCTACCATCGGATACAGATTACGGATGTTTTTCTCACTGCTGAATTCCGCAGCGTTCTTTTGGAAGAATTCCAGAAGTGTGCCTTTGCCGTATTTATTCACTTCAAGGAAATCGTGAGCGGCAATATCCTCTGCCGATCTGCCTGCCTTGATCATCGCTCCCTGGGAATTGTACGCTTCTGCAGCCACTTCGGTAACTTCCTCTTTGGTTGGGTTATCGCTAAGCTTGACCTCTTTTTTGTCGGCTTCTTCTTCCATTTCGTCAAGCAGTTCGTCCGCTCTGTCATTCGCGTCATCATAATTGAGCAGAACCTCATTGAAGGCGCTCCACTTGTCGCGGATTTTCTTGGCGGCGTCGTTATACTTTTTGTCAAGCTCCTTGTTAATCTCTGTGGGTGTAAGAGTGGGATTTTCATCCTTAATCTCTTTCGAAAGAGAATTCAAGTCGGTTTGCACAAAGCGGTCAAGCCATGTGGTGTCGGAGGAGTCAGCCGCCTTGGTCAGCTCGGTTTCCATCAGCTGCACCGCCTGTCCGTTGCCCTGCATTAAAAGGGTAAGAATGTCACAGTGGTTTTTCTTTTCTGTGTCGGACAGCTTGTTGTAGGCTTCGTCGCCCATTTCGTACTTTGTCTGATTGACCAGCAAATCACCCAAGGGTCTGTTGCCGGTGTCGTCGTCGGTCAGCTTGTTGAGCAGGGTTTTGTAGTAATTCGCACGCTTGTAGTTAGCGGAATCCTGCGGCTTTTTAAGATTTTCGCGGTATTCGTTGAGCGTTGCGATAAAACGGTCTACAAACGGCTTGATTCTGGTGTTCATGTGGTTGTTCATCAGCGTTTCGTAGTCCTCAAAGCTGTAGCCGCCCCTCATGTTCATGACCGCAAGGTCGGTGACAGCGTCTTTCGCGTTGTCGGTGGTTTTGTAGCCCAGATAGACAATCTTCTGGTTGGGACCTTGTTTGAGAGGACTCTTGGCGCCCGCGCCCTCGTTAAGATTGGCATATTCGCCTTGGTCGTTGGCAAGAATCGTGTAGCCCTCTGCCAAAAGCTCCTTTGAAGCTTCGTCTGAGGTTACACCCATGCCAACCTTCACCTCGCTGATGTATTTCTTTGCGTTGCTCTCCGCCGCAGAAGCGATTACCTGCGTGGGAGCAATAAACAGCATTGCCATACAGAGCACAGCTGAAGTTATGGCTGTCAGTATTTTTTTCATTATCGTACCTCCTAAACAAATGTTTACATGCTTATCATACCACACGTTGGGGGACAATTGGGGGACAAAAAGGAATATTTTTTATTATTTTTTGAAAAATATTAATTCTTCTTGTTTTGTTTGCATTTATATAGTATAATAAACTGGTAAATATCATCGCGGCACTTACTCCGTCCGCAAAAAGGTCGTGACAGAAAATGGAGAACAAAAAATTCACGAAAAGCCTTGCATTCAAAACAATGCTGCGGCTGTTTCTCACTGTAATCGTTTTATCGCTTGTCGCCAGCGCAGTTATCGGCGTAATTACGTATGTCAATCTGTCGGCTGAGCTGCGGGACTATGCCTATGACGCGGCGCGAAAGGGAACGGCGCTGACCTCGGCAGACGCCGACGAGGACATTCACGCCAATATTGAAAGATATACGAAAACAGGGCATACCGACGAGAATTACAAAAATATCTTCCTGAATCTTCTGCTGATTAATGATGATTATGAATTGCAGCGCTGCGACATTTTTATTCCCTACGAGAATCATATCACCTACCTGATGTCCACCACCGACAAGACAGCGGGCGAATCTCTGAATAAGGAGGCTCCCTATTACGGCAGCGAAAAGGACTATGTTTTAAAGGCGATTGAGGCGTCAACCAACACGGAATTAGACCCCGAAAAATCAAAAAAGGAAAATATTTACACCGACAACGTCAAGGACGGCGTGAAGGTCGTGACCTATTATACGCCGGTGCTTGACAAAAACGGAAATGTTGCCGCTGTGTTTGCGGCAAGCTATTCCACCGACAAGGTCGTAGCCGTCATCTTCCGCACGATTGCCGGACTGATTGGCGTATCGCTTGCCGTTATGCTTATCTCGATGATTGTCTTTTTCTTCTCTATCCGCAAGCATGTCATTAAGCCTGTTACCAACCTGACCAAGTCTGTACGCAAGGCAAAGGAGAGCGTTGAAAACCATCAGGCTGTGACGACGAATATCCGCACCGGCGATGAAATTGAGGAGCTTGCCGTTGCCTTTGAGGACATGAGCCGTGATTTGATTGGCTACATTGACGAAAACACCAGAATCACCGCCGAAAAGCAGCGCATTGATACCGAGTTGAGCTTGGCGACCGGAATTCAGGCAGGCATGCTGCCCGACAAATTCCCGGCGTTCCCGGACAGAAAGGATTTCGACATTTACGCTTCAATGAAGCCGGCTAAGGAAGTCGGCGGCGACTTCTACGACTTCTTTATGATTGACGAGGACAGACTGGGAATCGTCATGGCGGACGTATCCGGCAAGGGTGTGCCGGCAGCGCTGTTTATGATGCACTCCAAAATTCTGCTGAAAAGCTACACCCTGATGAAGCAAACGCCAAAGGCGGCGCTGGAGGAAGTGAACCGTCAAATTTGCGAGAACAATCCCGAAGAGATGTTCGTCACCGTTTGGCTGGGCGTGCTGGATTTAAAAACAGGCATGTTTACCGCTGTTAACGCGGGTCACGAAAGACCCGCCGTGAAGCAGGAAGGCGAGCACTTTGAGCTCTTTAAGGACAAGCACGGCGTTGTGGTCGGCTATATGGACGGCGTCCGCTTTAAAGAATATGAATTGCAGCTGACCAAGGGCGCAAAGCTGTTCCTCTATACCGACGGTGTTGCCGAAGCCACCGACGCGCACGAGGAGCTGTTCGGCACCGACCGCATGATTGAAGCGCTGCGCTCCGCCGAGGACAAGTCGCCCAAGGAAATTCTTGAGACGGTTGACGCGGCGGTTGATGCATTTGTCGGCACCGCGCCGCAGTTTGACGACTTAACCATGCTGTGTATCGAGTACAAGGGAGCAAACGAAGAATAAAGGCAACACCGCACACCGGAATGATGCGGTATTGCCTATCATTTCAGCGAAACATAAAAGAATAAGAGGAATCTAGATGGAAATCACAATAAGCACAAACGAAACCGAATTGACAATCAGCCCTAACGGCCGCATAGACACCGCGACAGCCGGAGAGCTGCAATCGGTGGTAAATGACAATATCAGCGGCGTGACCAAGCTGACCTTTGATTTTAAAAACCTGAGTTACCTTTCTTCCTCCGGTTTGAGAGTGCTGCTGAGCACCCAAAAAATCATGAACAAGCAGGGAACAATGCGGTTTATCAACGTCAACAGCGACGTCATGGATATTTTTGACATGACCGGTTTGTCGGACGTCTTTCAAATAGTGTAATTCCTGACAGAAAACAGACCGCTTGTCTGCTTTTATTAGACAATGCGTTATGACAAAAGCTGCCGCAGGCTGACATGCTTGCGGCAGCTTTTTCGTTAATAGTAGTTTTCAAGATGATAGATATAAACCTCTGCCCAGCTATACTGATTGAGGAATTCTCCCCGGTACAAATCACGGGCTTCCGGCTTTCGTTCCAGATAATCGTAATAATCGCACTGAATCAAATTGGTGTTGACGGAATAGGCGTTGCGGCTGTGCTCAAGAACCTCCTCCATCTGATATTTGGAGAGGTCTTTTTTGAGGGACTGAACGGCTTTTTTCAGGTGCTCAAAGCTTTTTTGCTCGCTGCTCTCTTCAAAAATATTGGCGCAGATTTCTCCTCTGGTGGCGGAGGTGCCTCTCAGACAAACGAGATAAGCAAACAGCTCCTTGCCCTTTTGCCGCGAAAACTTGACCGGCTTTTCTCCGAAGAACACCTCAAAATTTCCGAAGCATTTGACATGCAGCGCTTTTTTCGCGGTCTGCCCTGCCCCGATTGGCTTGCGCAGGTTGTTAAGGGCTTCCCGCAGCTCGTTGTCGTCAACCGGCTTGAGCAGATAGGCGCTGACATAAAGCCGCAGCGCGTCCAGCGCGTATTCCCTGTATGCCGTCACCATGATGATATTAATATCGGGATGATAGCTTTTGATTGTCTGCGCAAGCTCCAGACCGGTTTTTCCGGGCATATTGATGTCCAAAAACGCAATGTCTATCTTATTGTTATGTATTTGCTCAATAGCTGTGTCGTAGTTCTGCGCAAAAAAGAACACGTTTTCGTCCGACGGCGCCACTCTTTCGATGGCAAATTTCAAATCGTAGCGCATACTCATTTCGTCGTCTGCTATCAGTATATTCATGTCTAACCACCCCTCCGGTTATTGGCTTGCTTCGGGTATCACAATAACCGCCCGCGTGCCTTTTCCCGGCGTGCTTTCAATGATAAGCTCGCCCTTGCACATAATTTCCACTCTGTTTCTGGTGTTCGCAATACCGACAGAGTTCTTTCCCTTGGTTTGCAGTTCGTTAACATCAAAGCCCGCGCCGTTGTCCTCGATTGACACAATCCGCTTTTCTCCGTCGCTTTTGGTGGTGATTCGAATGACGCCGTTTTCACTTTGACCGCTCTTGAAGCCGTGGTGAACAGCGTTTTCCGCCAAGGTCTGGATAGAAAAGGGCGGAACGTCAAAATCGGTCGCGTTGATGTTGTACTCGCACTTGATGCCGTCTCCGAAGCGCTTCGACTGGATAAGCAGATAGTTTTTGACAATGTCCAGCTCTGTTTCAACCGAAATGCAGTCCTCCTCTGTCAGATAATCGGTAATGCCCCTGAGATAATTGGAGAACTCCGTCACCGTTTCCGCCGCTTCGTTCGGCGCTGTCAGGCATTGAAAGCGGATGAGCGCCAGCGTGTTGAAGATAAAGTGCGGCTTCATCTGTTGGTTGACGAGCTTTAGCTTTTCTTCGCTCAGCTTTTTCTCCTTTTCTATCAAGGACTGCACATAGCTCGTTTCATAGGAAATGAACAGGATAATGACCGAGATAACAATGGCAAAGGTGACAAAGGGCGTTTCCGGGTAAAACAGCTTGATGATGATACCGATAAGCGGCAGGGTCAAAAAGGAAACAACCGCCACTCTTTCGATAATCAGCATGTATTTGCTGTATTGCATCGCAACTGCCAGCGTGGAGACAATGCCCGTGAAGCCAATCAAACTCGGCAGCCAGAAAAGATACGGCATACGCACATAACGGCTTGCGTCGTCGATGCGGAAAATGAACGGAACGATTTCATTGATAATCAGCAGCACCGCACCGAATATAAAGATACCCCATTCTACCAATTCCCAATAAAGCTTAAAGCCGCCGGAGCGTTTGTAGATGATTTGGGAAACATACTGCGCCGCAAGCGGAATACTCAGAAAGCTGAGAAAATAGACGCCAAAGGTCGCCCATCTTTCAACGGCGTTTCCCACCTTTGAAGCGTCGCCGCGAAAAAGAATAGAGATACCGTCGCATAACATCAGCGCCGCCGAACAAAGCATGGCAAGCATCAGCTTGCGCGCGCCGGATTTGTCGAAATATCTTGTTAAAAGAATGGTCAGCGCAGCAATCAAGCTGAAA
Organism: uncultured Clostridia bacterium; assembly: GCA_947168445.1. Taxonomy (GTDB): domain Bacteria; phylum Bacillota; class Clostridia; order Oscillospirales; family Acutalibacteraceae; genus Ruminococcoides. Next base: position 51,991 of record CAMVLW010000003.1, read on the forward strand.
AAAGCGCCCCACATCTCAATGGAAAAATACACGCTCTGAATCGTAGTCATCCGCCTGTTCCTCCTTTTTTACCGCATACGGCATACCCCTAATGCATATACATTTATATTATACTACATTTTTTTCATATATTCTATAGGGGGTTCCAGTATGGAACACAAAAAGTTTTAAAAAATACAATGTTTTTTATTGCTTTGTTACGAAACGGTTGTTATTTTGCGGACAATGCGCTGGTAAGTGCCAAAAAGCGCTGATTTCCATGCGTTTCTATTGATTTTTTGCATAATTATGTTAATATTAATATAGATATAAAAGGGGTATAGATTATCACATTTGGAGAGGATATGATGAGGCTTTTTACAGAATCCCTGTGGGTTTTTATCTTGTTTTCGTTTTTGGGCTGGGCAGCCCGGTTTGCGTATCAGTCCATTAAGGAACGCCGCGTAATCAATCCGGGCTTTTTGACGCTTCCATTTATGCCGTCAATCGGCTTGGGCTTTGTGCTGCTTTATGTGTTTTTGCTGCGGCTGGACAACATCATCATGCTGTTTTTTACTTCGTCGCTGATTTTGACGCTGTTCAAATATTTTTCGGCAAGAATGTTTGAACGCTCGTTTGGCTTTAAATGGAAGGATTATTCGGACAGCAAGTACAAGCTCAACGCATATGTCAGCATTTGGGAGCCGCTTGCCTATGGACTGACAGGCGTTCTGGCGGTAAAGCTTGCGTTTCTTCCGATAAAGCCGCTGGTGTTGTCAATGCCGCTTTGGGTCGCGCTTTTGATTCCCGCGGCGGTTATCGGTCTGATTATTGCCGACACGGTTATTTCGTTTATCACGATTGTCAAGCTGCGCAAAAATCTGAAGCAGATGGAGGATATTTCCAAGCTGTTAGGTGACAACAGTTCAGAGATTCCTGACGAAGCGCTCCGGGAAGAATATGAACACAAGATGATTAAGAGTTCGCGGTTCCGGCTCAGACTCATCAAGGCGTTCCCGGATATGGAATCCTTTGACTATGAAAAGCAGCTTTCCAACCTCAAAGAGTATTACGACCTTGTAAAAAAGCGGAACAACGAGGTGTATGAAAAGCGGATTGAAAAGAAGGAGGACCGCCCGTTTGCCTACGGACTCAGCTTTTCAAAGCTGTTTTGGCTGTTTGTTATCGGCAGTGTGTTCGGAACCGTTTTGGAAACCGTCTGGGCGCTGTTTGCGGAAGGTCATTTTGAAATGAGAGTCGGCTGGGTACTGGGACCGTTTATTCCCGTTTACGGCGGCGGCGCTGTGGCAATCACACTTTGTCTGTATAAGCTGCACAGCAAAAACGACGTGATTGTTTTTGTGTTCTCTGCCGTGATTGGCGCGACGTTTGAATACCTCTGCTCCTTTTTTCAAGAGAAGTTTTTGGGCACTATCAGCTGGGATTACAGCGACACGCTGTTTAATATTGACGGCAGAACCAATTTGATGTTTGCGCTTATCTGGGGCTTTTTGGGGCTGGTGTGGCTGCGGTATCTATATCCGCTTATCAGCCGGCTGATTGAACGGATTCCGAAAAAGCCGGGCAAGATTCTCACTGTGATTCTTTGTATCTTCATGGCAATTGACGGCGTGCTGTCGCTTGCCGCCATTGACCGGAAAAACAAACGCGCCGAGGGAATCCCGCCTAAAACGGTTATCGGTCAGTTCTGCGACGCGGTGTTCCCGGACGAATATATGGAATTTATTTATCCGCACATGGGCACAAAGGAAACCTTTGCCAAGGAGCGGGAAATGAAGGCGAAAAAAGCCGCGCATGAGCGCCAAAAGAACGCATAAAGAACGCATAATACTCAAAACGACAAACTCCCAAAAGCCGCCGGAAGGTGACTTTTGGGAGTTTTTTTGCGAAAAGACAGACATAAAAAAGAGGTGCGCTGACGCGCACCTCAATTAAACGAACGATTAAATTAATAATCTCTTCTTCTTCTTGCGAGGAAGAATACGCCGATAGCAGCCAGCATTACGCCGCCGAGGATGAAGTAGATGGTGTCATTCTCGCCGGAGGAAACGGTGCTGGAAGTGGAGCTGCCGGAGCTGCTGCTGCCGGAGGAAGAAGAACCGCCGGTAGTAGAAGAACCGGAAGAAGAGCTGCTGCCGGAAGAAGAATCACTGCCGGAACCGCTGCTGCTCTCTGCGGACAGAGTGGACTTGGAAGCGTCCCAAGCAAGCTCTGCGCCTGCAGCCTTTGCCTTTGCAACCTGCTCCTCAACCTGAGACTTGCTCAGACCAAGAGTCTTAGCGGTATCGTCGATAGTCTGCTGCTCGTCCTTGCCGTTGAACTTGATAGCGTTCTTGATGCTCTTGTTGTCGGTGGTGCTGATGAAGGTATAGAATACGCTGACAGCATCCTGACCGGGCCAATAGGTGTCACCGATGATGTTACCGATGGAGGTAATCATCAGGGGGTTGCCGTTCTTGCCGCTCTTCCACTTAACCTCGAAGCTCTTCTTGTTAGAGTCAACGTCGTTTTCTACCATGTTGCCGGTGCAATAAGCGGTGTCGCCGAAGTTGTCAGGAGTGATAATCAGGTTACAGGTCTGTACGCCCCAGTCAGAGGTGAAGATGCAGAAGGTGTGGTCGCTGAGGGTGTACTTATCGGAAAGGTCGAAGGACCAAAGATTGCCGCTGTCGTTCTTCATGTTACCCTTCTTGGAACCCCAAGTGATAAGCTCGGAACCGTTGTCGTTCAAGTAGAACGTAATCTTCTCGTTTTTCCAGTCAGACGGAACTTCGAAATAAACCATATTGCCTGCGCCGGTGCTTTCGGAACCCTCATCCGCGCCTACTGCGGAATTGTCGTCTGCGCCTACTGCGGAATTATCATCCGCGCCAACGGATACAGCGTCTTCTGCTGCAACCGCATCGTCAGCTTCTGCCGCGTTAGCAACAACAGCAGTGCCGCCGATCATCATAGCAGCGAGCATAATGCTTGCTATTTTCTTGAACATTTGAAACTCCTCCTAAAAATTGTCCATTGTCCGAGAATACAATTCTCAGTAAAATTATTATACAATAAAAGTTACAAAACTTCAATACTTTTATAAAAATTTTGTCCGTCGCATTTCACAAGAATTGAAGATTTGGTTTGTCCATTTTTACAACTTATTTCAGCATGGAAAGCACGGTTTCCTTCACGGATTGCAGCGCTTCGGCAATTTTTCCGGCGTCCTTGGCGCCCGCCATAGCGAGCTCCGGCTTGCCGCCGCCGTTGCCGCCCGCAATCTGCGCAACCGCCTTAACCAGCTTTCCGGCGTGAGCGCCCGCCTTGACAGCGTCCTTTCCGCAGGCTACGGCAAAGTTGATTTTGCCGCCGTTTTCGGTTGCCGCGACAACCACCGCCGAAGGATTCTCCGCCTTGGCGTTCTCGCACATGCTGCGCAGCACGTCGGCGCTGATGTCCTTAACGGAGCCGGTGTAGACGGACAGACCGCCGATTTCAACCGGGTTGGCAAAAATCTTTTCCATCTGCATTGCGGCAAGCTTGGCGTTGAGGCGCTCAATTTCCTTTTGCTGGGATTTAAGCTGCTCCGCAGCCTTCATTGCACCCTCAATCAGCGCGTTGGGGTTGCTGATTTTGAGTGCGGAAGCGGCGCCTACCAAAATTCTGCGCGCTTCGTGAATGTAGGTGAGCATACCCATGCCGGTGACGGCTTCAATTCTTCTGACACCCGCGGCAACGGAGCCCTCCTGACGAATTTTGAACAAGCCGATGTTTGCGGTGTTGGTAACATGCGTACCGCCGCAGAACTCAATGGAGAAATCGCCTGCGCTGACAACGCGCACAGTGTCGCCGTACTTTTCTCCGAACAGCGCCATCGCGCCGAGCTTTTTGGCTTCTTCAATCGGCATTTCGCGGGTGACGACGGGAATGGCTTCAAGGATTTTCTGGTTGACAATATCCTCAACCTTCGCCAGTTCTTCATAGGTCATTGCCTCAAAATGCGTGAAGTCAAACCGGAAATAGCTGTCGGTGACAAGCTGACCCGCCTGCTGAACGTGGTTGCCGAGCACCTCGCGCAGCGCTGCCTGAAGCAAATGGGCGGAGGTGTGGTTGCGCATGATGTCGCTGCGGCGCATGGAATCAACGTCGGCGGTCATAACATCGCCCACGGTAAAGCCGCCCTCCTTGACGGTGACGGTATGCAGGAAAATGTTGCCGGAAACGTCCTTGACGGTATCAACAACCTCTGCCTTGCAGTTGTGGTTGAAAAGCGTGCCGGTGTCGCCGACCTGTCCTCCGCTCTCGGCATAGAAGGGTGTGGAATCGAGCACGACGAGCACGCTGTCTCCCTCTCCTGCCGCTTCAACGCGCTCGCCCTCCTTGACAATGGCAAGCACCTTGGATTCAATGGTGAGGTCGCCGTAGCCGACGAAGTCCGTCTTGGGAATATCGGTCAAATCGGTGGAGTCGCTGATCCAAGCGTCAGCGCCGGCGTTCTTTCTCGCGTCACGCGAGCGTTTTTTCTGCTCCTTTAGCAGTTCCTCAAAGCGTTCAACGTCAACGCCGATATGCTTCTCCGCCAAAATTTCGCGGGTGAGGTCAATCGGGAAACCGTAGGTATCGTTCAGACGGAAGGCGTCCTCGCCGCTGATGGTGGTGATGTCGTCTGCCTCCATCAGGTGCTGCAGCACCTTGAAGCCCTGGTCAATGGTCTTGGCAAAGCTTTCCTCCTCAACGCGAATCACCTTGGTGATGAACTCCTCTTTTTCCTTCAGTTCGGGATAAGCGGTGAGGTTTTCCTTGATAACGGTGTCGCAGACTTTATAGAGGAACGGTTCCTCATAGCCGAGCAGTCTGCCGTGACGCGCCGCACGGCGCAGCAGACGGCGCAGCACATAGCCCTTGCCTTCGTTGGAGGGCATAACGCCGTCGCCAATCATGAAGGTGGTGGAGCGGATATGGTCGGTGATAACGCGCAAGGAGATGTCTTTCTTTTCGTCCTCGCCGTATTTCACGCCGGTAATTTCGCAGATGTGCTTCATGATGTTCTGCACGGTGTCAACGAGGAACAGGTTGTCAACCTCCTGCATGACGCAGGCAAGACGCTCCAGACCCATGCCGGTGTCGATATTGGGGTGGTCAAGCGGCGTGTATGTTCCTTTGCCGTCGCTTTCAAACTGGGTAAATACGAGGTTCCAAACCTCAACAAAGCGGTCGCACTCGCAGCCGACATGACAATCGGGCTTGCCGCAGCCTTTTTCAGGTCCGCGGTCAAAATAGATTTCGGAACAGGGTCCGCAGGGACCGGAGCCATGCTCCCAGAAGTTATCCTCTTTGCCGAGGCGCACCATATGAGAGGGGTCTACGCCGACCTCCTTTGTCCAGATGTCATATGCTTCGTCGTCGTCCTGATAGATGGAAACGTAGAGTTTTTCCTCCGGCAGTTCCAATACCTTTGTGAAAAATTCCCACGCCCACGCGGTTGCTTCGCGCTTGAAATAGTCGCCGAACGAGAAGTTTCCGAGCATTTCAAAGAAGGTGCCGTGACGGGCGGTGATGCCGACGCGCTCGATGTCGGGCGTGCGGATACATTTTTGGCAGGTGGTCACGCGCTTGCGCGGCGGCGTGATTTCACCTGTAAAATACTTCTTCATGGGAGCCATGCCGCTGTTAATCAGCAGAAGGCTGTTGTCGTCCTTCGGAACCAGCGAAAAGCTCGGAAGGCGAAGGCATCCCTTGCTCTCAAAAAATGAAAGGAACTTTTCTCTGAGTTCGTTAAGTCCTGTCCATTGCATTGTGAATTACTCCTTTTATGATGAAATAATGGCAGCGAAGCTGTCGATTCATATACAATATAGATTTATACTCTCTTGCGCCTGAGAACAGACCCCGCGGGAATCGCCCGGTCGGTCTGCATGGTGAGAATTTCCATCGGGTGCGGCGCACTGTCAACGCTCTCCCCTTCTCCGTTTTTAAGGCTCAGACATTTGACCAAAAACGGAATTCCGCCCGGCGGCAGCGCGTCGAGGGTGTCGCCCACCCAGAATTTGTTGCGCTGGGAAATAACAGCGGTGTGTTCGTCAACACATTCCTCACATACCGCCGCATTGTCATAATGACGGATATAGCCGCCGTCGCCTGTCACCTGCCCCGGCTCTGTGCCAAAGTAAAAGCCGGTGTTGTATTCGCGGTGGCTGATTTTTTCAAGTTCCTCTTTAATCCACGCGGGGAGTGTAAAGGGGTCGCCCTGTTCCGCGTAAGCGTCAACCGCCTTGCGGTAAGCGTTGGTAGTGACGGCGGTGTAATACGCCGACTTTGCCCTGCCCTCGATTTTGAAGCTTGAAATACCCGCCTTAACCAGTTCGGGAATGTGCTCAATCATGCACAAATCGCGTGAATTATAGAGGTAAGTGCCGCCGTTTTCCTCCTCAACGGGGAAAAACTGACCGTCGCGCTTTTCTTCAAACAGATGATACTTCCAACGGCAGGGCTGCGCACAGTCGCCGTGGTTGGCGTCGCGCCCGGTGAGATAGCTGGAAATCAGGCACCTGCCTGAAAAGGAAACGCACATGGCGCCGTGCACAAAGCACTCGATTTCAAGTTCCTTTGGCACCTTGGCGCGCATTTCGGCAATTTCATCAAGCGGAATCTCCCTCGCCAGCACCACGCGCGAGGCTCCCATGTTGTAGAGCACATTCGCGGCGGCATAGTTGGTGACGCCCGCTTGCGTGGAAATATGCCGCGCCACGTTGGGCGCGTATTTTTTTGCCGCTTCAAACACGCCGAGGTCGGCGATTATCAGCGCGTCCACGCCGCAGTCCTGCGCCGTTTCGAGAAAGCCGGGCAGCGCGCCCAGTTCGCCGTTGTGCGGCAGAATGTTGCAGGTGAGGTGGATTTTTTTATTCATGGAATGAGCGAGGGCACACGCCTGCCGCAGCTCTTCTTCATCAAAATTGCGCGGAGAGGAGCGCATGCCAAAGCTTTTTCCCGCGAGAAATACCGCGTCGGCGCCAAAGGACAGCGCCGCCTTGAGACTCTCAAAGTCTCCCGCGGGAGAAAGAATTTCAGGTTTGGTTATCATTTAATATACTCCAGATTCGCCTCGTGCTCATAGATGGTGGACGCATAGTACGGATTGCCGTCCTTGTCGTGGCAGAAATAGTAGTAGCTGCTTTCAAACGGCAGCAGCGCCGCCTTAATCGCCTCGTTGCCGGGGTTGCAAATGGGTCCCGGCGGCAAGCCCTTGAGGGTGTAAGTATCGTAACGGCTCTTGTAGTTTTTGCCTGCCGTAGCGGGCAGCTTGTCCGCGCTGCGGTAGGGATAGTATTTGGTAGAGTCAAGGCTCAGAGAGGAAACACCCATGTCCGCGTCGGCTGTCAGGCGGTTGTGAAGAATTGACGAAACATAATACATATCCTCTTTGTTCGCCGCCTCCGCCTGCACAATGGAGGCGATGGTGAGAATCTGGTCGAGGGTGTAGGAGGTTCCTGTCTTTTCCATCATCTTGTTGACGGAATAAAGCTTGTCGTAGCCGTCGAACGCCTGCTTGGTGTAAAGCTTGCTCTCAAAGTTGTTGAGGAACTTGTAGATAATGCTCATGGGGTCGTCGTTCTGATAGAACTCGTATTTATCGGGATAGAGGTAGCCTTCCAGCTTATAGTAACGCTCGCCGGCATTCTTGATGTCCTTGAGGAAGTCAAAATCCTCGTCAAAGCTGTCGGACGCGCAAAGCTGCAAAAACTTTTCCTTGTCGCCGAGCGCCTTTTCCTCCACCAGCTTGTCAGCGATTTCCACCACGCTCATACCTTCGATAATCGTGACCTCAACGGTGTCGGTACGGCTGGACTTGCCCTGAAGATTGGTGAGAATCGCCTGATAGTCCATATTCTTTGTGAGTTCGTAGGTGCCGCCCGCAAATTCATCGCCGGATTTGGTGATTCTGGCGAACATCTTAAAGTAGCCGCCCTCGTTAATCACGCCGGTGCGCACCAGTTCGTCGGTCACGGTGTCAAGGCTCGCCTTGGCGGGAATCGTCACCGAAACGGAAGAGTTGTCGCTGCGGTTAATCGCCAGCAGGTCGTTCATGCCGGTGACGATATAGGTCGCGACCATCACACCGACCAAGAACACGGACACCAGCCACATAATGCGGAAAATGCGCCGGTTGTGCTTGTTGCGGGCGCGCAGCGCTTTCTTCTGCTCGCGCTCGCGCTTTTTCAGCGATTTTTTGGATTCGCGCGCAATCTGCTCCTTTACGTCCTGTCCGCTGTAGGAATTGATTTCCTGCGGCTCGCGGTCAGAGGGATTGTCGCTGTCGTAGCCGCCGGAGACATTCATGCGGAAGTTTTCCGCTCTTCTGCGGCGCTGCTCCTCTACGCTGCGGTTGTTTTGATTCTGTTCCATTCATACACCTCTTACTGATTGCGGTTCACAAACCGCTCTGTCACCAAAATGTCGGTGTGTCTGTCGTGCGCTCCGCGCGGAAGCTGCTTGACAGTATATTTTGCATAACAAATTCCCGCGGTCACACCGCCGAAATTGTCGAGAAAACGGTCGTAATAGCCCTTGCCGAAGCCCACACGGTAGCCCTCTAAATCAAAACACAGTCCGGGCACAATGCAAAGCCCCGAAGAAAAGTCCGTCACGCGCTCGCATTTTTGCGCGTCGGGCTCCAAAAGCGAGAACATGCCGCTGATTAAGTCGTCCGTGGAGCGGATATAGTAGAAATCCAGCTTGCCGGATTTATCCACACAGCGCGGCACGGCAACGCGCTTGCCCTTTTTGAACGCGTCGGAAATCATCTGCGATGTGTCGCACTCAATCGGGGTTGACACAAAGATAAAAAGCGTCTGCGCCTGCGCATACTCCGGCAAAGAAAGCACCAGTTCCGTGAGTCCCCTGTCGAGCCTTTCTTTGACGTCGGGCGGACAGGCGGCGCGAAGCTTCTTGTATTTTGCGCGCAGCCTTCTCTTTTCCTCTTTGACGTTGATTAGAAACATTGCATATCACTGAGCACCTTGTCGGCGGCTTCCTTGGAAACAGCATAGCTGACTATTGCATGACCGAATTCTATGGCGCAGCCCGCGCCCTTGGCGGTGATAACGCTGCCGTCGGTTTCCACATGCCTGCCGGTTGCGTTGGCGCCCGTCAAGTCCTTTTCAAAGCCGGGGAAACAGGTGGCGTTTTTGCCGTTGAGCAATCCCATGTGACCGAAAATGGACGGTGCGGCGCAAATCGCGGCAACAAGCTTGCCGTTATCATAGCAATGCTGCACGAACGCGAGCACCTGCTCGCTCGCTTCAAGATTGAGCGTGCCGGGCATACCGCCGGGAAGAATCACGCCCTCGACTTCATCATATGAAAGATTGGACAAATCCATGTCAGGCTTGACGGTGACGCCGTGGGAACTGGTGACATATTCACCTGTCACGCCGACGGTTTTGACGTTGAGCTTGGCGCGGCGCATGATGTCGAGCGGCGCCATTGCCTCGGTGATTTCAAAGCCTTCCGCTAAAAACAAATAATACATACTGAGCCTTCCTTTCAGCTTAATGTGATTCCGATATAAAACTGCTTGGGTAATGCTGTGTTATCGAGCGGGCGAATCATGCCGCAGCGGTACGGCTGCGCTTTTTGAAACAGCGGATTCTCTCCCCCGCCAATCAGAGTGAAGCGCCTCACGCCGTTTTGATACAGCAGCGCTTTTAATTCCTTAATATCATTATAAATCGCGTAGAACACAACGGTATGTCCGCCGTCCTGCTCGCAGAACGCAAGCGCGCTGCGGCTTTTGAGCACCCTCACGCCATAGCAGGCGTAGTATTGCGCCGCGAAATCAACAAAATCTTTATTCCACAAAAGAAAATTATCGCCGTTGCAGACGGCTTGCAGCCGCGCAGCATCCGGCTCGCCCGGTTCAAAGGTTCCGTCCTCAGAATTGAGTGTAACTGACGAAGCAGCGCCGTTTGGCAGATACCCCAGCCGCGCATAAAAGCGGTAGAGTCCGTCGTCGGCAGGCAGCAGCGCGGAAAAGCTGTCGCCGCGCCGTTTGGCGTCATCAAGGGCGAATTTTACCAAAGCGGACATGATACCCTTGCCGCGATATGCGGGCAGCGTTGCCGCGCCGCAAAGGTAATGCGCCTTTTTGCCGCAGAGCGTGCAGTCAATCAGATACAGCGCCGCGATTGGCTGATTCTCATGCTCAGCGAGATAGCCGTGCGTATCCGATAAGTTTCTTTTAAAGAATAAATCCACCGCCTCGCGGCTTTCTTCAAAGCAACTGAGCCACAACTCGGTTACTGCGGAAAGGTCGCGGGCGTTCATTTGTCTGTAAATCATGAGATTGGGGTCGCGTTGAAGCGGTCAAGAATAATCGCGGGATGGTAAGAAAGCTTCGCCTTGCGCAAGCCCTCCATATCCATATCCTCCTCGCGGTTGATATATTCGTAGCGCGTCAGCGTTTTGGCAAATTCGTTGTTGATAACCGCGTAAATGCCGTCGTATTCGCGCAGCGCTTTTTCAAAGATAACGTCAAAGCATTTCGGGGAAATTTCGTTGCCCATAGTCATCGCAACGGGCTTGCGGTCAACATAAAGCAACGCGCCGTGCATGTGAAGTTCCTCAAACTCCTCACAGGCTTTTTTGAACACGGCATATTCGCCGTACTGACGGTAATCAATGTCATTTTCGGCGCACCACAGCTTCATGACCTCAAGCGCGTCGGCAAGATTTTGTCTGTCCATTGTCTGAAAACAGGTCAAGTCGGCATAGGTGCGGTAGAATTTGGAAATATGGTTGCGCTTGGCGTGGTACTTTTTTCCCGCCAAGGTCGCCAAATCGCGCGAGGTGTAGATATAATCCTGGTTGCCCGGCTCGCGGCGGTAGGAAAAGCGGTTCGGGAACAGTTCCTCCAGCTTGTCGCGCTCCTGCCGCGTCATGTAGGCGAAATACACCGACTGACCGCGTTCCTTCGCGTCGGCAAAAACAGCCTCAATTGCGCCCGCGACGTTCCTTCCGCTCGGCAGGCAGTAGCCCCACACGCGCTCTTCATCGCGGAAATACGCCTTAATCAGCGTGCCGTCAAACACCGCGACGCGCAGCAAATACTCCTCGTTCCAGAGATAGCCGTTGACAAAATTGCGCTCGCAGCCGAGCGCGTCGGTATAATCATAGTATGTCTTGTATTCTTCGAGTTTTTCCTTTTGAAGCGGTTGAAAATCTAACATAAATAGGGCTGAACCACGCTTTCTATCTCTTGGGCAATGTCCTGAATCGGGCGGATGGCGCCGTTTTCACAGCAGTTGATAATGTGCCAGCCGCATTTTTCAGCGGCATAAAGTGCGCTGTCGCGGCAGGTGAGGAGAAATTGCAGGTTGCTTTCGTGCAAATCCTTTTTGCTGTTGTCGCCGCCGTAGCGCTGTTCCATCAGCTTTTGCGACACATCAGGCGCAACGTCAAGATAAATCACCGCGTCGGGACGCGGGAGTTCCAGCTTGTTGTACTCAAAATCCTCCTGCCAGCTAATGAAGCCGTCGCGCTGCTCAGGGCTGACCTTCGCCATCTGATAGATGATGTTGGAGGTGCAGTAGCGGTCGCTGAGGAGCACCGCGCCGTTTTCGGCGTCGTGCTTCCAGCCGCGCAAAAAGCTCGCCGCGCGGTCTACCGCATAAAACGCAGAGGCGGCATAGGCGTTGACGTCCTCCGGCTTGCTGCCGAATTCGCCGCCGAGATACATCTTCACAAGCGCCGAGCCGGGGCTGTCGTAGTCGGGAAATGTCAGCTGCTTTACAGGCAATCCGTGCTCTTTCAGCTTATCCGCCAATATTTTTGTTTGAGTCGCCTTGCCGCTGCCGTCAAGCCCTTCTATCACAATCAATTTTGACTGCATTTTTGCCCCTCCTTTGAACCCTATGACTCCATTTTACATAATTATTAGTATTATAACAGTTTTCACCGAATTTTGCAAGGTATATCGCCCATATCGTAAAAGAAAATATATGCAAAAAGACTGTCCGGAGAAAAACTCTCCAAACAGTCTTTGTATTTGATGTATTCTGTTAGTCGCTGTACTGGTTAAAGCGGGACAAAAACGCCTGTGTGCGGGGACTTTGCGGGTTTTCGATTACCTGCTGCGGCGTTCCCTCTTCCTCAATCACGCCGTCCGCCATGAAAATCACCTTGTCCGCAACGTCGCGGGCAAAGCTGATTTCGTGTGTAACGACCACCATCGTGCTGTCGGAGCCTTTGAGACCCTTGATAACGTTGAGCACCTCGCCCGTCAGTTCGGGGTCGAGCGCGGAGGTGGGCTCGTCAAAGCAGAGCACGTCGGGATTGAGCGCCAAAGCGCGGGCAATCGCCACACGCTGCTGCTGTCCGCCGCTGAGGTTGCACGGATATTCGTCGCGCTTTTCTGTCAGACCGACCTTTTTGAGCAGCTGCATCGCTTCTTCGTTGATTTTTTCAACCGCTTCCTTATAGTTGGAAGCACCCATGTATTCGCCGTTTTCCTTAATGTACTCCTTTGCAAGCAGCTTGGGAGCGAGCACGAGATTCTCAAACACGGTGTACTGCGGAAACAGGTTAAACTGCTGAAACACCATGCCGAAATGCAGGCGGTTTTTGCGGATTTCCTTCTCGGTTTTCTTGGAAGGGTCGTCGCAATCGTAAAGAACCTTGCCCCCGACAGAAATCACGCCTCTCTGCGGGGTTTCAAGAAAATTAATGCAGCGCAAAAGCGTCGTTTTGCCCGAACCCGAAGAACCGATAATCGCCAGCACCTCGCCCTTTTCGAGCGAAAAGCTGATGTCCTTGAGCACCTCGGTGCGGTCAAAGCTTTTTTGAATATTTTTGACTTCTAATAATGCCATGCCGCTCCCCCTTAACCTTTGTAGTAATCGAGCTTCTTCTCAAGATAACGGAAGAGCAGGGTCAGTCCGCCGCAGAACAGCAGGAAGAACGCGCCGGTGTAGAAAATCGGCCAGATTAAGCCTTCCTTGGTGAAGCGCTCGGCGTTTTTCAGGATTTCTCCAACCGCAATGACGCGGGCAAGCGAGGTGTCCTTGACCAGCGTGATGATTTCATTGCTGATGGGCGCGATAATGCGCTTGACAACCTGCATTAAAACGACCTTAAAGAAAATCTGACTTTTCTTCATGCCGAGCACATAGCCCGCCTCGTACTGTCCCTTGGGAATCGCTTCGATTCCGCCGCGGTAAATCTCGGAAAAATAAGCGGCATAGTTGATGATAAAGGCAATCATCGCCGCGCCCATGCGGTCGCTGAACTTAAACGAACCGTCCGATAACAGCGGCGGAATGTAATAAACCACAAAAAGCTGCAGCATGAGCGGGGTGCCGCGAATGATCCATACAAAGGTTCTGCAAACCGCTTTCAGAGGCTTGAAGCTCGACATAGAGCCGAACGAGATTATCAAACCGAGCGGCAGCGCGGCAATCAGGGTGACACCAAAGAGAAGGCAGTTCTCTTTGAAGCCGTCTAATAATTGTAGGGTGATACTCCAGAATTGTTCCATCAGATTACGCGGGCTTTACCAGAAGAAGGTCGGTGAGGTTGTATTTCTTTGCAATTTCAGCCAGCTTGCCGCTGTTGGCAACTGCCTGAATCGCTTCGTTTACTTTAGTGAGCGTGGTACCGCTGTTCTTTCTGAGCGCAATACCGTACTGCTCGGGAGCAAAGGACTGCGCCTCAACAACAGAGAGTTCGGCATAGTCGGAGCCTTCTCTGAGGGTGCCGATGGACATAACATAGTCAATCACCGCAATGTCGGCAGTGCCTGCCTTGACTTCAAGCAAAGCGGTGGACTGTGCTTCTACGCTTTCAAAGCTTGCGTCCGCGAAGTAAGCGTCGGAGGTGGCAACCTCTTCGCCTGCGGAGCCTGCTTCGGCAACAACCTTCGCCCCTTTAAGACCGTCGGCGGTGCTGTACTTTTCAACATTGTCCTTTTTGCAAACCATGACCTGCTTGTTTTCCATGTAGGGAACGGAGATGTCCATGTTCGCCTGACGCTCGGGAGTGATGGTGAGTCCGTTCCAAATGCAGTCGATTGCCTTGGAAGAAAGCTCAAGCTCCTTGGAATCCCACTCGATTTCCTGGAAGGAGGGCTGTAAGCCAAGTTCCGCGCAAACTGCCTCGGCAAATTCGGTTTCGAAGCCGGTCAGCTTGCCGTCGGCGTCTTTGTAGTTCATCGGTTCAAAGTAAGTGATACCCACGGTGAGGGTACCCTTGTTCTGGAGATAAGTCCAGTCGTCGGTACCGGCGGAGTCAGCGGTTGCCTTTGCCGCAGCGGTGGTGTCCTCTGTCTTGGATTCCTTCTTGTCGCCGGAACCGCCGCAGCCCGCAAGCGCGGTGACGGTCATCATGCCGGCGAGCATGAGTGCCATAATCTTTTTCATACGTTTTGTTCCTCCAAAATTAGTTTTGATTTCAGGTTTCGCAATCGTGCCGAACGCACAACAGTGATTATTATACATTATCACGTTAACAAAGTAAAGCGTTTTTGTAAAAAAACTGAATTTTGGTTATTTTCCCCATGCTGTTAATTCCTATTTCGAAAAATAGCGCCTTTTTATCAAAAAAGCGGCGTGAAGCCGCACCTGATTCCACCGTTGAAAAAACGCAAATTCCTTTTACAGAAAAAAGAGCGCACCCAAAGGTACGCTCTTCGTGATGAACAATTATTTGAGATAGGTGGACGAGCCGCCGATTTTGCCGTCAATGCCGGTGAAACCGAAAGCGCAGCAAACATAAACTCTCATGTTTGCCTTGCCGATGGACGGAACGGTGAGGGTTCCGTTGGAAACGGTCTGGGTGTCGCCTGTGACGGCGTCAATATAAAGACCGTTGGGAATGTTCTTAAAGGTTGCGCCGCCGGAAACGGAAACACACGCCAAGCTGTCAACACCGTCGCCGGTGTAACGGCGGATATATGCCATGCCGCCGCTGACGTAGCTTGAAGAAGTGGTGTACTGACCCTTTTGCAGTGCGGGAATCGCACGGCGGATTTTGTTCAGCTTCATCAAATGCTGAGAAAGCGCGGAATCCAGCGTGTTCTTCACGGTGCCGGAAGCGACGTATTCACCAAAGTCGCTGGCGTTAACTTCACCCTCAAGGTAATCGCCGTAATATGCTCTGCCGGAATCCTCAAGGGAAATCAGGGTGCCCTTGTCAATGAGATTGCCCTTCTTGAACTCAACCTCGGAGCCGTAGTAGATACACGGAATACCGCGGAAGGTCCACATCAAATCCATGTTCTCCGCCCAGGTGGACTCGCCGCCGGTGAAGCGGGTGGTCTCCTGCGGCTGCTCAGGCGCATAGTCGTGGGAATCAACATACATCACGTTGTAGGTTGCGTCGTTGTAGTACTTGTCAACGCCCTTCGCGAAGTTGAAGGCGTTGGAAGCGCTGCCGAACATGCGGTGCATCTGGAAGTCAATCGCTTCCATGCCGGACGCCATAGAACGGTCGGGCTCATGATAGCTGATACCGTTGAGGAGCGCGTTCTGCGAGGTCGGCTCAAGGCTGTCGAGATTCTTGTTGTAATTATCCTCTTCCAGATAATGGTCAAACACAAGGTTCATGTTCTCGTTGATTTCTTCTTTGGACGTTCCCCAGTTCCACTGCTCTGCCCACTTGGAATTCGGTTCCTTCCAAGTGTAGTAGGGCGTGCTTTCCTCCGCGTGTCCGCGGTACCAAACCTGCGTGTAGCGGGTGCAGATTTCGCCGAACATCAGGAAGTTGTTCTTGCCTGCCGCCTTTGCCGCGTCGTAAATCTGGTCGTTGAACATCAGGTTCAGGGAAAGGCGCGGAATGTGACGGACGGTATCAACACGGAATCCGTCTACGCCGCGGTTGATGTATTGGCCGTAGGTTTCGGTGATATACTCCGCAACAGCGGGATTCTCAGTGTTGAGGTCAACGCAGTCGCCCGCAATCTGGGAGAATTTGGTTGTCCAGTCGTCGTAGTTCGGGCTCTGGAAATAACCTGTGTGATAATAGTTGTTGGGGTTATAGATTTCGCTTTCGGAAACCTTGTTCATCGCGTAGTCCGACTTTGCGGGCTGCGGACCTGTGCTGTTGCCGTTATCGCCCGAATAGGTGGTGTTCTTCATCAGGTTCAGGCGCTGGTCATACTGCACGCCGGGCTTCTGCGCCCAATATTCGGCAGCGGATTTCAGACCGTAGGTGTTGAGCAGGTAATCGGTGGGAATCATCGACTCCTCCAGATTGGACAAATCCTTGGTCAAATCCTTTGTGAACAGCGGGCAGAAGTGGCTTTCACCGAAGTTGCCGGTGTGCTGAAGCACAACGTCCTGATAAATCTTCATGCCCTTTTCGTGAATGGCGCGCACCAAATCGTCAAAGTCGAAGTCGTCGCTTTCATAGCGGGCGTCAACGGTTGAAAAGTCCATTGCGTGATAGCCGTGATAGTCATAGCCGGACGCATTGGTGACAATCGGGGTGACCCAGATCGCGTTGAAGCCGAGCGCCTTGATATAGTCAAGCTTTTCGGCAAGACCCTTAAAGTCGCCGCGCCACGCGGGATCGCTGTCGGGGTTGTTGGCAACGTCGTCGTCCCAACAATGGACGTTGTTGCCCTTGTCGCCGTCGTAGAAGCGGGTCGTCATGACAAAGTAGATGGTATCCTCACGCGGGTCGATGCTGTCGGTGGGCGTGACGTCGTCGGGATTGTACTTTGTCCATTTGCCGTTCTTGAACCACCATTCCTTTGAGGCGTTGGTGATTTTCTGTTCCTTGGAATACTGCTTGCCGTCTTTATCCGTAACGAGTACATTCACCTTGGTGATGTTGGCTACGGTGTAGTTGAACCAATCACCGGACGCTGTCATTTTTTCACCGGGATAGGCTTTTGACATGGCGTCGTTTGTCGGCAGAGAGTTCCACAAATAAAGGTATGGCTGCGCTAATCCGTCTTGGTGAACGTGAATCATGATACTCGACGGGGTATCGGAAACCGGTTCCCCGTCGGATTCAGCGGCTGAAACCGCAACGATTCCAACCGCAATTAACATCACAAGAGCAAGAATGAGCGCAAGCGCTTTTTTCATTCTTGACATTTATTATCCTCCGGTAGTTGTAATGGTCAGCCCATGTTGTCAACAATGTATCTCTGGAGAGCGGTAACGTCCTTGATAGAGATTCTGTTGTCGAGGTTCATGTCGCCGAGCGCGAGGGTTACATTGTAGCCGGAATACTCAGCGAGATACTTTTGGATATGGGTAACGTCCATGACGTTGATGGTCTTGTCCATGTTGACGTCGCCGCGCTGGTAGCCGGACGGAGTGGTCGGCTGCGTTGCCTGTGTGGGCTGGGTCGCCTCGGTGGGCTTCACAGTCGGCTGGGTTGCCTCGGTGGGCTTCACGGTAGGAAGGGTTGCCTGTGTGGGCTGGGTCGGAATATCGCCGCCGGTTGCGTTCAGGGTGAAGGTCTTGGTGACGGTCACGTTATCGGAAGCCTGAACAAATACGCTGACAGTATACTTGCCTTCGCTGTAGGGAGTGAAGGAATAGGAAGCGTTGAGGGTGTAGTAGGGAGTGTTCTGCTTGCCGCTGGGATCAACCACAACGTACTTGTAGAACAGCAGGTTGGTGCCGGTCTTGCCGCCGCCTGCGCCGACATTGACGGTAACAGCGCTGCCTGTCTTGACATAAGCCTCTGCAGCGGGGCTGACGGTCTTGATAATCGGAGCGGTAACGCCGCTGTCGCTTGCGACATCAAGGGTCAGGCTGCGGGTGTTGGTGTTGCCTGCGTTGTCCTTGAAGTCAAAGGTGACGGTGTAGGTGCCCGCGGCAGTGGGCGTCCATGTTGCGGTGTTGCCGGTGGTGAAATCACGCACGGTGGTGTTGTTCACGCTGAACTTATAGTACACGTCGCCTTCGGTGCTGGCTGCGCTTGCGGTGAAGGTAACCTCCATGCCGGTGTAAATGTTGCTGTCGGGATTGGCGGAATAGGACTTCACCTGCAGGGGGCTGAGGTCATAAACCTCCCAGCTGTCAGATGAGGGGTCATAGATATAGCCGTCCTTCGCGGTCAGGTTGCCTGTCTGGTCGTTGCCGTTGAAGATGACGTTGGTGTAAACGGTGGAATCCGTGTACGACCACACGTCGTCGGAAACCTTCGTCATCGGCTTGCCCGGCCATGCATTGTTCTCATTGCCTGCGCCGCCGTCGCCGTTCCACATGTAGCAGTTGGGTGCAGACCAGCCTTTGGTGTTTTTCAGGTAAACCGTGATGCCGGAGCCGCTGTGGGCTGTCGGCTGGGTCGCCTGAGTCGGCTGGGTGTTGTCGCCGCCCTGAGTCGGCGCCTGAGCATACTGCGACCAGCTGCCGTTGGTAATATCGGAAGTCAAATCGCAGATATAACCGTTATAGTTGGCGTAGGTCAAATCCTTCGTCTGGTTGGTTCCGACGCCGCTGTTGCCGTTGTTAAAGATAATGTTGTTGTAGTCGCCGGTCACCTTGTAGGAATAGACGCCGCTTTCGCTTGTCGCGGTCATTGCGACGCCCGGCCACTGACCGTTGTTTCCGTTATCGTTCCACATGTAGCAGTATGCCGAGCTCCACGAGCTTGGGATTCTGACATAGACGGTGTCGCCGCTTGCCGCGTTTGCGCTGAAGGTCAATGCAAACAGAGCGGTGAGCACGAGTGCTACACAAAGAACAATGCTGATGATTTTGTGCTTGCTCTTAATCATAATGATGTTCCTCCATATCATTATTGTGGGAGAAAAACTATACTTCTCCACTTATACATCTATATCATACAATATATGGGGTTTTCTTATTTTCCTTTTTAGAATTTAGCAGTTTTTCTGCCTGCCAAAAATATCGGTGATTTTTTGTGCAAAATAGCTATTGCATAAAAATTTCCGCAAAATTTGCGTGTGCAGGAGTGCGGAAATAACAAAAAGCACCCGAAGGTGCTTTTTGAAAAACGCTTATTTTTTGGCGTGAATCTGCTTTTCCTCGCCGTTGAGCAGACGGACAATGTTTTCCTTGTGGCGGATAACCGCAAAGACGCCGATAATCAGCGCGCAGACGGCGGCAATCAGCACATACCACAGACACGGCTGCGTGAGCAGATGGTCGAACACAAAGGTAATTAAAAAGGTATAGGGCGCATAGAGCAGCGCACAGATGATGCTCGCAAGCGAAATGATTCTGCGAATGAGAAAAATAATCAGGAAGGTCGCAAGAATCAGCACAAAAATACGCCAGTCGGAGGAAAGCATGAGCGCTGCGGCAGCGACGATTCCCTTGCCGCCCTTAAAGTGGAAATAAACCGGAAAGGAATGACCGATAATCACAAACACGCCCGCGAAGTATTTGACGCAGGTGAGAAAGCGGCTTTGGAACCACGGGTCGGAAACCGGCAAAGTAACGAACCACCGGAACAAAAAATAGCCGATAAAGACCGCCAGAATACATTTGAGCGCGTCGCAGACGATGGTGATAATCGCCGGCACCTTGCCCACCGAGCGCAGCACGTTGGTAAAGCCCGCGTTGCCGCTGCCCATTTCACGGATATCCTTTTTGCCCTTGGTGACGATTTTTGTCACGATAACAGCGGGATTGATACTGCCGATTAAATACGCGATGACCGCCGTGAGCAGGAACCAGTACCAGTTGGCGGTGAAAATTTGCAGCAAAGTAGGAAACATTACTTTTCTCCCCTTTCGCGAATGATGATTTTCACAGGCGTTCCCTCCAGCCCGAATGCCTCACGGATGCGGTTTTCGAGGTAGCGCTGATAAGAAAAGTGAAACAGCTCCTTGTCGTTGCAGAAAAAGACGAAGGTGGGCGGCTTGACGCTCGCCTGCGTCATGTAGAAGATTTTCAGGCGCTTGCCCTTGTCGGACGGCGGCTGCACGCGCGTTGTCGCCTGCGCCAGCAGTTCGTTGAGCATGCCGGTGCGGATACGCAGACTCGCGTTCTCATTACATTTTATAATGTTTTCAAACAGCTTGTCAATACGCTGACCGGTTTTTGCGGAAATGAACACCTGCGGCGCGTAGGACATAAAGGCAAAATCGGCGTCGAGCTTTTTGCGGAACTCCTGCATGGTTTTGTCGTTTTTCTCAACCGCGTCCCACTTGTTGACGGCGAGAATACACGCCCTGCCCGCTTCGTGGGCAAGCCCGGCAACCTTGGTGTCCTGCTCGGTGACGCCCTCGGTGGCGTCAATCATAATCACGCAGACGTCGCTGCGCTCAATCGCCATCTTTGCGCGGAGAATACTGTATTTTTCAATATCATCATAAATGCGGCTCTGGCGGCGCAGTCCGGCGGTGTCGGTAAAGTTGAATCTGCCGTACTGATTTTCCACCAAGGTGTCGATGGTGTCGCGCGTGGTGCCCGCGACATCCGAGACAATCACGCGCTCCTCGTTGGTGATTTTGTTAATCAGCGAGGATTTTCCGGCGTTGGGCTTGCCAATCACCGCGACGTTAATCACGGTATCGTCCTCGTCGCCGGATTCCTCGGCGTTGAGGTATTCAAACACGCGGTCGCACAAGTCGCCTGTGCCGTGACCGTGCACGGCGGAAACCTGCACCGGCTCGCCGAGTCCGAGGTTGTAGAATTCGTAGAATTCCATCGGCGGCTCGCCCACGGAATCGCATTTGTTCACGCAGAGCACCACCGGCTTGCCGGACTTTTGCAGCATTTGGGCAACCTCCATATCGGTTGCGACCATGCCGCTTTTGAGGTCGGTGACTAAGATAATCGCGGAGGCGGTATCAATCGCAAGCTGTGCCTGACGGCGCATTTGCGAGAGAATCACGTCGTCGCTTTTCGGCTCAATACCGCCGGTATCAACGACAAACGCGGACTTGCCGCACCACTCGATTTCACCGTAAATGCGGTCGCGGGTCACGCCGGGCGTGTCGTCAACAATGGACAGGCGCTGTCCGATTAGCTTATTAAACAAGGTGCTTTTGCCGACATTCGGTCTGCCGACAATCGCCACAACGGGTTTTGCCATATGAATCACCCTTTTCTGTAGTTTAGTGATTAGTGATTGGTGGTTAGTGGGTTAATTTTTGTAGGGGCGTGCATTGCACGCCCGCTGAACCGTGCTATCCTATTACGCCGTTTTTTGACAGGAATTGATTGGTCTCCTATCCCTAACAAGAAAAACAGGGCGTGCAGAAAACTGCCGCCCATAGTGTTCCAAAAACTGAAATTACGCTTCTTTCTTCTCGACAACCTGTCTTCCCTTATACATACCGCAGTTTGTGCATGCCTTGTGCGCAGCGGTCAACTCGCCGCAGTTGGGACAGGTTACCAGTGTGGGAGCTTCCAGCTTCCATACAGATGAACGTCTTGAGCTCTTTCTTGCGTGTGATGTTTTTCTGGTGGGTACTGCCATGACAAAGACCTCCTTATATGTGTATTAATCCATAAGCTGTTTTAAGATTTCCATTCTGGGGTCAACCGTTTTGGTTTCGCAGCCGCACGCTCCGCCGTTCAGGTTTTTGCCGCAGTGCGGACAGAGTCCCTTGCAGTCCTCCTTGCAGAGGTTTTTTGACGGTAAGTTCAGCAAAATGTCGGAAATCACGGTTTCATCCAGTTCAACGGTAAAATCCGGTGTTTCAATATAGTCGTCGTTGCCCTCGTCCATGAGCGTTTGCGCCAGCTTGTGGGTAAAGGTTTTTTCTTCTCTGAGAGTAAAGACCTCGCCGCAGCGGTCGCAGCTCCGGGTGTAGTCATAGCTGCACAAAAGCGTGAGCGTGACAAGGCTTGCCCGGTTGCGGGCAATGGCGGTGACAGACACAGGAGAAGTGAATGGAAAAACTCCGTCTATGTCGATTTTTGAGAGGTCGATTTCCTCATTCAGCGTTTGCTCGTAGCCCTCGTTGAGGAATACGGATTTTAATTCAAAAAGCATAATCGCACCTCTGACCGCATGAACGCATATTAAAACGCTGTTTTATATTATACAAAACGAATCCCTCTTTGTCAACAAGAAATTTCGATAAATTGCGGATATTTTTTTGTTTTGGCGGAAGATATTGCGGTTTAATTCCTATTCAGAAATTTAAAGCAGGGGCTGGCTCAAAACTCAGTTTAATGAGTAAGAGCCAAGCCCCTGTTTTTATCCCATCGTTCTGTAGGGTTTGGTCTTGACCATACCTTATTATTCAGCAGGCATTTCCCACACCGGCGACGAAAAACACTCCATTGTATTGCGCATAACGCACCGGACGGTCACTTCATGTGCGGGCATGATAAAGCTGATTTTGTAGCCCTCATTTACCCACGAAACCTCGGCGTTTGCGCCGTCAACCGAAAAGCTGTAATCCGTGTCGGTGGCAATCATGGTGAGAATTACCTCAACCCTCTCCCCCTCGCGGTAGAAATCCTTTGCGTGAAGGTAAAAATCCTTGCCGCCGCTATAGTGAACCCGGTACTTTTTACCGCCGAAAATTCCACTCATCTTTTTCACCACTTTTTTCTTAGATAGAATTTTGATTAGCCGTTGAAGCCGTCGTTAAAGTCGGACGGATTGCCGGGCTTCTGCGGCTTTTCCGCCGGTTCAGGAGGAATTTCTCCCATTTTCTTACGCCGTGAAAGCAGCACGGGAATCAGCACGGCGGGCAGCACCACGAACACCAAACCCGCGATAACCGCCAGCATGATGAAGGTGCCGAGCGACAGTCCGAGAACCGTCCGCTCTATCGCGGAGGGCTCGGTTGCCGCCGGGGTTGTCGGCTGTGTGGCGGGAAGTGTGCCGGTTGTTACGAGCGCCGCGGTTGTTCCGGGCGTTGTCGTGGCGGGCACGGTGGCAGGCGGAACCGTGGTGGGCGCCGCTGTGGCCGGCTGCGTTGCCGCTGTGCTCTCTGCAGGCAGCTTGGGCAGCTTTTTGGTTTCCACATGGGAGGAATCGTTTTGGCAAACACGCTTTGCCTCTCCCTCGGCTGCGGCAGTGGCTTTTTTGGTTGTCTGCCATTCGCCCCACTTGTGCCCGGTGGCAGGAATGACCGTGTCGCCGGGGTTATCAATCTCGTCCGTTCCATTGCTGTCCCAGAAATACCGCTTGCAGACCGTGCATTCAAAATGCTCCTCAACACCCTTTTCGGTGCAGGTCGGCGCCTTGTATTCCACCCAATGGAGCGGGTGCTCGTGCGTTGTCTTGACAGGCTTTGTATAAATGTCCGCAGAGCCGACAAAGTCCGAGGAACCGGAGTCGTAATTGGCGCAGATGTTAAAGGCAAAGGTTTCCGCGTTGTAGTTTTCGACAACGGAAGAAAAATCATAAAAATCATTGGAGGTGGACACGGTGACAACCAAATTGTTGTAATCCGCAAACAGCATGACGGTGTAATTGGTAACGTCCAGCGCAGGCGCTTTCCAGCGGGCGGTTGTACCTTCCCAGTGCGGATTGAGCGGCTCCTCCCCTGTTGCGCCGACGGTTGCCGTTGTCAGCGCCGCAAGCATGACAAACGCGGCGAGAAGCGCGGCAAGGGAGCGAAAAATCCGTTTCATTTGCGCTCACCTCACAGCTCCGCGACAATGCGCTGAATCGCGGTGACGTCGCGCACCGTTACCCTGCCGTCGCCGTCGGCGTCCGCGGCATAGAGCACCTGCGGCACGCTGAGGTCGAGCCATGCGTCGTCAAATTCCGCGAGGAAACGCTGCAGAGCGGTTGCGTCGGCAATTGTCACTCTGCCGTCGCCGTCCACATCGCCCCTGAGAGCGGCGGAAAAAATGACGGTAATCGGATAGTATTTCAGCACAAAGGTACCGGTTTTTTCGCCTGTAAGCGTCTGCACGCCGTTAAAATCATGGTGCAGCAGGCGAATGGTTTTCTGCTCCGGGTAAGAGGCAATATCATATTTTCCGTCACTGTTCAAATCATATTGATAGACGTAGCTTTCCGTTTCGCTGTCATACCAACTCCTGACGGCGGCGCAGGCTGCCAGACTGTCGGCGACGTCATCCATTTCTGCCGCTGTGTCAAATTGCACCGCGTCGCTCTTGCTGAAATCGAGCACAAAGGGAATCCGGTCGGCAAGCTCATAGGTCATGTTCACCGTGACATCATGCTCAGGCATGACGAAGTAATGACCCATATCGTCTGCAATTTCCGCATTGGGAGACTCCGCCTTGACGCCGGTAACGTATTTGCCCTCGGGAACCGCCGAAGGGTCAGGCATCAGATACACCGTTTCGTAGGGATACTGCGAGGTGATGGGATAGTCGTAGCTGAAATTCTCGCTTGAAGCAAAGCCGCCGTTGACGGTGATTTTATGCTTCTGCAGCTGTTCGTCCTCTCCGGCAAGCAGGATGGTGAGGCGGTGCATCGGAACCGTGTAATAGCCGCTTTCGGGAAGGGAGAGCGTCACTCTGCCGGACGCGGGACGCAGGCTGTTTTCCGGCAATAATCTATAAGTGCGCGCGCCTTGGTCATAGCCGATGTCAAAGCCGCCGTAGTTGTCAATATCAAATTTGAAGGTCATATTATAGGTTTCCGAATCGAAATCGGATTCTTCACGGGCGGAGAGCTTTTGCAAAATGAAATACATGCCGTAGTCCTCGCTCATCGCGTAACGCTCGCCCTTGTCTGCGATATATGCGCCTTCGCGCAAATCCATTACGCCTTCCAGAAGCGGCGCTGTTTGATAAGTGACCGTGACGGTCACGTCCTTGTCGGGCATGATGAAGAACATGTCGCCTTCGGTATTAACGGAAACGTCGTCGGACGTGGCGTCGATGGTAGACTGCACAGCATATTCGTTATTCCACCTGCTTGCGTCGGGGAACAGATAAACATGCTCGCCGGGGTAGGCTTCAAAAATCCGGTGCTCTCCGTTGTAGTCGCCGGATTCGGCGCTTGCAATGCCGTTTTCAACAATAACGCGGTGCTTTTTCACCGTGGGCTCCGCAAAGAGAATCGTCAGCGAGCGCATCGGGAACATCAGGCAATCCTCGCGCTTAAAGGTAAGGGTGATTTGTCCTGTGGGGTCGTTCAGGCTGTTGGTTTCAAGCAGGGTGTACTCATTGTTGACGCTGCAGACGTCAAAGCTGCCGTCGCCGTCAATATCGTACCGAATGATTTCGCGGTTGTGCTCGGAATCCCATTCAGAATCTTTATCCTTAGAGAGATGATAAAGGAGCACGCGCATGCCGTATGCCTGCGTTGAAGAATCGTTATCGCCGCCGTCGTCCGCAAGGAAGGGTTTTCCGCCGCGCAAATCCATCACGCCGTCAAACTGCTTTTGCAGCGAATAGCTGATGGTAACGTCCACATCCTCGTCGGGCATGATGAAAAACTGTTGGGCTTCACCCTCGATAATCGCGTTATCGGAGGAATAGCGAAGGGTATTTGACACAGCGTAGTAGCCCTCGGGGACGCTCTCGGTGCTGACGGACAGCCACACCGCCTCGCCCGCTCTCGCGCCGGAAACAGCGTTCCATGCGTTGTACTGGTCGGGATATTTCGCCGCCATGCCGCCGTTGACATGAACTGCATGCGCTTCGCCGGGGAGATAGGTCGCTGTGGTGTATGCGTGCAGGCTGCCGCTGTTGTCCATACGGTAAACCGTGGCATAGGGCGGCATTTCTTCGGAAGCGTCCACCTTAACGCGCGTGTTGGCAAAGAACGCATAACCCTCCGCCGGACGGAGAACCATTTCGACAAAGTATTTTTGTCCGCCCTCAAAGCGTTCGGGCGCAATGCCCCATTCGCTGTACCATGTTGCGCTTTCAATTGTAAAGCGGTTGTCGCCCATCGTGCTGAGCGCTGCACCGTCGGCGGCATAATTATAGCTGTCGCCCGCGTTGGGAAACTCCAGATACAACTCCACGCTGTCAATGCTGTTCGCCGCAAACAGGAAGGTCACCGGCGAGAAGGACGCGCCGTCCTTTGAAAAGCTGACGGAGGTTTGAATACTTGCGGTGCCGAGTTTCACCGCCTGATAGCGCTCAATACGCACGTCGTCGGCGCCGTTTGAATCGAGGTCATAGGTGTATGTACCGTTTCCGTCGCTCGACGTGCGGTACGGCGTGAGAATATCGGAATTCACCGTGAGGAACAGATATTGCTCGGTGCTCAGACTCACGGTATCGCCGTGGGAAAAGTCAATGTTAATCGGCTTCGCCGTTTCATAATTAAGATAAACAATCAGCGCGTGGCCGGGCATGGTGAAATACCACTTGCCGTCAATCTGCTCAAAGGTGACGCCCTCGGCGGAATAGCCCTTGATGGTAACGTACGGGTCGGGGTGCTGATCGATTTGAATCCGCTCACCCGCGCGCGCTTTGGTGACAACCTCCTGCGTAGTCACCTTAATCGCGCGACCCATATAAACGCGCAGCGCGTACTGCGTGCCCTCGATGTCGATAAAGGTGAAGCCGTTGGAGTTTGCGTAACCGTAGGCAGTGCTTCTGTCGTAGCCTGTGACGGTAAAGCCTTCCATCTTTTTGGCGTTCGAATCATAGCCGAAGGCATAGTAGCCGATTTGAGTATTGAAATTCGGCAGTTCAATGCCGCTCAAAGCGGTATTGAGAAACGCCGCTTGTCCGACGGTTTCCAAGCTCTTGGGCAGCGTGGCAAAGCGAAGGCTTGTGCAGTCGCGGAAAGCGTTGGCACCGATGGAGGTAACGCCTTCGGGAATAAAAACGCCGTTTAAGGACGTGCTCTTGAAGGCGTTTGAGCCGATGGTTTTCAGGCTGTCGGGCAGGTTAATATACTGCAAGCCGCCGATAAACGCAAAGGCGCTGTCGCCGATATGGGTCACGCCCTCCTGAATTTGAATGGTTTTGATATGCCCGGCTTGCCCGAACCAAGGCGTCATGGTGCTGTCGTAATAATTTGCCATTGCGCCGCTGCCGCTGATGGTCAGCTCGCCGTTTTCGCTGTCAAAGTTCCATGTGCAGTCGCCTGTGGCGCCGCTGTTGTCGCCTGCCGGCGACGCATTATCCTGCGCGGCAAACGCCGTCAGCGGGAACGCCGTGAGCAGCAGACACATCACGAGAAAAACAGATAGTAACTTTTTCATAAACATCTCCCTCTTTGTTAAAATATTGTCGAAGTATCTCCAAAATCACGCAAAGTTTGCACTTTGTATGTAAAGTATAGCATAATTAATTTGTTTTGTCATTGGTTTTGTCAAAAATATATTGAAAATTGTAAGATTTTTTTGAATTTTTGTGGAAATGTCATTCATATTTCTTATGCAGAATACACAAGCAATTGAAAACTTCATTGTGTAGATTTCATAAAAATTAAAAAGTTGATAAAAAAGTGTAGCAATTTTTAAATTTTGTGTTATTATATATTTACACAGAAGAATTATTTAAGGGAATAATACTTTTGTTAGAATACCGAGGTGCGATTATGAGCTGCAAGAAAATCATCACAATCACAAGACAATACGGTTCGGGCGGACATGACATCGGCAAGTTACTCGCCGAGAAGCTCGGCATTGGTTTTTATGACAAGGAACTGATTTCTCTCGCGGCGAAGGAAAGCGGCATCAGTCCCGAGGTATTCGCAAAGGCTGACGAAAGAATGAGCAACAGCCTTCTCTATACGCTGTCAACGGGTTTGTATAATTACGGCAGCGGTTTCTCGGCAATGGGTGATTTGCCCATGAACGACCGGCTCTATATCTTACAGCATAAGATTATCAAGGAAAAGGCGGAAAAGGAAGTATTCGTTGTTGTCGGAAGATGTGCGGACTATATTCTGAAGGAATATGAGAATGTTGTAAAGGTATTCATCTACGCAGATTTGGACGTCAGAGCAAAGCGTGCCGTGGAAAGACAGGACATTGAACCGTCAAGAGCTCGACAGGCGGTTTCCAAAGCAGACAAAAACAGAGCAAATTACTACAGCTTTTATTCAGGACAAAAATGGGGCGCGCCCGAAAACTATGATTTGTGCATTAACAGCACCCATCTGAGCACCGGGCAGGCAGCCGATTTGATTATGGATTATCTGAAAATTCTCGATAACAAGGAATAATCGGATTCTCTCCTGAATAAACTGTTATTACATGATTCAGGAGGTGTATAGCATGAAATTCGTCATTATGGATTTGGACGACTTTATCTTCGGCAACGAAGAATGGCATCCCAGCGAGCGCTGATTTTTAAGTATTTGAAATGATAGTGCGTGAAACGCTGTAAATAGTGAAAGGGACGTGGAAGCCACGTCCCTTTTTGTATT
>CAMVLW010000004.1 GCA_947168445.1 uncultured Clostridia bacterium
GTCCGTCGCAATTCGGACACTTGTAGTTCATAGTAGCCATAAAGCTGCTCCTATTTTTAAAAATGGGCGACCGCTCAGAATGACAGAATAAGGTTAAAATTCTGCCTCTGTCTGTTTAGCTTGTTGACATTGACCGCAAGGGTCGCCCCTACGAATTTGTTAATTTATTGCTTAGTGCCGCACTCGGGGCAGAATTTCTGTCCTTCGGTCAGCTGTGCGCCGCAGTTGCCGCAGAAGCGCTTTTTGGGTGCGTCGGGCTTTTTGCCGCCGCATTCGGAGCAGAAGTTGCCGTTGTTGGTTGCGCCGCAGCTCGGACAAGTCCAGCCGCCTGCGGGAGCCGCCTGCTGCTGAGGAGCCTGCTGCTGTTGCTGCATGGGCTGCTGCTGATAGCCGCCGTTTTGAGGCGTGTACTGGGGATTCTGCATGTAGGTTCCCATTACGCCGCCGCCCATGTTCTGCGCCATGCCCATGCCGAGGAACGCGTTCATTGCGCCGCCCTCGTTGTGGCCTGCCGCGTTGATGCCTTCAGCGATGTTCTGCGCCATGTAAGCCTGCTGGTTGGCGCCGTCGCGCAGATAGCTGACGGTAGAACCCATTGCGGCACGCTTGTCGATGATTTCCTGGCTCTTGTCGGAATACTTGGGCGGCATCATGGAAACGTGCGAAATCGCAAAGCCGCGGTTTTCGTTCCAGTCGTCGTCGAGCGCGTCGCGCATGTACTTCGCCATTTCCTTTGACTTGGAGGTGATGAAGCTGATGCGGTTGCCGTCGGCGGAATACTGGTTGAACGCGGTGCCGAGCTCGGTCACAAACTCCTCGTTATACATACGGATAAATTCGCCCTCAAACTCAAGGCTCCTGTTCTCGGTGATGATCTCGTTGGGAATCACCTGCTGATAGAACTTGAAGGGATCGGTAATCTCGATGGAATAGGAACCGTGAAGTCCCATAAAGAGCTCCGCGTCATAGAATGCGTCATAATACTGAACCGGCGAGGTGGTGCCGAATTTCAGGTTTTTGATTTCCTTTAAGTTGATATAGAAAACGTGCTGGGACTGTGAGGAAACGCCGCCGTATTTGATACGCGAGAAGCTTTCTTTGATGGCGTCGCCGAACTGTCCGTTAAACAGAGAGGGCATAGAACTGTTGTCAACCTTAAAGTAGCCCGGCTCTGCGGTGTAGTCAACAATTTTGCCGCCGTCAACGAGAATCATCATCTGCTTGTCGTAAACATGGATGATGGAGCCGTTGGAAACGATATTGGAAGAACCCTTTTTATTCTGGTTTTTGCCGTTCTGCGTTACGAGCTGACCCGGAGCGATAACGGTATGTTCGCCCATAGGAGAGGGCTCGATGACTTCAAGCCATGTGTCGGCAAGACCGCCTGTTACGGCGTTAATCGCCGCTCTGATAATACCCATAGTAATATTCTCCTTTTCAAAAAGAATTTAACGGCGCTGCAAAGGGCAGACTTACCGTATTGTAAATATCATAATATGTTTTTGCTAAAAAAGCAAGTGTTTTTTCGTTTTTTCTGTGCCAAGTTATCCATTGTCAATTGAAATGCACCATCTGCGTTTCAAACGAAGCGCTGCCGTTTTTTACGCAGACGGAAACGGAATAGTCCGCAAAATTCTGTGTTTTGATGTTGTAAACGCCGCCGTTTTCGCAAAAGACGCCGCCGCTGACGTCAACGGTTTTTGCCGCGCGGTGAAAGCCCTCGCCCATGCATTTGAGCAGCGCTTCTTTTTTTGTCCACAAATCGAAAAACACACCAAGGCGGTCGGGGTTCTGTCGAATCAAGGCAAGCTCGCGCCCGGTAAAAACGGTTTTTCCCAGCCGCAGCGGGTCAACCTGACGGATTTTCTCAATGTCGCAGCCGATTTCACATTCGCTGAGCGCAAGGATTGCCCAGTCGCCGCTGTGAGAAAGATTAAAGCACCTGCCGTCCGTTGTGCGCGGCTTGCCGAACTCATCGGTAAAAATTTCCGCGTCACCCAAAAATTCGCGCAGCAGCAAACCGCCGGCAATGCTTCGCTTGCGGTCGTCGGAGAACCTGTAGCGCATTGCCTTTGCCGCGCGTTCGGGTGAAATCAGGCGCAGGTGCTCCTCTTGAATTTCATGGATATTCGCAAGAAAAAGCTTCATAAATTCACTCGCTTCACCGTATATTTTGATAAGGTCACTCGCCGCGCAGCTTCTGCAGGCAGCCGGCGCAGATGTGCTTGCCCGAAAATTCCGTCAGATTTTCCGGCGTGTTGCAGAAAACGCATTTTGGCTCGGCTTTTTTGATGATGATTTGCCCGTCGTCGGCGTTGATTTGCAGGACGTCGCCCGCGTTAATGTTGAGGTGACGGCGAATATCTTTTGAAATGACGATACGCCCCGCCTTGTCGATTTCCCTGAAATTGGTGTAAATCATATGGTCGCCTCCGTTCTACATTTTACGCCTATATTTTACCATT
Source organism: uncultured Clostridia bacterium (assembly GCA_947168445.1). Lineage (GTDB taxonomy): Bacteria > Bacillota > Clostridia > Oscillospirales > Acutalibacteraceae > Ruminococcoides. The sequence goes on from CAMVLW010000004.1 coordinate 2,466, forward strand.
TTATGGCTCATTTGTCAATTCTTTCCACGATAATTTGATTTTTAGTACCGGAAGCGAGGAGGTTTGGGACAAATTGAATGTCATTTGGAGCGTTTTTGTCCTTTTAAGCGTGATTTGCGCGGTTGCGCTCGGAAACACGGAAAATTTGTCGAAGGCGTTTGTCGACAGCGCGGCGGACGCGGTGCAGCTTTTGCTGACGCTGGCCGGCGTGATGTGCCTGTGGTCGGGGCTGATGAAAATCGCTGAACGCAGCGGGCTTAACGCGCTGGTGGCAAGGCTGTTTTCACCCGCGCTGCGGCGGCTGTTTCCGCGACTCGAGCGGGACAGCGCGGCGTTTGAGGCAATTTCCATGAACATCAGCGCGAATTTGCTCGGGCTGGGCAACACTGCAACGCCGCTCGGACTGCGGGCAATGAAGGAGCTGCACCGGCTTGACGGCGGCGATACGGCGAGCGACGAAATGGTGATTTTTGTCGTGATGAACACCGCCTCGCTGCAATTAATGCCGACAACACTGGGTATGCTGCGCGGAACCTACGGCAGCGCGGCGCCGTTTGAAATTTTGGCACCGGTGTGGATCAGCTCCGCCTGCGCGCTGACGGTTGCGCTGGTGATTGCGGTGACAGGCAATCGTATTGCGGCACACAGGAGAGAAAGAATATGCAGATGATAATGCCCGCATTTGCGGCGGTGATTGTGATTTTCGCGCTGGTGCGGCGTGTGCCGGTGTTTGACAGCTTTGTTTTGGGCGCACGCGACGGACTCAGAACCCTGTATCAAATCGCTCCGGCAATTTTGGGGCTGATGTTCGCGGTCAGCCTGCTGCGCTCCAGCGGTGCGATTGAGGTGCTGTGCGGTTTTTTGGCGCCTGCGGCAAAGGCAGTCGGATTCCCGGTGGAAGTGGTGCCGATGGCAATGCTCCGTCCGGTGTCGGGCGGCGGGTCAACAGCACTGCTGATTTCGGTGTTTGAGGACTGCGGACCCGACAGCTTTGCGGGCAGGGTCGCCTCGATTTTAGCGGGCTCCAGCGAAACAACCTTTTACGCAACGGCAATGTATTTCGGCTGTGTAGGCGTCAAAAAAACGCGGCACACGCTGGTTGCCGCGGTTGCCGCCGACCTGACGGCAATGGTGCTCAGCGCGGTGCTGACAAGGATTTTCTTCGGCTGAAAGCGAATTCACAAGAATTGACTTGACACCGTTTTTATACAATCAGTTGAGTTGAATGTGGAAAATTTCAAAAGAGAAATTTGTGTGGAAAGAACAAAAATTCGCTTCATTTTTGACGAAGGCGTAAAAATCAAGGCGCGGTCTTGTGAATCTCAACACTGCTTTTAACACTTTCCACAGAGTTTTCCACATTTTAATGATAGAAACGAATTTTACAGTTTGTATAATTGTGAAATCCGAATGATGTTTTTCTCCGTTTAATTCCGCTCAAAAATAATACAATTTTGTAACGAGAAAAAGAGGGTTAAACTTGACCAGAAAGATTCTTCCTTTAGAATTCGGCGGCATTGCTTTTGTGTTGGCTTGCTCCGCCTTTATGCGCCGCTTTTACGAATGGAACAACCACGAGCTGCTTGGAATCCTGTTCGGCGCTGTCAACGGCAGCATTTGGGAGAGCGCAAAAACCTTGCTTCTCCCCTATCTGCTGTGGGGACTGATTGAGGTGCTGGCGGTGCGGGTGTCGCTGTACCGTTTTGCCGTCGCCAAAACCGCAGGACTCTATCTGCTGGGCGGCTTGTACCTCGGTCTGAGGCTCTGCGGTATGCACGCGGGCGTTTCGGCGGCGCTCAGCCTTGCGGCGGCGTTTGCGGTATCGGCGGCGCTTTACTGCTCCGATTTGTATCTGCGCGAACTGTTCGCGCCCGCAGTGGCGCTGCTGTTTTTATTCGTCGCGCTGTATTTCAGCCTCACGCCCTTCCCGCCCATGCACGCGCTGTTTGTTGACCCGGAAACAGGCATGTACGGCATTATTCCCGACTATCTGGACTACGGAGCAGTGGTGATGAGTGGTTAGCGGCAGGGCACTTACCACAGAAAAACGATTATAATTCCCAAAAAGAAAATCAAATCCTGTATACTTATGTTATAATATAAAGGAATGTAACGAAATTTGCGAGGAATGGTTATGAAAGAGAAAGCGACCGAACCCAAGCCCGATGTGATTGCGGGCAGAAATCCTGTGAGCGAGGCGATTCGCAGCGGCAGACCGATTGACAAAATTTTGGTGGCGCGCGGCGAAAAAAGCGGCGCAGTGGTGGGAATTCTCGCCAAGGCGCGCGATAAGCAGATCCCCGTTAAAGAGGTTGACCGCGTAAAACTCGATTTTCTCAGCGGCAACGCGACCCATCAGGGAATTGTCGCTCTTGCCGCCGCCAAGGAATACGCGACGGTGGAGGAAATTTTTGCATATGCCGAAAGCAGAAACGAGCCGCCGTTTGTGGTGGTGCTTGACGAGTTGGAGGATCCGCACAACCTCGGCGCGATTATCCGCACCGCCGAGTGTGTGGGCGCGCACGGCGTGATTATTCCCAAGCGCCGCAGCGCAACGCTCAGCTACACCGTCGGAAAGGCGAGCGCAGGCGCGGTGGAATTTATGCGCGTGGCGCGTGTGACGAACATCGCTAAGCTGCTCGACGACCTCAAAGCCCACGGCGTGTGGGTGTATGGAGCCGATATGAACGGCGAGGACTATGAAAAATGCGACATGTCGGGCGCCTGCGCGATTGTAATCGGCAACGAAGGCAAGGGAATTTCGCGTTTGGTGCGCGAAAAGTGCGACGTGATTGTGTCGCTGCCGATGAAGGGAAAAATCAATTCACTGAACGCTTCTGTCGCGGCGGGCGTGCTGCTCTATCACGCCCTGAAGGGCAGAGAATAAGCGGAAAGGAAGTGGACAGAATTGTCTGATTACGATAAAAAGAACGATTTGCTCAAGGAACTTGAAATCCAGAGTATCCTTGACGAGCGCCAGCAGCAGGCAGACCGCGAGCAGATGAAAAAGACCGCGCAGCGGTATCGCGCCAAGCCAAAGGTGCAGGAGATTTTCAGCAACGCGGACAAAAAGCCACGGCTGAAAAACGAGAACCCGCTGGATTTGGATAAGAAAGAAAAGGAAGCGGACGGCTCGAACGCGATTGTCGGGGAAAAGACCGCCGCCACCATGAAAACCGAACTGCTGATGGACGGCAGCCAAAGCGGCGAGGACGTTAAAACACCCGAGGAGCTTGCCGAGGAAGCCCGCCTTGCCGCCGAAAAAGCCGCTGCCGAAGCGGAGCAAAAGGCGCGGGAGGAAGCCGAGCGCGAGCGGCTGCGCGAGGAAAGCAAAATCATCACCCTGCGCCCCGAATACGCCGAAGAAACGCAGTTTGCGGGCGAGGTGCTCGGAGAGTTGGAGCAGTTCCGCGAAAATCCGTCGATTGAAAGCTTCAACGGCATTGACATTGAAATTGAGGACGCGCCGCAGCAAGCGGATAAAGCGGAGAATGCGGAGAACGGCGGACAAGCCGGAGCAGCCGAAACAGCCGCACCGCCGCAGGAGCCGCAGCCCGAAATTGAGCCGGAGCATGTGGTGGCAAAGGTGCCGGTTTACCGCCCCGAGGAGCCGCGCAACATTCTGAACGTCAAGGCGGGCAGATTCTCCGAGGTAGTGGCGCGGGAATATGACGAATATATTCACTCCAAGAATCCGTCCGTGATTGCTCACGTGATTCGCCCGGAGCCGAAAATTGAGGAGCCGAAGGAAGAAAAGGCGGAAAAGCCGCCGCTGCAAGAGCGCGTTTTGACCGCTGTGGTGGGCTTTTTCTCCAAGGACGAGTCCGACGACGAGGACACGCCCAAGGAAAAAGCAAAGCCGGTGGAGGACTACACCGGCGAGGAGGACGAAAACAGCATTAAATTTGAGCTGAATGAGAATATTCGAAAGCTGTTTTTCCGCACACTGCTGTCGGGCGTTATCGCCGCTGTTGCGATTGTGCTGACCTTTGTTACGCGCGTGTTCCCGGAGGCGATTATCTCCGCGATTCCCGTTGCTCCCGCCGCCTATGCGGTGTTCAACTTTCTGCTGATTGGCGCGTCGGTGGTGCTCAACCGCGTGGCAATGCTCAGCGGACTGACTCCGCTGCTCCGTTTTAAGGGCAATTCCGACACCGGCGTTGCCGTTGCGGGCGTGGCGGCTGTGATTCAAACGATTGTGTCGTTCTTCTGTCTGGGCGACATGTCGGGCTTTAACATCAACTACTACTGTGTGATTGTGCTGCTCGCGTTCTTTGCGAACAACCTCGGCAAGCTGCTGCTGGTGCTGCGCGTCAAGGACAACTTCCGCTTTGTGACCGCAAAGGGACAGAAATACGCGGCGAAAATCTATAATAATGAAAGCGTGGCAAACAAAATGCTGAGCGGCACCGCGTCGGAAAAGAATCTGATTGCGTATCAGCACAAAACAAAATTTGCCTCTAATTTCCTGAAAATTTCCTACGCGCCCGACCCCAGCGAGGATTTGGCTTCAAAGCTTGCGCCTGTTACCACGGTGGCGGCGCTGGTGATTACGCTGCTGTACGGCGTTGTCAAGCTGTCGTTTTCGGACGCGGTGAACACGCTGGCGCTGATTACGGCGCTGTCGGTTCCGATTTCAACACTGCTGGCGGTCAACTTTCCTGTGCGCAAGCTGTGCAAGACTCTGACGGGCTACGGCGCCATGCTGACGGGCTATCCGTCCATCAAGCAGTTCTGTGACAGCACCGCGATTATGCTTGACGCCAACGAACTTTTCCCCGCTGACGCGATTGAGTTGGAGGGTATCAAAACCTTTGAGGAATACAACGTGGACGAGTCGCTGCTGTGCGGCATTGCCGTGCTGAAGGAAGCGCAAAACCCGATTGCCAACGCCTTTGACTCTGTGGTTTCCGAAACAAAGGAAACGCTGCCGGAGGTAGAGAGCGTGCTCTATGAGGACAGCCTCGGCTTGGTTGGCTGGATTAACGGCGAGCGTATTTTGGTCGGCTCGCGCGCGCTGATGGAAAAATACCGTGTAGAAACGCCGCCCGACGAATATGAGGAGAGCTTCTCCAAGAACGGCAGACAGATCACCTATCTTGCCCGCGCAGGCAGGCTGGTTGGTATGCTGGTGACCCGCTATCACGCCGACCCGGAGTTGAAAAGCGAAATGCAGCGCGCCGAGGCAAACGGAATCAGCTTCTTAATCCGAACCACCGACTACAACATCACCGATGATTTGGTGGCGCAGCTTTACAACCTGTTTTACCGCAGCATTAAGGTGCTGCCGACAGGCTTGGGCAATGTACTCAAGGAAGCGCAGGGCGTGACCGAGGAAAGTTCCCGCGCTTATCTGGTGACGCACGGCAAGGCTGCCGCGCTGTCGCGTGCGGTTTCGGGCTGCGTAAAAATCAAGGGCAACATTTCACTTGCCATTGTATTGCAGCTAATTGCCGTGGTTTTGGGTATTTTGATCGCATCGCCGCTGGTGCTCTACGCCGGCGTCGGCGTCATGGGCACGCTGGAGGTTCTGATTTACGCCCTCTTCTGGGCAGCCGCCGCCATCATCGCCCCGGCAATCCAAAAGCCATAGCTACGGCTGTAGCTCTACGGCTGTAGCAGCAGCGCGCCTTTTGAAAAGTCGGTTTAACTCAAAGGTCGGCATAACGGCGCGTCGAAATGCAGATTTAGCGGCTGTTATTTACTTAGCAACACACACCGAGTTGCCGAGCCATGGCTTGCCCGCTACAGCATTATAAATCGGGTGCGGGCAGCGCCCGCCCTTAATTTCCACATTTCACAAAAGAAAGGCATGAAATATATGAAAATAGCTCCTTCCCTCCTGTCCTGCGACTTTTCGGTGATGGGAGAAGAAATCAGACGCATGGACAAGGCAGGCGCGGACTGGATGCACCTTGACGTGATGGACGGTCACTTTGTGCCGAACCTCACCTTTGGCGCGCCGGTTATCAAGTGGGTGCGGAAATATTCGGACAAGCCCTTTGACGTGCACCTGATGATTTCCGAACCGCTGCGCTATATTGACGATTTTGCCGACGCGGGCGCGGATATTATCACCTTCCATGTGGAATGTGATTCCGACATTGACGCAACGATTGACAAAATCCGTGAGCGCGGCATTTTGCCCGGTCTGGTGATTAAGCCCAACACGCCCGCAAGCGCGGTGTTTCCTTATCTGGACAAGCTGGCGCTGGTGCTGGTGATGACGGTGGAACCGGGCTTCGGCGGTCAGTCCTTCATGGCGGACATGCTGCCCAAGGTAAAGGAAATCAAGGCGGAAGCCCAAAAACGCGGCATTGACCTTTTGATTGAAGCCGACGGCGGCATCGGCGCGGCGACTATCGCACAGGCAGCCGAGGCAGGCGTTGACGTTTGCGTGGCAGGCACGGCAGTGTTCAAGGCAGAGGACGCGGCAAAGGCAATCGCACAATTGCAGGCGTATTAATTACGGAAGCGTTTTTGTAAGCGCGATAATTTAAAATATAAAAGGCACAGCTGTTCCGGCTGTGCCTTTTCGTTTTGTTATTCAGCTGTTTCTTCGCCGTTGCCCGCGTTTTCCGAGTTTTCGGCGTTTTCAGCGTTTTCCGCATTATCTTGATTATCTTGATTTTCCTGATTGTCCGCTTCGGTAGCGGGCTGGGTGGTTTCCTGCGGCGCGGTGGCAGCGGCGGTTTCCTGCGCGGTGTCGCTGAGAGCGCTTGCGAGAACCGTGTTATCCCTGCCGACAAAGGCAATCACGACAACCATGTCGCTGACGCCGGAGTCGGTTCTGCCCTTGGCGAGCGAATAGTCCGCGTTCTGCTTGATGGCTTCGGCTGTGCCGGAAAGCGACTGCTTTTGCGCGTCGGTCAAGTCGGCGGTGACGTCCATTTCAAGGACAACCGCGTTGCCTTTGGCGAACACCTTTGCGGTGTAATAATCGCTGCTGAGATTTGCCGCAGCCGCCGAAAGCGCGTTGTGCGCCTGCAAATACTGCTCCAGCTTTTCCTGGGCGGCAGAATCTCCCGCGTGAATGGCGGGATTCTCCATCAGCACCACGCCGTTTTCATTGGTCAGCGCGGTGGCGGCGGGCTGGGTTTCTTCTGTTTTGGCGCTTTCGCTCTTGCCGCCGCAGGCGCAAAACACCACACAGCCGAGCGCAAGCACGCATACAAGCGCGAGCGCTTTGATTGCTTGTTTCATGCAAAAACTCCTTATTTGTCGCAAACGCCGCCGGCAATTAACGAACCGTCCTTGGCGAGATAGGCGCAGACAATCACCATGTCCGCAACGCCGGATTCCTCTCTGCCGTCCTTGAGCGACGAGGACATATCCGACATATTGTCGTCAATATAGGTTTTCAGCGATTGCTTTTGCGTATCGGTCAAATCCGTCCGGAAGGTCATTTGATAAACAACAGCGTTGCCCTGAATGAAAATATCGGTGGCGTAGGTGTCGTTGGAGAGCGATTTTTCAAGCCCTGCCTCGTCGTTCTCCGCCAGATATTTATTCAGCTTTTCCTCGGCTTCCTTATCGTCGGCGTGAATGGAATCCGCCTCCACAAGCGTCAGACCCACGGCGTTCTTCACAGCGTGGCTGCCGCTGTAGGGTGCGGCGCTTGACTGCTGCGCCTGTGAACTTTCCGCCGCGCTTGACTGCTGTGCCTGCGAGCTTTCCTCGCGGGAGCTTTGGGCGGAGGTCTGCTCCTGCGCGCTTGTCTGCTCCTGCGCGCTTGTCTGCTGCTGCGCGGAGGTTTGTGCCTGCGAAGAACTTCCGGCTGTTGTTGTCACCGCCGCCGTGGGAGCGGTTGCGGGCTGATTGCCGCTGTTCTTCGCGCCGTTAACCAGCATGACGATTCCAAAAATCGCGCCGCCGACCAACAGCACGGCGAGCACAATGATGACGATAATCAGCGGCATGTTGTTCTTTTTGGACATGTCGGGCTTGCCGTTGGGCTGAGAGGCATGGGAAGCGCCGTACTGCGACGGCTGCTGATACTGACGGAACTGCGCGTCATAGCCGTTTTGCTGCTGCGGCTGCGGATACTCCTGCTTCTGCGGCTGATAATCATACGCGTCGGGAGCAGCGGGCGGCTGATAGCCTGCGGGCTGCTGAAACGGGTCGCCGTATTGCTGCGGCGAAGCGCCGCCGGCGGGAGCAGGGTTGCCGGGCTGAACGTCATAGCCGGACGGTTCGGGCTGCGGCGGAATATACTCCTGCGTGGGCGGCACTTCCTCCATCACCTGCGTTTTCGCGGTGCTGAAAGCGTCGGACACAACGGGTGTGCCGCAAATGGGACAAAACTTAACATTGGGCGCTAAGGGATGATTACAATTGGGACAATTCATACGGTTCCTCCTTTATACTAATTCCTGATAGAAAGCAGATTTTTTTATTAGGTATTAGTATTAATCCACTATCTGTGAAAAGATAACCCTACCGTTTTGGTCAACTGCGGTAATTTGGATTTCAGCGTTGGAAACGCCGCTTTTCTCTTTCATTTCATACACATAACCGTCAAGGCGGGCGCAAACCTCGTCAAAGCTGCTCTCAAGCGAATTGAGATACTCCTCGGTTTCCTCGCCCTCACCCTCCGCCTGCACGCGGTAGGTTGCCAGCACCATGTTGTCCTCAACCACAAGATTGAGCTTGGTGTCGCCGTCCACGGCGGAAACAAGCGTATTATACAGCGCGGTTTTGCCGATATACTTTGCAAGCTTTTCCTCCTCGTCGGTGGAATCCTCCGGAACCGTTACAGCGGGAACCGTCGTTGCAGGCACCGTAGTCGCGGCAACGGTGGTTGCGGGAACGGTGGTTGCGGGCGGCGCGGCGGTCGCGGCAACGGTCGTTTCGGGAGCGGTGGTTGTAACAGCGGGCGTCGCGGGTGTACTGCCGCGGCGCATAAACCACATTACGCCGAGCACGGCGGCGCAAACCACCAGCGCGGCGAGCAGCACAATAAACACATTGCGCGGGACATTTCTTCTTTTTCGTGACGTGTCTCTATGGGAAAAGACAAAATCCTCGTCAAGGGTAAACCGCTGCTTTTCACTGTCAGGCAAAAGGCTTTTGCCGCAGTGCTCGCACACGGTTTGGTTTTCCCCGACGGGACGGTTGCAGTTGGGACAATTCATGATGCGTCCTCCTAGACCTTGATATTTGCATTATACCCCATTTGCCTCAAGATTTCAACAGAAATTAAAAAGAAAAAACGCGCGGAAGGCTCTGCGCGTTTTATTCCTCAGCTTTCGACGCTTTCCGTCTGCATCTGCCGACGGCAATTTCGGTGGTTCCCTCAAACAACTCGCACAGGCGCTGCACCTGAATACTCAAATCGTACTTCATGCCGCTGCTGAGCCATTCAATGACAAAGCCGACCAAAAGGCTTTTGTAATACATGATAATCGCCTGCTTGTCGCCGTCGTCAAGATTTTCTTCCGAAAAAGCGGCGTCAAAATATTCGGTGACAGTGCGGTTGGCAACGCGGTTGAGATAGCGCTCAAACATGTCGCGGTTGGCTGACTGGAACAGGTGCATCATCGCGGTTTTGTTTTGCAGCGCAAAGTCCATCGCCTGCAAAATAGATTCGTAAATGCTGTTCTTCCCCTCGTTTTCCTGCATCAGCGCGTCTGCCTGCTCGTTGAGAATCTCCTCAATCAGCGAGGGAATATCGTCAAAATGGTAATAAAAGGAATTGCGGTTAATGCCGCAGTCCTCCACAATTTCTTTAACGGTAATCTTGTTGACCTGCTTGGTATTCAGCAGCTTCATAAAGGATTTTTTTATCGCGTCCTTGGTGAGAGTAGTCATTCCGGGCTCCTTGCGGCTTTTGTTGGTTTCTATATATAAAGTATAGCACAAGTTTTTGGCGATTGCAAGAGAAGGAGAACAGAGTTAGCGTTTAGTGAAGCCTGCCGGTTTTTCTCTCAACGCTCAACTCAAAAAAAGAACAGAGCCCCGAAAGGCTCTGCTATCGTTTGGTTGTAAATTCAATTAAGAATTTGCCTCGATGTAAGCAACGAGAGCGCCAACGGTCTTGATGTTTTCGATTTCCTCGTCGGGAACCTCAACCGAGAACTCGTCCTCAATGGACATCAGCAAATCTACAACGTCCAGGGAATCCGCGCCGAGATCTTCCTGCAGATCGGTTTCCTCTGTAATCTTATCCTCGTCTACGTCAAACTGCTCGGCAAGAATTGCTTTGACTTTCTCCAATACCATGATAATTTCCTCCTGTAAAAGATTATGCGCGCCGCTTATTTACAAACGCACATATTTTGTGCTACAATGATTAACGGATTTAACCATCGCAAAACAAACCCTGTGTTTGTTACTCTTCCATATTATTTGACTTTGCCGTCTTTGTCAATATGTAAATTGAAATTTTTTGAAATTTCTTGGTTTTGCATAAATAATTGACATTCTATCGAAGCAAATCATCACTTATTAAGAAATTTTACGGAGGCTACTTATGAGCACAAAGCATTACGCGGTTATCGGACACCCTATCGGTCATACCATGTCACCCTTTATCCACAAAAGACTGTTTGATTTGGCGGGAATCGACGCCGATTACACAAAATTTGACATTGCGCCCGAAAATCTCGCGGCGGAATACGACAAGACCCTGAAGCACCTCGACGGCTACAATATCACCATTCCGCACAAGCAAAGCATTATTCCGCTGCTCGACGGCTTGGACGACAAGGCGAAGATGTACGGCAGCGTGAACACCGTCGCCAACCTTGACGGAAAGGCAACAGGCTACACCACCGACCCCGACGGCTTTATCAAGGCAATTGAGGCGGCGGGGATTTCGCTCGACGGCAGAATTATGATTCTCGGCTGCGGCGGCGTGGCACGCACAATGGCATACGAAATTGCTCTGCGCGGCAAGCCCTTTGAGTTTGCGGTACGCCGCGAGGATGTAGGCAAAGCAGGGCTTTTGTGTCTTGACATCACCCGCAAACTGCCCGAAACCAAGGTCAGCTTCGGCTTAATCGACCAGATTATCGGCACCGTGGACGTGCTGATTAACGCAACGCCCGTGGGCATGTATCCCAACACGGACGCCCAGCCGATTCACAACTGCGCCATCGGCCGCTGCGGCGCGGTGTTTGACGCGATTTACAATCCCCTCGAAACAACCCTTGTCAAACGCGCCAAGGCAAACGGCAGCAAAGCCGAGGGCGGCATGTCCATGCTCGTCTGGCAGGCAGTCGTCGCGCACCAAATCTGGGACGGCTCGGAATATGATAAAAAGGACATCGACAAGCTCGTTCTCGACGCGGCAGAGCAGCTTTTGTAAGTGGTTAGTGAGTTGCAGCTTACTGTTTATCACCAATCAAAGAGGAAAAAACATGAACAACATTATTCTCTGCGGCTTTATGGGCTGCGGAAAATCCACAGTGGGCAAAACGCTTGCCCGCAAAACCGGCAGACGGTTTGTGGATATGGACAAATATATTGAACAGAAGGCGGGCATGACCGTGTCGGAAATTTTCGCCGCCTTTGGCGAGGACGGCTTTCGCGACAGAGAGCATGAAGCCTGTCTTGAGCTGAGCGAAATGAGCAATCTGATTGTCGCCGCCGGCGGCGGCGCGCTGACCTTTGAACGCAACGTGCAGGCGTTTCGCGGCAAGGACAAAATTGTATTGCTCGACGTGCCGCTCAGCGTCATTCAGTACCGCCTGCGCAACGACACCGTGCGCCCGCTTTTGCAGCGTCCGGATAAAAACGAGGTGATGGCGCGGCTGTATGAGCAGCGCATGCCGCTGTACCTTTCGGCTGCTGATGTTGTTGTAAAGGGCGCCGCAACGCCGCTTAAAACCACCTCGCGCGTGATTGAGGTTTTAAGGCTAAAGTAGCCTTACCTTTAGGGTCGCGCATTGGCATTTCGTTGCCTTGACAATCCTCTGTCTAAATTGCTATAATAAGGCAACTGATTTTAATATAATCAAAGGAGGATATCATGATCAAAAAACTGATTGCATTTTCACTGGTCGCGCTGCTCGCGCTCGGCGCTGCGGCATGCGGTCAAAAGAGTGAGAGCAAAACCGAAGCCAAAACCGAAGCCAAAACCGAAAGCAAAACCGAAAGTCAGGCGGTTACACAGGCTGCCACCGAAGCGGCGGCTTCAAAAACCGAAAGCGAAGCGGCAACGCAGGCAAGCGCTTCCGCAGTCGTCACCGACGGCAGCTTGGTCGGCACGCTGCAAGCCGTTAAGCCGCAGGAGGATTTCGTCATCAAAGGTATGGTGCTCCTTTCGGATTCCGGCCATCACGAATACAGCACGGCCAATCAGCTCACTGACAAGGATTTTGTCACCGAGGGACTGCACGCGGACTTCTACCTTAACGAGTGGATTGGCATTTACACCGACACCGACGCCTCGCTGTTCAATGTGTATGTTGTCGAAAACGACGCGCAAAAGGATTATGCCGAAGTGACCGAGCAGGAGCTCCGCACAATCTGCGACGAAAAGAGCTTCCCGTTTTTGGAAGGCGCAACGCCCGACAAGGCGCAGCATAACTATGCAGGCGCGCTTTACGTCAATCCCGATTACGGCAAGCCCGGCTTGTATAACATGTTCTTTGCCAAGGACGGCAACGTGGCGTACATGGTGCAGATCAATCTGGAAACCATGCCGCAGTAAACATCAGCGCCGAAATTTAACAGCGACCATTCACAGGGGCAAACAAGCGCGTTTGTCCCTGCATTTTTTCATGAAAACGCCCTGCAAAAATGTTCTTTTCGGCTATTGACTGTTGCGCTTTAAAGTGGTAAAATAACTGTGGGTAAATTGAGCAGAAAGAAGGAAACTCCCATGATTATTGTTTTAAAGCCAACAACCACACCCGAACAGCTTTTGAGCTTCACCGAAAAGCTCAAAACCGACTATGACGTAAAAATCAACCGCTGGGACGGCGTGCACTCCACGGTGCTCGGACTCATCGGCGACACCACGCAGGTGGACATTGAGTACATTGAGGCGCAGGACATTGTTGAGAGCGTCAAGCGCGTGCAGGAGCCTTACAAAAAGGCAAACCGCAAGTTCCACCCGGAGAACACGACCATCAAAATCAACGACAGCGTGACGATTGGCGACGGCAGCCTGCACATTATGGCGGGTCCGTGCTCGGTGGAGAGTGAGGAGCAGATTGTCGGCATCGCCAAGAGCGTGCAGCAATCGGGCGCAACCCTTTTGCGCGGCGGCGCGTTTAAGCCCCGCACCTCTCCCTATGCGTTCCAGGGCTTGAAATCCGAGGGACTTGACCTGCTGAAAACCGCCCGCAAGGAAACCGGGCTGCCGATTGTCACCGAAATCATGCGCGTGTCGCATATTGACATGTTTGAGAACGTCGATATTATTCAGGTCGGCGCGAGAAACATGCAGAATTTTGAACTTCTGAAGGAACTCGGCAAAACCAACAAGCCGATTTTGCTCAAGCGCGGACTTTCGGCGACGATTGAGGAATGGCTGATGAGCGCCGAGTACATCATGGCGGGCGGCAATGACAAGGTTATGCTCTGCGAGCGCGGCATCCGCACCTATGAAACCTTCACCCGCAACACACTGGACATCTCCGCGATTCCGGTGATTAAAAAGCTTTCCCACCTGCCGGTCATTGTCGACCCGAGCCACGCGGCAGGCAAAAGCTGGCTGGTGGAGCCGCTGGCAATGGCGGCGGTCGCGGCAGGCGCCGACGGACTGATTATCGAGGTACACAACGACCCGCCGCACGCGCTTTCGGACGGCGCGCAGTCGCTGACCCCCAAGCAATTTGACGGCGTGGCGAAAAAATTATTTGCGTTAAAGAAGGCATTAGACTGATGAACATTGCAATTGTCGGGCTGGGCATTATCGGCGGCAGCTATTGCAAGGCGCTGAAAGCCCACACCCCGCATTACGTTATCGGCATTAACCGCACCCCGGAGGTAGCGGAACAAGCGCTTGCACAGGGCGCGATTGATGAAATCGGCACGCCCGAAGCGCTGGGCAAGGCAGACGTGATTTTTCTCTGCATGTACCCGCAGGCGTGCGCGGATTTTTTAAAGGAAAACGGACAATATATCCGCAAGGACGCGATTGTCACCGACGCCGCGGGCATTAAGCGCGCGCTTTGTCCGCAGCTAAAGGAAATCGCGGACGGCTTCGGCTTTACCTATGTCGGCAGCCACCCGATGGCAGGCAAGGAGAAAAACGGCTTTTCGGCAAGCGACGAAAACCTGTTTATGGGCGCGAGTTTTATCATCACGCCCTGCGGCGCGCCGCACACGGCGGTGAACGCGCTCTCCGGGCTGGCGCTTGAAATCGGCTTCGGCACCATTAAAATCACCACGCCCGAAGAACATGACCGCATGATTGCGTTCACCTCTCAATTACCGCACATTTTAGCCTGTGCCTATGTGCTCAGTCCGTGCTGCCCCAAGCACAAGGGATTTTCGGCGGGCAGCTACCGCGATGTATCCCGTGTGGCAAACATCAACGCCAAGCTGTGGACAGAACTGTTTTTGGAAAACCAAGAACCGCTTGTGGCGGAGCTGGAAGTGCTCAACGAGAATTTGACGAATATTTTTCAGGCGGTTAAAAATGAGGATAAAGAAGCGCTGTTTGCTTTATTAGAGCGCGGACATCAGGTGAAGCAAGCCTTAGGAGAATGATTTGCAGTGCAAATCAATTCATGTTGCGTCAGCGACAATTCATGTTGCGGCGCAACAATTCATGAAACGAAGTTTCAATTCATTTTTGGCAGATGTTAGGATAGAAACGGTTTTTCTCCTGACGCTGTCTTTTTGACCGGTTTCCGGCAAACGTTTCCTTTTATACTGACATTGCGGGTCAGCGGAAACGTTTCTGCCGGGAATGAATTGACCTTCGGTCATGAATTGGCGTTGCCATGAATTGACCGTTGGTCATGAATTGCGCCGTTGGCGCATTGAGGAGGAAGGATATGAAAACAGTACACGTCGACACAGGCAAGCCCTACGACATTCTAATTGAGCGCGGCATACTCGACCGCTGCGGCGAATATGTGAAAAACCTCACAAGCGCCGAAAAGGCACTGGTTGTCACGGATTCAAACGTGGCGCCGCACTATCAGTGGCGGATTCTCAACTCGCTGGAGCGCGAGGGAATTCAGACAAAGGCGTTCATCTTTTCCGCAGGAGAGGAGAGCAAGCACCTCGGCACCATTGCGGATATTTACAAAACTCTCGCGGACTTTCGCATGACCCGCAAGGACATCATTGTCGCGCTGGGCGGCGGCGTTTGCGGCGACATGGCGGGCTTTGCGGCGGCAACCTATCTGCGCGGCATTGACTTTGTGCAGGTGCCGACCTCACTTTTGGCGCAGGTGGATTCCTCCGTCGGCGGAAAAACCGGCGTTGACTTGCCGCAGGGCAAAAACCTTGTCGGCGCGTTTCACCAGCCTGCCGCGGTTCTGATTGACCCCGACACCCTCAACACCCTGCCCGACCGCTTTATTGCGGACGGCATGGCGGAGGTCATCAAGTACGGCTGCATTAAGGACGCGGCGTTTTTTGAAAATCTTGAAAAAGAGGACGCGCTTTCGCACATTGACGAGGTGATTGAAACCTGCGTGTCGATTAAGCGCGACGTGGTGAGCCGCGACGAGCGCGAGGCGGGCGAGCGTATGCTGCTCAATTTCGGTCACACGCTCGGTCACGCGATTGAAAAAATCTATCACTTCACAGGCATTACCCACGGCATGGCGGTGGCAATCGGCATGGTGCTGATTGCGCGCGCAGGCGAAGCGCACGGCGTGACCGCCGCAGGAACCGCCGACCGCATTGTGCGCCTGTGCGAAAAATATCAGCTGCCCACCGCCGACCGCGCCGGTTTTTCCGAAATGGCGCAGGCGGCGCAGGGCGACAAAAAGACAGCGGGCAGCCGCATTAATCTGGTGCTGCTCAAAACCATCGGCGAGAGTTTTATTTTGCAGCTCCCGCTTGAAGAATTGGAAGCGTTTATTTCGGTTTGATTATGAGCAATGTAACCTTTCAGCCGTTTGTACCAAACGGCACCGTATTTGCACCGCCCTCAAAAAGCGATGTGCACCGCGCCATTATCTGCGCGGCTTTGTCAAAGGGCGTGTGCACCATCTCCCCTGTCGCGCTGTCGGACGACATCCGGGCGACTATTCGCTGTGTGGAGGCGCTCGGCGCGGCAACCGCAATTGAAAACAACACCTTAACCGTGGACGGCAGCGGCATGTTCCGCGAAAAGCGCGCGGAACTCGATTGCCGCGAGAGCGGCAGCACACTGCGGTTTTTGATTCCCGTTGCCGCGGCGGGCGGCGTGAGCGCGACCTTCACCGGTCAGGGCAGGCTGCCCGAAAGACCGATTGGCATTTACACCGAGGCGCTGCCCGAAAAAGGCGTTTCCTGCGACACAGCGGGCGGGCTTCCGCTGACAATCAGCGGAAATTTAAAAAGCGGCGTTTTCCGCTTGCCCGGCAATGTCAGCTCGCAGTTTTTTTCGGGCTTGCTGTTCGCGCTGCCGCTGCTCGACGGCGACAGCGACATTGTGCTGACCTCGCCCATTCAAAGCGCGGGCTATGTCAACATGACGATTCGCACCATGTCGAAATTCGGCATTGAGGTGGACATGACCGACAAGGGCTGGCATGTACGCGGCAAGCAGCACTATATTCCCACCGATTACACCACCGACGGCGACTGGTCGCAGGCGGCGTTTTTCCTTGTGGCGGGCGCTGTGGGCGGCGAAGTGACGGTGAAAAACGCAAACATTGACTCCTCACAGGGCGACCGTAAAATCGCGGCGCTTCTGCGCGAATTCGGCGCGGAGGTGAACCAGGACGGCGGCAGCATTACCGTCAAAAAAGCGCCCATGCGCGCAATCACGATTGACGCGTCACAGATTCCCGACTTGGTACCGGTGCTGGCGGTGTGCGCCTGCTTTGCCGAGGGTACAACCGAAATCATCAACGCAGGGCGGCTGCGTATCAAGGAAAGCGACCGCCTGAAAACCACGGCGGCGCTGCTGAATTCCCTCGGCGGCAAGGTAAAGGAACTGCCGGAGGGCTTGGAAATCACCGGCGTTCCCGCACTCCGGGGCGCAGCGGTTGACGGCTGCAACGACCACCGCATTGTCATGGCGGCGGCAACCTGCGCGGCGAATCTGCAAGGCGAAATCACCTGCTCCGACGCATGGAGCGTAAACAAAAGCTTTCCGGACTTCTACGAAGTCTACGGTAAGATTAACGGAAAATGGATAATGGATAATTTGTAATGCAAAATTCGTAATTCTACTACTTTCCACTTTCCACTTTCAATTTTCAACTTTCAGGAGGCACACTATGTCCTCAACCTATGGTGAAAAAATAAAAATCTCGGTGTTCGGCGAGAGCCACGGCGGAGGAATCGGCGTGGTGATTGACGGATTGCCGGCGGGCAAAACGATTGACATGGACGCGGTGCTGCTGCAAATGGCGCGGCGTGCGCCCGGCAAGGACAAAACCGCCACCCCCCGCAAGGAGAGCGATTTGCCGAAAATCCTCTCCGGCATACTCGGTGACACGCTGACAGGCGCGCCGCTGTGCGCGGTGATTGAAAACACCAACACCCGCTCACAGGACTACGGCAATCTGCTTTCGAAGCCGCGACCCGGTCACAGCGACTACACGGCATATGTCAAATATCACGCCGCCAACGACATTCGCGGCGGCGGACACTTTTCCGGCAGACTAACCGCGCCGCTGGTGTTCGCAGGAGCCGTTTGCCGCCAGCTTTTGGCGCAAAAAGGAATTCAAATTGCGGCGCATATCGCCGGTATCGGCAGCGTGCTTGACGAGCCGTTCGACCCGGTGCGGATTGAACCCGCGCTTATTGAGCGGCTGAACCGTTCGTCCTTTGCGCTGATTAACGAAGAAACAGAAGCCGCCATGCGCGATGAAGTGGAAGTCGCGCGGCTGGAACAGGACAGCGTGGGCGGCACGATTGAATGTGCCGTGACAGGGCTGCCCGCAGGCGTGGGAGGTCCCATGTTCGGCGGTGTAGAAGGCGCGATTGCCAAGGCGGTGTTCGGCGTTCCCGCTGTAAAGGGCATTGAATTCGGCGCGGGCTTTTCGCTCGCTTCCATGCGCGGCTCACAGGCAAACGACCCGTTTTGTGTTGAAAACGGCAAAATCGTGACCGAAACCAACAACTGCGGCGGCATTTTGGGCGGCATTACCGACGGCATGCCGGTGATTTTCCGCGCGGCGATAAAACCGACGCCCTCTGTCTCACAGCCGCAGAAAACCGTCGATTTGCAGACCATGACAAACACCACTCTTGAAATTCACGGCAGACACGACCCCTGCATTGTTCCGCGCGCCGTGCCGGTGATAGAGGCAGTCGCGGCAATTGCCGTTATTAACTTATTAGGGGACTGAAAATGAGAGATTTAAGCGAAATCCGCGTTGAAATCGACGCGATTGACAACGAACTGATTGACCTGTTCCGCCGCAGAATGGACTGCGCGAAGGAGGTCGGCTACTATAAAAAAGCGAACAATATCCCTGTCCTCAACCAAAAGCGCGAGGAGGAAATTCTTGCGGAAGTGCAGGAAAAGGGCGGAGAATACGGCAGCGCGGCGCGGCTTTTGTTCGCGAACATGATGGAGCTTTCGCGCGCTCTGCAGCACAACATTGTGTGCAGCGGTCAGGAGTTGCGCGAAAGAATCACCGGGGCGAAGGAGCAAATTGAAACGGAAAACATCACCGTCGCCTATCAGGGCATTAAGGGCGCGAACAGCTTTGAGGCAATGTGCGCCCTCTATCCCAACGCCGCGCAGTTGAGCTGCAAGACCTTTGAGGACGTGTTTGACGCGGTGGACGACGGCAAGGCGGATTTCGGAATTCTCCCGGTGGAAAATTCCACGGCGGGCTCGGTGTCGTCGGTATATGATTTGATTTTGAAGCACCGCTTTTACATTGTCGGCGCGCTGGACATGCGCATTGAGCACTGTCTGGCGGGATTGCGGCAGTCGTCCTTTGAGGATATTGAAATTGTCTGGTCGCATCCTCAGGCGCTCTCGCAGTGCGAGGGATATATCGGCAAGCACAATCTCGCGCCTGTCCCCAAGGCAAACACAGCGGTTGCGGCGCGTGATGTTTCGCTTGAAAAGCGGCTGAACGTGGCGGCAATCTGCTCCCGCGCCGCGGCAAAGGAATACGGCTTGCAGATTCTTGACGAAGGCTTGCAGGACAACCCCTACAACACCACACGGTTTATCGTGATTTCCAAGCAGCTTTACATTTCGCCCGGCGCGAACAAAATCAGTCTTTGCTTTTCGCTGCCGCATGTGAAGGGCTCGCTTTACAACCTGCTCTGCCGCTTCAATTCGCTGGGACTGAACCTCACAAAAATCGAATCACGCCCGGCAAAAGGAAAAGACTTTGAATACCTCTTTTACCTGGATTTCACCGGCAGCGTACACAGCGAAAACGTGACCGACCTGCTCTGCCAGCTCAGCGAGGAAATGCCTGAATTCAGCTTTTTAGGGAACTATCAGGAGCAGTAATGTAATCACATAAAAACATATCTCAACTTTCCCACTTCAATTTCGCAGATACTTACAAGAACAAATTGTAGGGACATTTTCTGCGAAAACGGCAACCCTTTTGTCGCTGGCGCAACATTTCCCCTACGGCTGTAGCAGCAGCGCGCCTTTGGATAACTCGGCTTGGGTCATGGGTTGGCATAACGGCGCATCGGAGCGGGGATTTTAATTCGGAATTCGTAATGCGTAATTAATTGAATTTGACGCCGTTTGTTTTCGGGCAAGCGGCGTTTTTGTTGTAGTAGCGTGTTTCATTTAAAACTTTATATTACTCGTAATTCTTTGTTTGCAATCCACTGTTCTGTAGGGGTTGGTCTTGACCAAACCGCAGGCGGTGAACTAAACGAATGAGGCTCAACCCGCGGGTCGGGTACGGCTTTGCCCAGACCCCCTCAGTCCCCCTATTAGGGGGCAGAAACAAGACCGACCCCTACAGAATGTTTTATATTGTTTTAAGAGTAACACGCACCTACACCGAAAGGCAAAATTTGCGTTGTTACAAAGTAGTAGGGGCGAACCCATGTGTTCGCCCGATACTATCCGCTAGCTGTCATTCTGAGCGGTCGGCGACCGCTGCCGCGGTGGGCAGTTCGCGAAACAGACGTTTATTGAATTTAACCGTTCGTTCCCGCGCCTATCCTCTCGCTGTCATTCTGAGCGGTGGGTGGCGGCATAACTGTCTATTGTGAATTTTCCACAAAAATTTTGCTGTATTTTATGATTGCATTTAACTATCCCTTATGGCATAATAGAATTGTACAATAGTATATATAAACCTTGCTATAAACCACAGAAAGGAGAATTATTATGAGGCTGAAAAAAATCCTTGCCGTTATTTGCAGCGCGGCGGTTCTGATGTGTGCAACAACCGCTGTTTTGCCTGTCTCTGCCGCAGAAGGAGCGTCGTCTGTCAGTGCTGCGGGCGAAGGGCTTACCTATTCGGTTCTGGCTGACGGCACCGCAAAAATAACGCGCTACTACAAAAAAGATATTGAAAGCTACACAGCGCCCGAAACGATTGCAGGACGCGTTGTCACCGCTGTGGGTCAATATGCGTTCAGCGAATGTACGCGGCTAAAAAGCGTGACGCTGCCCGACAGCGTAAAAATCATTGACGCCGAAGCCTTTGAATATACTCCGTTCTATGAAAACAGCGCTAATTATGTTGGCGGTGCGCTTTATGCCGGCAATCATCTTATCAAGGTAAAAACCTATGTTGAGGGTACCCTGACTGTGCGTGAGGGAACAACCTCTATCGCAGAGGAAGCCCTGCTCAGGTGCAAAAAGCTGACCGGTGTTTCGCTGCCGGATTCTCTGAAGGCAATTGACCGCCGTGCTTTTTCGGGATGTACAAATATCACCGCATTTGATATCCCCTCTGCTGTTGATTACATCGGTGAGGCTGCTTTTTATGATTGTACCTCTATTACATCTATCGCGCTTCCCGAAGCGATAACAGAAATCGCTTTTTCGATGTTTAACGGGTGCACTTCTCTGGAAGAAATCAATTATTCTTCGCAGCTGAAAAGCATCGAAGCTTACGCGTTTATGAAAACAGCAATAAAATCGACAATCATTCCCGAAGGCATGACAACTGTTCCTATGTGTGCTTTCTCCGGATGCAAGTCGCTGGAAACCGTCGATATTCCGGACTCTGTTAAGGAAATAGGCGAAAGGGCTTTCGAATCCTGCCCCGCGCTGCAAGAGATAGTGATGCCGGACAGCGTTGAAAAAATCAAATATTCCGCTTTTCAATTTTGCTCAGCTTTAAAGTCAGTTACTTTTTCAAAGAATTTAAAGCAAATTGATTATAAGGCCTTTAACAGCAGCGGAATTGAAGAAGCGATTTTACCTGACAGCGTAACGCTGATCGGTTGGAACGCTTTTTCCGGTTGTTCGAACCTGAAAAACGTTCGTCTGCCCGACGGCTGCACCGAAATTTCCGGTACCGGAGTTTTTGCGAATGACAACGCTTTAAAAAACATTGATTTTATGCGCGGCGTTAAAGTCATAAACTATGAAATGTTCACCGGATGCCGTAGCCTCGATTACCTCACCATTCCCGAGGGCACAGAGGTCATTCAAGAAGCAGCGTTTTCTAATTGCGACAAGCTGAGAACCGTCATGATACCGGAGGGTGTGAAAGAACTCGCCGACAGAGCGTTTTGCAACTATCATATGGAAGCTATATTTGTACCGCGCAGCGTCACCTCAATTGGAGTAAACTCTATTTACGGAGGTTCCGGATGCACGGTGTACGGTTATTCTGATTCTTATGTACAGCGCTATGCGGAGGAAAACGGCTGTAAATTTGTTGCGATCGACGCTGTTACCCCCGAAGAGCTGCAAAAACAGGTTGAGGAATTTCGTGCGGAGGCAGAAGAAGTTGACAATTACTTCAACCCGGAAAACGATGAAACCGCACCGCATCCCCGCTATACGCAAGCCACCAAAAACGCTTCCGCCGCGCTGATCGACAGCTTGGCAGGCAAAACCTATCAAACGATATTTGAGCTCGCCGTTGACCGCGCAAAGCTTCATTTTCTGATTGATTACTCAATGGTTGACAAATCCGAGCTGGCAAAGATAATTCGGATCTGGAACGCCGAAACCAACGACGACAATTACTACGACGAAGATACATGGAAGGAGCTTAAGAATTATCGCTCGTGTCTCCAAGCCGCATACGACGAAACCACCACCGAAGAAGAAATAATTCACAATGACTTTATCGGAGGAATCAATAAGCTCAACAAATGGTGTGCCTACACCAAGGTTTACGGAGATTTGGATCACAACGGTAAATTGACCATCAGCGATGTAACGGTATTGCAGCGCGCGCTCGCCGAAAACGGCACTCCGCTCCACATCCCGCAAATTGCCGCACTGAACGCCGGAAACGGAACGCCCTCTAAGATAAGCATTAAAGACGCAACCGCCATGCAGCGAGTTTTGGCGGAATACGATGACAATACGGTTCCTGCCTTTGAAAAAGAGCTTGCCCTCGCCGAAAATGCGAGAGTTTTGCCGACCCAAATCTACGTGCCGAAGCACGAAAGGATTTATCAGGAGGACATGGTGTTTCTTCGTTTTCTCGGCGCATATTATGGCTGACGCTCCAAACGCGGCGGCAAAAAACCTCCTGCAAGACATGATAGCGGAAATCACTCAATAAAAACAATGAATAAAAACCTCCCGTTCGGCGCATAATAACTGTACCGAAAGGGAGGTTTTTTATGACAGAAAAAGAATTGCTTTATGTAGAGGACGCGCTGGGTCATGAGGAGCATTTTCAGACCGCGTGCCAAAGCACAGCCAACCAATTGCAGGACAATGACCTGAAAAACTTTTCGCGCGAGCTCGAACAGAAGCACCACGCGATTTTTCAGAGCTTTTATGACTTGCTGTAAGGAGGGCGCAACATGGACGACAGACAACTGATGGAAAATATGCTTATGCTGGAAAAGGGCGCCTGCGATTTGCTGATGCACGGCACCATTGAAAGCTCCAGCCCCGACGTGCACCACGCATTTACCTGCTCGCTGAATTCGTCGCTGCAAATGCAGGAGCAGATTTATGAAAAAATGCAGCAAAAGGGCTGGTACCCGGTACAGCAGGTGGAGCGTCAGAAGGTTGACCGGGTAAGGCAGAAGTTTTCCTGCTAACCGCTGCCACGGTAGGCAGAATCAGCATTAGGCAATAAGACAAACGTTTCGGAGCGACGGGGACGTCGCTCCCTACAATTTCTAACTGACGTTGGGATAAAAAATGTAGGGAGCGGTGCCCTCACCGCTCCGAACTGCGTTGTCCTATCCAGCCGTAATATCGGCTATTTTCAACCAATCGTCATCGCCGCATTACGACGCGCCGTTAGTCCGTTTTTGTATCAATCCGATTTCTCCGAAGGCGCAGTGGATTCAGCGTCACGCTGACAGACGACAAAATATCTGCCCCAGCTTTCGGAATCGTAGGGGGCGCAGGTGAACATGGTGAACAAATCCCTGCCCTTGTCAATATAGATATGCTGTGATTCATTGGGACGGACAACGTCGGTGGCAACCACCCGATAGGTCAGGGTTTCCCAAAAGTTTTTCACATACACCTTGTCGCCGGGGCTGAGATACTGAATGTTGTCAAAGAAAACCCTGCCGATATAGCCGGTGTGACCCGCCACGGAGCAGTTGGTGTCCGTGCCGCCGAGAGGCAGAGAGGTGTAGGTCATGTGCGCGCAGCCGTAACTCATGTTCGCGTCGCTCGCGCCGAGATAAATCGGCAGTTCCATGTCGATTGACGGCGCGGAAACATAGCCGTAAATTCCGTCGAACACGCCGTAGTTCTCAAGGTTGAGCACGGGAAAGTCGCGGCTTTCTCCCTCAACAAATTTGCTTCTTTGGTGCTCCTTTAAATCCTCGTTATAGGCAATGCTGTCGCGGCGCAGACGGTCTAAGTCCGCCTGAAAGAGTACGCGGGTGTTGCTTGTGCGCGCGCCGCTTTCGTCAATCGGATAACCCTCGGAATCAATCTGCTTTTTTTCGAGCGCGGCGGCAAAGGTTTTTTCGGTCACGCCGTTCTCAACAGGCGTGGTTTCGTCCGCGGGAATGATGTTATTGAGCACGCGGTCAAAGGTTTCCGCCTGACCGTGGGCAACCTGCTTGCCGTACCAGTTGGAAACGGGCGGAAACAACAGAAATCCCAAGCCTGTCACCAGTAAAATTATCGCAATGATAAAGACAACCTTTTTCCACATATCAGCCGTCCTCCTCGCGTTTCTTGTTCTTTCTTCTGATATGGCGCACGACTAAAAAGACAATCAGCCCAACCGCCGCAACAAAGGCAAAAATTGCAAGACCCGCATACCAGTAATTAATGCGGTAGCCGAGCAGGAAAACGCTTCCTTCCTCGGTGCTGACGATTTTTTTGACGGTTTCAATGCTGTCCACGTCGTTCGGCACGCGGGTGCCGCGCACCAAAAGACGGTGGGTGTTAATCGAATAAGGCGTGCAAGTGAGCAGCGTGACATAATCCTTGCCGTCCTCAACATACAAATCCTCTGTTTGGTCGGGCAAAACGGTTTTGATTTGGTCAACCTGATAAGTGAGCAGCTCGTCGAGCACGTGAATGAGGAACTTGTCGCCCTTTTTTAAATCGGGCAGATAGTCAAAAAAGGTGCGCGTCGGAAACGCCGAATGTGCCGAGATAACGCTGTGGGTGTTTTTGCCGCCGACAGGAAAGGACGTGTTTTCCAAATGACCCGCGCCCTTTTCGAGCACTTCCTTAGAGGTGCCGTGGTAAATGGGCAGGAACACGTCGATTTTCGGAATTTCGATATAGCCGATCAAGCCGTCCTCGTTGACGTTGAAGGTCTCGCGGTAATAATCCTCGATTTTCTCATAGGTCGCTTCGTCAAACGGGTCGGTCAGCAGCACGGTGGAAATCAGCTTGCGGTTGTAGTCCTCCGCTTCGTTAAAGAGAGCGTTGCGCTCCTTTTTGTCCATATTTTCAATTTTTATCAGCTCGTCCTGCGCGTGCTGACGGTCGGCAATGTTGTTGACCACCGAACTGATCAGCGGGTAGGACATCACGCCCACGCCGATTAAAAAAATCAGCGCAATGGCGATAATGGGAAGGGATTTTTTCATGTGGTTAAGTTCCTTGTTTTGAGAAATAAAGTAGTAGGGGCGAGCATTGCTCGCCCGTGACAGGCAGCCAATGACCGCCCCTACTATTTTACCGAAATCTTCGGGGACGTGAGAACACGTCCCCGAAAGTTTGTTTATTCAGTTATAAAACCAAATTATTTCGCGGATCTCTTCTTCAGAACGATAACGAGGAGAACGCCCGCAGCGGCTACCAGAGCGCCGCCGATGATGGTGAAGGCAAGGGTGCCAGCGCCGCCGGTGTTGGGAAGCTTGGGCTTGGTATCGGTAATGGTAACACCGTGGTGGATACCATCTGTGATATTCTGACCGTCTTTTACAATCTTAACCTCGAATACGTTGTTGTTAACGGTGTAGCCTCTGGGAGCTTCGATTTCCTTTACATAATAGGTGCCCTCGGCAAACTTGTGGGTGAAAGCAGCAATACCGTCGCTGTTGGTAGTAGCTGCTTCAATCAGGGTTGTGCAAGCCTGCTCCTTATAAATACCAATCTTTGCGTCTTTGAGCTTGATGTTGGTATCGTCAGCGTCAACCTTGGTTACGGATACTTTGTAGGTATATACGTTAACGGTGTCGCCCTTTTCTTCGTTGGTGTTGCCGGATTTGTTGGTGTACTTCAAGCCATCGGTGTTGGGGATGGGAGAACCGATTTTGGTAGCGGTTTCAGCCAGCTTGGTGGTGAAGATAACCTCAACATAATTGCCCTCTGCATAGAAAGCGTTGTCGTCCAGAGTTGTTTGGGGAATGGAGATACCGAAATCATAGGTAACGCCGTCAAACTTGGATGTGTCGGCACCAACCTTGCCGTAGCCGTTGATAGGGGTCTTGGTTGTGCCGCTTACGAGAGAAACAGAGGTGATTTTAACATCAGCCAAGCTGAGGTTTTCGGTGTCCATATCATCATAGATGATGAAGCTGGAGAGCTTGTTTTCGGTGGTACCGGTAACGTCTGCGGTCAGCTTGTACTTGATGGTGTCGTTCTGGTCAACAGACAGCTCAGTAACCTGCTCATCGGAGGAATTCAACAGATACTTGTGAACGGACGGAACGCCCTTCTCGGTAATCTTGCCGGTAACGTCAACGGTGTAGGATTCGGTTTTGTTGGGCAGGGGAACGATGGAATCCTGAGTGATTTCCTTGTTGTTGAGCGCACGACCGGTGCACTTTACATAATACATACCTGCGGGAAGATTGAAGGTATGAGTATTCTCGGTTGCAGTGAAAGTAAAGGAATCAACTGCATCGCCAATCTGAGCGTTGGTAGCAGCAGCAGCCGTCAGAACATCAGCGGTACTCTCGTCGCTCTGGTTGATTGCGGTTTGGATGGCGTCGTCTTGGGTGCGTTCAAAATGACCGGTGGTTTCATCAAAGTCCGCAAGCTTATATACGGAATAGGTATAGTCGGGCTTATAGCACTTAATGGTAAGGTCATACGTGGTTGGTTCTGCAGCGGAAGCCGCAAACGG
Source organism: uncultured Clostridia bacterium (assembly GCA_947168445.1). GTDB lineage: Bacteria > Bacillota > Clostridia > Oscillospirales > Acutalibacteraceae > Ruminococcoides. Next base: position 29,177 of record CAMVLW010000004.1, read on the forward strand.
AATTGCAAGCGCGAGCATCAAAACTGCGAGCGCAATTGCAAGAACTCTTTTGGTTGTTTTCATTTGCTAAAATCTCCTTTGCTTATTTCTTGACTCTGTAGCGAGCCTTTTTGTTTCTCTTTGTATAAAGCAGATATGCCGCGCCAAACAGGGTTGCGAGCGTAATGGCATAAACGCCTGCCATCTGCCAGCCGAACATGCCGCCGAAGCCGGAGTTGGGGCTGAGGATATGACCGTTTACATAGTCAAACTGCGGCGCGTAGGAACCGCTCAGGGGCAGTGTGAAGTAGTAGACAGTGTTGTTTTTGAAGTAGCCTGTGGTGGGATCGGTTTCCGCAATGGCATACCACTGGTAGGTTCTCTGCGACTCGTCCGCGTAGTACTTGTTGTCCGCGTACAGGGGCAGGTCGGTAAAGTGAACCGCCGTTTTGTTCTTTTTGCTGCCGTCGGAATTGGTAATCTCCATCGACTTGGTTGTGGCAGTCTTGAACGGCGATTTTCCGTCCAGCGATTCGCCGCCGACGCTTACCTTATAGATGGCAAACTCAACGCCGGAAACGTCTCTTTTGGCGGTGTCGCTCTTGATGACATACACTTCGCCCAGCTTAACGGTGTTGGTAAACTCAGCGGAATCAACGGTGTTGTTATTCAGCGAATAGGTCACGGTGGGCGTAAGGGTAATGCCGCTCTTGGTTACGCTCTTGGTTACGTTCACAACCACCTTGTATTCCTTGTCGTCATAGGACTTCACATCGGAATCAGCCTCAGCGGGAGCCTTCTCTCTGATGTAGAAGGTGTTGGTTGCCGCGTCGGTGTAGGTGCGGGTGGAGAAGGTCACTTTGCCGGTGGCGGTGCAGGGCTTGGTTTCGATTACCTGCTTTGAACTGTCGAGCAGCTCAAATTCAAACGCGCCGTCGGTGAGGTCGGCGTTTTGCAGCGTTTTGTGCGCGGTGAGGGTCACGGTGACCTGACTGGGCTTGAGCTTTTTGTTGGTAACGGTGATTGCGTTGTCGCTTGTGCGCACGGTGATACCGCTGTCGCCGCCGGTCACGCTATCAAAGCTGTGCTCACCGTCGATGGCGTCCTTGTCCTCTTCAAATTTAACCTTGGCGCCCTGCGGAATACCCGTAAAAGTCAGGGTTCTGCCGTTTTTAAGCTTGCCGTTATCCGCAAGCTTACCGTCGCTTGTCAGCGCGGTGGCGGTGTTGGTGTCGCTGGTGGTGTAAGCGAGGTTGTAGGTTTTCCAGCCGTCGCCCAAATCCACATAAACAGTGCCGCCGAACTCGGTGTTATCGGTTTCGCCGTTGGCAAGACCTGTCACTTCTTTGGTGATGGTGACGGGAGCAACTTTCGGGGTATTGACGAAGTCCGCCTGCAATTCCGCAAACTCAAAGGTATCGGGGTTTGTGGTGCTGTTAATCAGCTGCTTCACGCCGGTATAGGAAGTGATGCCGCTGCTCGTACCCTGATTACCCACTTTGTCGGTGTATGTCCAGTTTGTGTCATAAATCAGATAGCTGTTTGACGCCTTGCTTTGCGTCACGTTAATCTTATCACCCGTGGTGAAGAAGGTATTAAAGTGTGCCGCTCCGCCCGACTTCAAATCGAAATAGGAATTTGAGGTCGTTTGAGTGCTGCCGCTTTCGGTGAGATAGGACAGATTGGAAACGGAATCTGTGCCGTTTGTACCTGCCGTGGGGGTAAAACGGAAGGAATCAAGCGCCTTAACAGCGTCTGTCAAGCCGCTGTTAATATCGGCTGTGTTAATGGTTTCGGTAACAGTGACCGCATTGCCAAGAGGAACCATAGTAAACGACATTTTACAGTTACTCTCAAGCATACCGCGCTCCATATAGAAGATGCTCATTTTGTATGACTTGGTGTAATCAAAAGTAAATGTCTTTTTCTGTTCGTTCTTGCCGTAGACGTCGTTAGCAATCGCCTGTTTGTCCTTGAAGTTAATGGTACCCTTTGCCTGCTTATGGTTACCGCCGAGGTCGAGAACCAGTTGTGAGTTAGTGGTTCCGGTTTCGGTAATATAAACCCAAAGATCGTCGTCACCCGAATACTCAAAGGTGATGGGGTTGCCTGCGTTGTCAACGCCTCCCGCGGGAACGCGGAAGTTCATTTCTGTTTTAATGCCGAAGCCGTAGTCGAGGTTTTCGCTTGAACCGGAGCTTGACAGGCCCGCGTCAGCGGGTTTTTCCGCCCAATTCTTCACATCGGTGTTATCTCTCCAATAAGCGCCGAACGACAAATCCTCTACATCTTTTGTCTTGTTGCTGCCTCCGTCGTTAAAGACGCATTTGGTTGCGCCCACGGGAATCGCGATTCTGACATTGGTGCCGCCGCCGGTGTAGGTGGACATTTTTGTGCCCGGCCAATCCGCTCCGACAGTTTGATTGCTGTTGTTGAAGAAATAGCAGTAGGTATTTGCCCAACCCTTGCTGTCAAAATATACATAGCGTGTTCCTGTGGTTTGGCTGCTGCGGTTGTTAAACGGGAAAATACCGTAGCCTGACTTATACTTTTGACCTGTTGATGAATCGGTATCGTTCGGATTCATAAAGTACTGAATACCGTCGAGAACGCCGTAGGTTGTGCCCGAGCCGTAGTTTACTGCGGTGGGCGTTGTTCCGTTCCAGTTGAAATAGACGTTGTCCTTAGCGTTTGTTGAGTCAAACTCATACTTGGTAACGCCGTTTTCAACCGAAGTTCTGAACGGGAACTTACTGTTGATGACCGTGGCATAGCTGCCAAGCTGGTCGGGGTCAAAGTAAGGCGCCTTAAGCGTACCGGTCGCCATCAGATTGCCGTTTGCGTCGAGCGTATTCTGCATCAAACCCTGATAGCTCTGATACATATTGCTCAGACCGTTTGAGTTGTTTGCTGCATAGTTGAAGCGCGTCACGTTATAGCTGTTGGTCGCGTCCTTAAAGCTCTTTGCTCCGTCGCTGTCATAGCCTGCCGCTGCACCCTTGTGGTGACCGGAAGTGTTAAACGCGCCGTTTGTATTACAAAAGTTACCGAAATACAAAGGCGTTGCCCAGTCGCTGTGCGAATCGGCAGCAGCTTTAACAACATCACGGTTAAATTTGTAATACGGGAACCATTCGTCCTCGGAGCCGTTAAAGCCTGTACCGTACTTTCCGATACTGGTAATCCAACTGCCGTCCACTTCATCATCTGTCAAATAGTCATAATAAGTGGCATTTGTCCAGAAAATATTGTTCTTGTTATCTGCGTTGTTCGCGTTAACAGGAGCAGTATAAGTGGTGGAAGCACCGATTTCGCCGTCCACACTCGCCGCAGATGCCGAATTAATTCCCGCTGTTACCGCAGGAACAACGCCGGAAGCGACCAAAACCGCCGCCAGCACAGGCGCAACAACCTTTGCCTTCAGGCTTCTGCTTTTGCTGTGTTTGCTTTGCAAATTTTTTCCTCCTTTTCCATAAAATTACTTAGTATTTGCGCAGATTATTTTCAAAAAGGCAAGCAACTTTTATGAATAATCTACGAATACCCGATAACATTATAGTATCATTCTACTTGTTTATAATTCTCTGTAAGAATTTTATTAAAGAAAAATAAAAAATTTTTCTATGTTTATCCCACATTTCGCCATATTTGTGAAATTGCCTAAATTGCATGTCGTTTTTTCAAAAAATTATACAAATTGCGCCGCTTTCCAAAATAGTTGCTGTTTTTCCGCAGTATTTTGTTCATTGCTCAAATTGACTTTGCGCGACAAATTCCGTACAATAAATTGGTACGCTATATATAATGAAAAGGAACATCTTACGTACAAGCACAAAAAGGAGAGTAGAAAACATGTTTTGTGAAAATTGCGGACATCAGGTAAGAGAGGGCGAGCGCTTTTGCGAGGCGTGCGGCGCTCCGCTGCAGCCGGTTGCGCCGGTTCAGCCCGCGCAGCAGCAGGCCGAACAGCCTGCACAGCCGTTTGAGCAGCCCGCTCAGCAACCAATTGAGCAGCCGTTTGAGCAGCCCGCTCAGCCCAATCCGTTTGACGCACCCACACAGCAATATACCCCCACACCGGCACAGCCCGCTCCCAAAAAGCCCATGTCGAAGAAAACCAAGATGATTCTCTTGATTTGCGGCATCGGCGCTGCGGTTTTGACAGCGTTTTTGATTGTGCTGTTCACCGCGATTATTCCTGCGGCAAAGAATGCCGGCAAACTCGACCTCAAGGACTACATCATTGCCAAGTTCGACAATGTTTATGACAGCGACGAGGTCAAGCAGCTTTCCGACGGCAAAATTAACGGTGAGTTTACCGTTGACGTTGAAAAGTTCATCAAGGAGCAAAAGCTGCCTGAGGACACCGACCCCTATGACACCGCGCTGATGGAGTTTTACAACATTGCCGACATCCGCTTGGAGAAAAAGACAGGCGAGGTAAATCCCGAAGATTACAGCAACTATTTCTACGGCGCCAAGCAGGACGACGTGTTCACCGTAATCATCAGCTGGCCGACAGAAGGCGGCGCGCTTGCCGAATCCTACAAGCGTCAGCTTGCGGGAATTGAAAGCCGCTACGGCGTAGGCTTCAAGACCGAAAACGTCAGCTTTGACGTGAAGCTTGCCGACGAGCTGAGCCGCGAGGGAATCACCGTTTTGGTTCCGCAGGAAACCGACCTGCTGGGTTATATCAAGAAAAACAACCTGATTGAAACCCAGGGCGACACCGACGGCAGACTTTCGGTGTCCATTAAGAAATTTGAAACCACCATCGGAGATTTTGTGTTCAAGCACGACAGCGACAGCACTTCGGTGGAGATTTACGACAAGAACAACAAGTATATCGACAGCTTCTATCTTGAATTCTCCGACACCTACCGCCTGAAAAACGGTGATACCGTCACCCTGGGCTATGATAACTACTATGTGGACTATCTGGTGAACAAGGGCATTGCACTGACCGGAGAGAAGATTACTTACACCGTCAGCGGCAACGTAACCGCCACAACCGCTCCGGCAACCACCGCACCCGCAGGCAGCACACCCGCTGCGACCACACCCGCAACCACGGCGCCTGCCGCGAGCACTCCGAACACCCAGCCCAAGGAGGAAGGCATGACCGCCGCCGAAGCGAAGGCAAACGCGGAATTGCTCAAGGGATATTTGATGGAGCATGTCTACGAAAATGACAGCAAGGCGAAAAAGGGCGACAAGATTGACATTAAGAACATCTACTACTGCCACAGCACGGATTCCAGCTACCGCCGCATTGTGTTCATTTATGAGAACACCACCGGAAAATATTTCAGAGCGTTGGAAACCGCTCCCGAATATCTGACCGTCAAGAACGGCAAGCTGGACGCTTCAATGGCATATTTCAGCGAGAGCGACCCCGGCAAAACCTTGGCGGAGGCAACCGAAAACAACTGGTATCTCAGCGAAACCTACAGCAAGTTTTACGATATTACCAAGGTTTTGTAAGCGGTAAGTAAGTTACAGGTAATAAAGAAATCAGTCAGGAGTTATTGTTCCTGACTGATTTTGTTTTTGCCGTTCAGTTTTCCTGTTTCAACATCTTTTGAAACGCCGTGGGCAGGGCGTAGCTTTTCTTCATGTCCTCTGCCGTTGCCCAGATAAAGCCGCCGCTTTTTTCAATAACGGCAACGCGCCAGCCCTTCATCAGCCAGTCTACATGCGTGAATACGTGCTTGGCTTCCTTTATATAGGAAACGTCCGTGATTTTCAGTCCCCGGTCCGCAAGGAGAGAACGGATTTCAGCTTCGCTGAGAAAGCCTTCCACATTCGGCAGCTCGTACATACCCGCGAGCAAGCCTGACGCGCCGCGTTTTCTCAGCGCGGTCTCCCCCGACGGCGCAACAATGTGCAGCACGGTCTTTTGCTCCTGACGGCGCTTTTGCCGCTTGATACGCACAGGCAGCTCGGCGGTTAAGTTTTCCCTGAACGCCGCACACTGCGCCCGCAGCGGACATTCGGCGCAGTTTGGCTCGCCGTTGGGCAGGCAGACCACCTCGCCCAACTCCATCAGCGCTTCGTTAAAGTCGCCCGCCTGCTCCGGCATAACAGCAAAAAGCCGCTGTGTGACCGCCTTCTTGGTTTCGGGCAAAAGCACGTTTTCGCGGCTTGCGGTCACGCGGGAAATCACGCGCAGCACATTGCCGTCCACGGCGGGCACTTTTTCGTTAAAGCAGATGGAGGCGATTGCGCCGGAGGTGTAGTCTCCGATTCCCGCAAGCTTCACAATCTCCGCATAGCGCCGCGGAAAAGCACCGCCGAAATCGTTCATCACGGTCTGTGCCGCCTTTTTGAGATTGCGGGCACGGCTGTAATAGCCCAAGCCCTCCCACAGCTTGAGCAGACGGTCGTCGCTGACTTCGCTCAGACTCTTTATATCAGGCAATTCGCGCATAAAACGCGCATAATACCGCATGACCGCCTCAATCCGCGTTTGCTGCAGCATGATTTCAGACACCCAAACGTGGTACGGCTCCCTGTCCTGCCGCCACGGCAATTCCCGTTTGTTTTGCGCATACCACGCCAAAAGCGGTGCGGCGATTGCGCCAAGCTTGTTTGACATAACATCGCTCCTTCAACAGCATTATAAAAATTGCGGCGCGGTTTGTCAAGACACTGTCGACTTTTGCGGAGATTCATGCTATAATGGGCAAAAAGGAGGCGACGGCATGAGCACGCTCAGATTTGAAATTTTTGACTACGCACGCGAAAAATACGCCGCCGAGCCCGAATTTCCGTGGCTGCGGCTTCCCGATTACGCGGTGCTGCGCCACAGCGACAACCGCAAGTGGTTTGGCATTGTCATGGACGTGCCGCGAAACAGGCTTGGACTTTCGGGCGAGGAGCGCGTGGATATTCTCAACGTCAAGCTGCCTGGCGCGGAGGACGTGCTGTTTTACACCTCTCAACCGGGGATTTTGCGCGGCTACCACATCAGCCGGGGCAACTGGATTTCGATTCTCCTTGACGGCACCGTACCTCTCGGCGAGGTGAAACGGCTGCTCGATTTGGGCTTCCGCGTGACCGAAACGCAAAAGAAAAAGAAAAATTTTTAAAATTTTCAAATTTCGTCCTTTTTTGTAAGAGTGTTGTCATAGTCGGTGTGCTACTATATAGTCACAACAGAAAAACAAAACAACAAAGAAATTTACAAAAAGGAGCGATTCAAATGTTGAAACTCATGCTTTTAGCCACCGCCGCTGCAGCCGCAGTCTTTACCGCCGCACAGGCAACCAAATCCACTACCGCACCGAAATGCGGAAACGCCGAGTTTATGCCGCCTTCCGAGACCCCGCATTGGAACCGTCCCGACCTTGACGAGCCGACAGCCGCGCATTACGGAATGGACTATATGTATGTGTGATTCTATGGATAACAAGCAATATAAAGAGCCGCTTGGCTTCGGTTGACAACGCCATGTGCTGTTTAGGCAACGCATGACAAACCGGAACAAGCGGCTCTTTTGCTTATAGGTAGGATTTTTTGCGGTTCATATCGGTAATCAGCGAGGTGATGGCGGAATCGGTTCCTGCATGCAGCGGCTCGCCGCCGCCAAACATGGTGCGCGACTCAATGATGGTGGCGTAATGCGCCGGCTCTTGTCCGGGATACAAGCCGTCAAACCCGGCGTCAAGCGCTTCATCAAAACAGGGCTGGAAATCAGCGCCGTTCTGTGCTATGATAGAGAAGAAATCAAAATCCCCGGAGGTAAAAAGCATGTTAATCAATTTTAATGAAATACAGGAGCTCACCATGCCGTGCATGAGCAACGGCGAGGACGACTTTGTTATGCTGACAATCGTTGTCGCAAAATGAGCCCGGCAAGGAGCGCAAAATGGAAATCAGCGGAAAAACAATTGAAATTTTTAAAGCAACCGTCCCCGGCGCGCCGCTGGTGATTCTCAACAGCTATCAAAAAAGCGGCGTCGAAATCCTGCGCCATTGCCGTAATTTGGGCTGTCCCGACTTCACGCTGGCGGAAATCACCGGGCTGAACTGGAACGACGACCTGTCGCCGTGGAAGCTTTCACAGGCGGGCGGCGAAGCCTTCGGCGGCAAGGCAGAGGGCTACCTTGCTGTTTTGCTGCGCGACCTTCTCCCTGCCATAAAATCGGCATTGAGCGCTCCGCCAAGCCGGGTTCTGCTCGCAGGCTATTCCCTTGCGGGCTTGTTTGCCCTTTACGCGGCGGCGGGCTGCGGAGAATTTCAGGCTGTCGCCTCCTGCTCCGGCTCGCTGTGGTACCCCGGCTTTACGGACTATCTCAAAGCCCGCGACCCCGCGCTGCTGCCGCAGACCGTTTATCTCTCACTCGGAGACAGAGAAGCCCGCACCAAAAACGAAACGCTGCGCACCGTTGAGGACAACACAAGAGAACTGGCGCAATATCGCGCGCAACACGGAATTGACGCCGTGTTTGAGCTGAACAAGGGCAACCATTTTCACCAAGCCGCCCTCAGAACCGCCAAGGGCATTTGTTGGATGCTCGGCAGGCTTAATACTATTCTCTGATAGCAAAAACTGCACCCGCGCAAATGACGGGTGCAGTTTAATTTTCTGTTAAACTGTATGCAGATATATCGTATCTCCGGGTTTATACGGCGTTTTTACCTCTTCGCTGTCAAAGGCTTTTACCTCAAGCACCAGCTTGTCGGCACTGCTGCGATAATAGCTGCCGCTGAACAGCTGGCGATACGCCGAATTGCTCTCGCTGCTGCGGTAATAAACGCGGAAATCTCCGCGGTTGTAATACCCTCCTGTGTCGGCAACCCAATCGTTAAAGCTGATGGTGAAGGTCTTGTCCGAAGCCGAAGCGCTGTCAAAGCGACAGTTCAACAATCCGCCCTCGGCATCGGCTGCTCTGAAACGGTGAAAGCGCTCAACGGTGTTGAACGAAAGAATTCCGTCGTCGCTCTCCCACGACCTTTGTTCCTCGTGCGCCTTTTCATCAACATATTTCGAATAGCGGTTGTAATCGACATAAACCGCCTGCTCATAGGGAATAAACAGCAGATACGGCGCGTTGAGCAAGGTTAAAAGCACGGCGATGATCACCCTTGACCGCATTCTGTGCTTGACGCCGCCGAAAAACTGCTTTGCCGTATAAAGAAAGCTCACGGCAAAAATCGCGCCGGTTCCAACCACAAACCAAATCACCTCAATGGCGGTTTCAACCACATGGGGATAAACCATGCCGTCATAGGTTTCCTGAACACCGAAAACGGAAGCAAACACCAAAAATCCGAGCCACCAAACAGCCACCACGCCGGAAAGGAGCACTGAAAGCGAGGTGATATAAGACACGCCCGCGGTTTTGAGAACGGTTTTCAGCCGGAACCGCTTTTGAATCATCAAAACGGCAACAGCGGAGAAAAGCAGATTGACCGCCAGCCCGCCAATCAGCGGCAAAAAACCGATGGGAGACAACAGCAGCACCATCACCGCAGGGTCAAAATCATACAGCCTGAAACTTCTTTTTTTCCGGTTCTTCATGCGCTCACCTTCTTTTTTTCATTATACACTTGAATGACGAAAAAATCAATTGCTTTTATTATTTTGCTATGCTACAATAAACCTATCGTACAAACAAATGAGGTGTTTTTATGAAAAAAACCCTTTGCGCCCTGCTTGCCGTTCTTCTGTGCGGTTCGCTGATTGGCTGTCAGTCCGCCGCCGAGCAAAGCAGCAGCGAAAAAACTGCTGCAAAGCATGTTCGCGGAAACCAATGAGAATTAAACAGAACCCCCGAAGGAACACGCCTTCGGGGTGATTTTTTGAAATGAAACGTCAGAACGGACTTTCCTCTGTCCGCTCCTCCCAAATGACGCCGGGACCGCTGACAACGCGCAGCCCGCTGTCCTGATACCAGTCAAAGCGGAGAACCCCGCCGCCGCTTTTCCATTCCTGCGGAAAAATGGTTTTTTGCCAATCGAGCGGCTCGGCGATGTGCTCCTGTGCGGCGGCGTCCTTCAAAAAGCCCGCCAACTCGCGGTTTTGCTCCGCGCTCAGCAAGCCGGGCGTTACCGAAAAGAAGAACGGCGTGCCGCTTTTCGCCAACAGCTTGCCCCAGCGCCTGTTGAAATTCCACGGAATCGGACCCGCCGCGCCAAAGCAGTCGGCGTCGCAGTCAAAGAAGGTGCGGTGCTGCGGCATACGGAACGCAAGCGCGTTGACGCCCATGCGCATTGTGCGCTCCCACAAAAGCCCGGAGGTGTCGTCGCCTGTGCGCTGCAAATGCTCCAAGCCCGCCGCAAGGTGTCCCACGGTGTTGCAGCCCAAAATCAGCGTGCCGTAAGGCGCAGCCGCCTCCAAAATCGTGCGGTAAAGCTGCACCAAAATCTCCGCGGAGGTTTTTCCCCTGTCGCTGAAATGCCAGCCGTTTTCCGTGACGAGCGGCTGCATTTGAAAGCCCCATTTTCCGAAGCTGTCAAAGGTGGAAAAGTCGTGCTTTATCAGCTGAAAGCCCCACTCGCAGAGCCGCGTCACATCCTCGCGCACCCTGTTGAGCACTCCGGGGTGCGAAGGGTCAAGCGCGCCGGAGGGCAGCCGCCATGCAGCGGGAATTTCCTCGCTGTTGTCGAGCAGCGGACGGAACCACACGCCCGCCTTTACGCCCTTGCTCCTGATTTTTTGCACCAAGCCGGGCATATCCGGAAACGCCGCGTTGCCGCCGTTCCACGGACCGCCGTTATAGGTGCTGTTGTGCGCGGGCTGCCAGCAATCGTCAATCACCATATAAGGACGGTTTTCAAGCCCTTCGGTCAGCCTTGCCAGATAATCGGTGTCGGCTAAAATCTCCTGCTCCGAGCTGTTTCCGTATGCGTAATACCAGTTGTTGCTGCCGTAAACAGGCGAAGCGGGAAGCAGTGGGTCGGTGCACATCACGCCGCAAAACCGGCGTGCCGCCTCATATGCCGAAAGCCCGGTGTAGGTTTCGTTCACAAGCTCTGCCGCTTTCAAGGTTCTGCCGTTCAAAATCACGCCCTCGCCGCCGCAGCGCACGTCGAGCCACAAGGTCACGCCCGCCGGGTCAACCTGCCAAAAGCACATTGCGCCTGCACGCACCTTGACGCCGCAGCCGGTCACTTCATCCCCCGACTGCAGCAAAAAATACCACGGCATGGCACGGTACGGCACCATTTTGCGCCATTCCGCGTCGCCGTAGGTGCGCTCCCATGCGTCGCCTAAAATTGAAACGTCAGCGGGCAGCGCCGCCTTCCATCTCAGCTTAATCAGCCGCACCGGGGTAGTCCCGGCGGTTACGCTGACGGCAAGCACGCCGTCGCTCAGCTGTGCTTCGATTTGAATATCCTCTTTTTCGACCCTTCCGTTTTGCGTGTATTCCGCGAATTCGCCGCCCTCATAAGACAACATCACCAAATCAGGTGTTCTGCGAACCAAATCCATCTTTCTCACACTCCTTTTTGATTATTGTAACGCTTTTTACAAAATATTGAATGACTAATCCTCAGCCGTTTATGGCTTTATGTAACAAAAACAGGGCTTGGCTCTTACCCGCAAAACCGGGTTAGAACCAGCCCCTTTGAATTTACTGTGAATTTTCGTGCGCGGTCCTTCCCTCTTGAACCGCCGCACGCTCGGCGGACAACTCGCGGTAAAGCTCATAAGAGGTGAACTGCACGTTGGTTTCCGTTTTGACCGCCTTCAAGGCAACGGTCAGCTTTTTTCGCCGCAGCTGGTCGAGCAAAATACTCAGAAAACCGCCGTTAATATCGGCAAAGTAGAGCATTTCCTCGTCAAAATCAGCACCGTCGGCGGGAGCTTGTGTCTCCGCGTTTTCACCGAGCAACGCGGCAACCGGCTTGCCGAAATCCGCCTTGTCAACCTCCTGCGCTTCGATGAAGAAATTGCGGCAGAGCATTTTCAGCTTTGCCGCCTTGGTGGGATTGCAGTTGTATATCAAAATCTTAGCCATATCAATTTCTCATTAAGTGGATGGTGGTTTCCGCCTTTTCGATAATACGTAAATCGTTGTCATAAGTGCACATTTTCCGCGCTTGCTGGAGGTCAACCCAGATGTAGCTGTCGATTTCCTCCTCCTGAATCTTCACGTTATCGGTAAAGGCGCGCGCAAGGAAAAACACCACGCGCTTGCGGATTTTGCCGAACGGACAATACTCGCTGATTTCGCGGAAGTTGTTCACCAGCGTAACGTCAAGCCCGGTTTCTTCCTTGATTTCGCGGATTGCGGTTTCCTGTTCGGTTTCGCCGTCCTCAATATGCCCCTTCGGGAAGCTCCAATATCTGCCGTTGTTGTTCTTCACTAATAAGATTTTGGTGTTTTGCTTGGTCTTATAGAAGATAATGCCGCCGCAGGATTTTTCGTACAAACAGCGAATACTCTTGATTTTAACATTGGTCAGCTTGCCGATAAAGCGCCGCAGCTCAGGCTCATAAAAGACCTCGCCGGGCTGGGCGACAATCAGACGCTCGCCCTTCATGCCCTCAAACTCCGTGACGGCAACGACAACGCCGTCAAAGTATTCCTTTATCGGTTTTCTCGTCACGACATATGCGCTGCGGTTGCTGATACCCGACGAACTGACATATGCCGAATAAAGCCCCTCGGCAATGCTGCCGAACAAGGTTCCTCTCACATTTTCCGCTATCATCTACCATCACCTCCTCCGCTGCCGCGGCGGGCAGTTCGCGCATCATACATTGATTGGCGGCTGTCCGTTTTGTCCCGCGTTAAGTGTTGTGTTTTTTACCTGTAACTTATTACTTATAACTTCACCAAGGGTGCGCTGCTGCTACAGCCGCAGCGGTCAGTCAAACAATGCTGCCATGCTGTCAAGCTGAATTTGGGTGTTGGCGCTCATCACGCCGTTGAGGAACAGCACGTCGGTGATACCGTTCTGGCGGCAGTAAGAGGTCAAATCCAAGGTGGACGCCTCGCGGAAGGTGCGCAAATCCATGATGTGCACTTCCTCGTAGTTATAGGAGAGATACGGAACAAAGGCGTTGCCGTAGCTTTCCTTGACAACCGCGATTTTCTTGCCGCTTGTCGCCGCGGGCGAACTGGAATGAAGCACGGTCAGCGGGTTGTCGCCGTAGATAAACACGCCGTAGCTTAAAGTGCCGCTTTCTTCATTTTCAAAGTAGGGGCTGTCGTAGTTGATGGTTTCGCCCGGAGAACTGGTAATATCCATGGTAACCGTGTAGGGGAACTGCCAGTAGGAAACGGTGTCGGTTTCCAAATCATTTGCCAGGCTGTAGAAGGTGCCGGTAAAGCCGGTAATCTGCTGCTCGGTGCAATCCTCCAGCTTCAGCGGCGTCATGCCGAGCGTATCGGCAAAGGCGGTGTAGGCGTAATAAGCGCCCAAGCCTGTCCAGTGGTGGTCGGATTTAAAGTAAATGTACTCGTTGCAGTGCTCTGAGAGGTAGTTGTAGGCGTTAATCGGGGTGACATTGCTCTTCATTGCCGCGTAGCCCGCCTTGATGTTATCCGCCTGTGAGGTGGTATTGGTCTGCTCCTTCACACGTGCGGGCAAGCCCATTTCGGTGTGGTTGGGAACCATCATGCTGTAAACATTAAAGCCGCTGAGCTTGTCGGCAAGCGCGTTAATGCTTTCGCCGTAGTTCTGACCCATAGATTCGCTGCCGCCGAACAACTCATAGCCGGTGTTGTTCCACACATAAATCGCGCCCGCGTCATAGCCTGTCGCGTTGTTGTCAGTGGGATTTGCGGGAATAAAGACCGTCGGCGAGAGCTTGTCGCCGGTGTTGCCTGTCTGCTGTGCGGCAGACGCGCCGGGAACCGATTCGGCAACCGTTGTTTCAACCGCCTTTGTCTCGGTGGAAACACCGGAAGGCGTTTTCTTTGCGCCGCAGCCCTTGAACATCAGCACAATCAACGTCACCAGCAGCACGATTACCAGCACAAACGCGGTTACAATGATAATGCGGTTGCGGATTCTGGTGCGGTTGCGTCTGCGGCGTGAATTGTAAGAAGGCCTGCCGCCGTAAGAGTGCTGGCGGCGGTTCGGCTGACGGCGGCGGTACTCGCGGCTGTCAACGCTGTCATCAAAATTATCCAAATCAAAATAATCGTCACGATTACGATCGCTCATAAAATTTTATCAGTCCTTCCTGTCGATAAAGGTACATATATATTTATTATACAACATAATCCCTCTAAAAACAATACAATTCAACAAAAAAATTGCACGAATCCGCAAGCCGAACCGGACTTGATTTTTTCGCGCAAACTGCTATAATATAGGCGGAGATGATAGAATGAACACAGAAATTTTTAATCAGGCAAAGCAGGCGGCACAGGAAATTGTTGCCGCGGCGAATTTGAAAAAAGGCGACATTTTGGTTGTCGGCTGCTCCTCCAGCGAGGTTGCGGGCGGCGTAATCGGTCACAATTCCAGCTTGGAAACCGCTGAGGCGGTGTTTGGCGGCATTTATGAGGTATTGCGGGAAAAGGGTATTTTTCTTGCCGCGCAGTGCTGTGAGCACCTCAACCGCGCTATCTGTGTTGAACGCGCGGCGGTGCCGGACGCGGAGATTGTCTGCGTGGTTCCGCAGCCAAAGGCGGGCGGCTCGTTTGCCACCACCGCCTACCGCACCTTTAAGGAGCCGGTCATGCTGGAAGAAATCAAGGCGGACGCCGGACTTGACATCGGCGGCACCTTAATCGGCATGCACCTCAAGCGCGTCGCGGTTCCGGTCAGACTCAGCCTTGACCACATCGGCAGCGCTATCCTTCTCGCCGCAAGAACCCGCCCCAAATACATCGGCGGAGAAAGAGCGGTATATGAATAATGCGGAATTCGGAATTCGAAATTCGGAATTATCGCTTTATGAAACCTTTATAAAAAATTCAGGGACGTGTATGTAACTTACACGTCCCTGTTTTATACCTTTTTCGTCCTAATTAATTCCGAATTTCGCAATCCGAATTCCGAATTACCACGGTACCACCGTGCCTGTCAGCTCGGTGACGCTTTTGATGTTATTCTCGTCGAGGAATTTGTTTAAGCCCTCGTTGATTTTGACGGGCGCATAGGGGTCGGAGAACAGGACGGTGCCGATTTGCAGGGCGGTTGCGCCTGCCATCAGCATTTCAACAGCGTCCTCCCAGGTGGAAATGCCGCCCATGCCGATAATCGGGATTTTGACCGCGTTCGCGACCTGCCACACCATTCTTACCGCCACCGGGAACACCGCGGCGCCGCTGAGTCCGCCGGTGTTGTTGCGGATAATCGGGCGGCGGGTGTGAATGTCAATGCGCATGCCGGTGAGGGTGTTAATCATAGAAACCGCGTCCGCACCCGCTGCCTCGGCGGATTTTGCGATGGAAGCAATGTCGGTGACGTTCGGGCTGAGTTTAACGACCAGCGGCTTTTTGCAGTGCTTGCGCACCTCGCTTGTGATATGCGCCACGCTCTCGCAGCTTGTGCCGAACTGCACGCCGCCGGACTTGACATTCGGGCAAGAGATGTTCAGTTCAATCATATCCACATCGGTGTCGCTGAGTTTTTCCGCCATTTCGCAGTATTCCTCAACGGTGTTGCCCGCGATATTCGCGATAATCACCGTGCCCTGCTGCTTCAGCCACGGCAAGTCCTCGTTGATGAACACATCAACACCCGGATTCTGCAAGCCAACGGCGTTGAGAATACCCGAAGGTGTTTCCGCAATGCGCGGCGGCGGGTTTCCGTCGCGGCGTTTGAGGGTGATTCCCTTGCAGGAAATGCCGCCCAGCGTGGAGAGCGGATAAAACTCGCCGTATTCCCTGCCGAAGCCAAAGGTGCCGGAAGCGGCAATCAGCGGGTTGTTAAACTGAACGCCCGCCACGTTAACAGATAAATCAGCCATTAAAACACTACCTCCTCCGCGTTGAATACAGGACCGTTTTTGCAGACATGCTGCATGATTTCTTCGCCGTTTTTGCGCACCTTCACGGCGCACACCAGGCACGCGCCCACGCCGCAGCCCATGCGCTCCTCAAGCGAAATCTGACAAGGCTTGCCGAGCTCTTTGCACACAGCGGCAACCGCCTTGAGCATGGGCGTGGGACCGCAGGCGCAGACCTCGTCGATTTCGTCAATGTGCGCGCGCAGCAAATCGGTGACAAAGCCCTTTTGTCCGGCGCTGCCGTCGTCGGTGCAGAGCAGGGTTTCACCCGCCTGCTTTAAGTCGTCCTGCAAAATCACCAGCGACTCGCTGCGGAAGCCGGTGATAATCAGGGGATTGTCGCACTGCTTGGCGGTGTAGAGCATTGGCGGAACGCCGATACCGCCGCCGATTAAGCAGTAGCGCTTGCCCTTTTCAATGGAAAAGCCGTTGCCGAGCGGTACCAACACATCTACCGTGCCGCTCTTCATCTGCGACATGATTTTGGTGCCCTCGCCCTTGACCTGATAGACAAGGCGCAGCACGCCGCCGCTTGCGTCGCAGACCGAAATCGGGCGGCGCAGCGACTTGCCCGGCACATACACATGCGCAAACTGTCCGCACTGCACCGGCAAATCCGTCTGCTTGTATTCCAAACGCATGTCAAAGATTCCCTGCGCGATTTCCTCATTGGAAAGCAGAGGAAGCTCTCTAACGTCATATTTCATAATTCCACTCCTCAGTATTACTCATAATCCAAAACCAGCACGATTACGCGCCGCATTTCCAAGCCTGTCACGGTACATTCCTCGGTCAGCACCGGAGAATAGCCGTTTTCTTCGTTCGCCTGTGTAATCCAATCGTAGGCAAAGCTTTGCACAATTTGGTCAAAGGTGTCGTTAAAATCAAGCGACTCCCCTACCAATAGCACGCAGTTTTTCTCGTTCCGCGCGGCGGTTTTTGCCAGATATTCCGGCAGAGCGCTGTCGTCGAGGCTGTCGATTGTCACGGAATTGCGTTGAAGATAGCAGTATTCCGTGCTGTCGCACTGCGGCACAAAGCCGTTGTACCACACGGTATCGCCGCTGTATTCGCTGTAGAGCGGCGAGATAGTGTGATCCTTTGTCATTTCGGCGGTGGTGAGATTAAAGTAAAGGTAACGCTCGCAAGCCACATCCTCGTCCTCGGTGTCGTCCCATGTCACGTCCACCTGATACCACGCGCCGTCAAGCTCCACACAATTCCAAATGTGGTTGGTCAGCTCCGCGTTTTCCTCAAAGCCTTCCGCCTGTCCCTGAATGACCCAGCAGTTAACGCCCATCCGCTGACAAAGCAGCTGAAACGCCCGCGCGTAGCCCTCGCACACCGCCTCGCCTTCGACCAAAGCGCCATAGGCGTTTTGCTCATTGGCGCGCACCTGTTCGGATTTGTGCAGTTCCACCGCTTCATCATAATACACGCAGTGCGCCATCAGGTAGTCGTGCGCGTACTTTTCTTTTTCGTAGTCCGAGCCCTGCGGCGCGTCTGCCACAGCAGCCTGCACCGCCGCCTCCAGCTCCTCCTTTGCGGAGGAAAGCTCGCTGCCGCTCAGCTTGCAGCGCAATTCCAGCTCCAAGCCGTCCGCCGTGTTGGAATAAAGATAAGGCTCGGTTTCTTCAATCCAGAAAACATCCGGGTGGTCGTCCTTGTAGAACTCCAGCACGTCGCTGATACGCGCCGCGTCATCAAACGGAAGCGTAGAAAACGCCTTTGGCTCCGTGCTCTGCAGCGCTGTGTCCAGCTTGGCGTAAAGCTGCTTTTCCGCTTCGGTTTGCAGCGCACGGAAGCCGTAGCCGCTGTATTGCTCCTCCAACCGCTGCACAGACGGCAGCGCTTCGGCAGGCGCCGTTCGAAAGGGAAGCGCATCCAAAAAATCCGCCGGAGAACACCCGCACGGCAACAGCGCAAGCGCCGCAGCCGCAATTGTGAACAGAATCCGTTTCATCAGCCCTGAGTGACTTCCGCAGCCGCCTTTACCGCGCGGTTCACGTCGGCTTTGTAGGCATGACCCGCCGGTTCGCCGTTGACAACCGCCGCGAAGGTGTCGCCGCCGTTATCGACATAACGCACGGTGTCGGTGCTGCCGTCGGCAAAGGTGTATTCCACACGCAGCGCGTCGCTGCCGCTTGCGGAACCTGTTTTGACGTCGCTCGGCACAATCAGCGTCAAATCGTCATAAAACACCGAGAAGTCGCCAAGCTGAATTTCGTCGCCCTTATAATACACCGCGGTTTTAGTCGAGGTGGTTTCGCTGCCCTGATCGTCGGTGGTGGTGGACTCGCGCGTATCGAGCGTAAAGTCATAGGTCTTGCCGCCGGCGGTCAGGCTGACGCCTGTCAGCGCGGTCATTTTGGGATAGAGCACATATTCGGAGCACAGCTTTTCGTAGCTTGTGTTCACCCACGCCACCTTGTCGGCGGAAATCGTATAGACCACATTTTTGCCGTCCAACATCAAATTGACCTTGCCGTCGCTGTCGGGCTTGGAGGCGGAGAGCGACACGGTAGTGTCGGGATATTCCGCCTTCAGCTTTGCGTAAGGCGCGGCAAGTCCCGCCTCGCTCAGCTGACTGCCGGAGGGATTGACAAATTTCACCGAAAGCGCGTACAAATCGCGGATACCCGACGCCACAAGGCTGCTCTCGTTCTCGCCCGCCAAGCGGCTGACCGGAGCGGTCATGCGGTAGGAAGCGGAGTAGTTTTCGTCGGTGTTCGGCTCCAAGGTAATGCTCTGCGGGAACGCGCTGCCGGAGAGGACAATCGAGCCCGGTTTGTTGTTTTCGGTGTTCTCCGCCGCGTTGTTAATCGTCAGGCTGATTAAGTCGGTCAGCCCGAAGTCAAACGCCGAGATCACCTCGGTGTCCACCACATACACCGCGTCGCCTGTGCCGAACTTGACATAGGTGCCCGCGTTCTGCGGCGCGTCGCTGCCGATGGTGATAATCGACTTTGTGTTGTCGGTGTAGGTGACGGTCACAACCGAGCGCGGGCTGTCAAAGCCAAACTCGCCGCTCTTTTCCTTGTCGAGCGTCGCCACCTGTGAGAATTCAAGCTTAGCCGCGGCGCTGGCAATCAAATCGGGATTACCGCTCTGCAAATCAAAACCCTCGTAGCCCTTGATGGTGTAGACCGTCGCCTCGCCCTCCGGGGTATCGGAAATCACGTCCAGCGTACCCTTGCTGTTTTCAATGTGAATGGTCTTGATGTCGGCGGGATAATACTCCATCAGTGTACCGTAGCTGTTGTTCTCAATCTTGCCGTTTTTGGTGCCGACAATCGCCTGGTGCACGCCGTTTTTGTCGGTGGATACAGTCAGCGCAACGCCTTCGTCAATGGTTGCGGCTTGATTATCGCTGCTGCCGCCCTTCGGCAGAAAAATCAGAATCAACACCACCGCAGCCAGCACCACCGCAGCCGCGGCGGCGATAATAATACCCTTTTTCTTGTTCATCAGCGGTTCCTCCTGCGAATCCAAAGAATGATACCCACTACCAGCATTGCCGCGGGAAGGAGAATGACAAAGATAATCAAAATCACATTGGTGGTCGAAGCGGTCGGAGCGCCCAGCGTATCCGCCTGCAGGCTCTTGCTCTCAATCACAACGGTTTCGTCGTCCTTGTCGGCAATGGTGTTGACCGCGTTCATGAAGTACGCGCCGTTGTTAAAGCTGTAGTAATTCATGATTTCCTCGGAGAACATGGTGCTGGAACTGAATACCAGCACGCGGGAATAGGTGTCGGTGCCGGCTTTTTGCGCTTCGGCGGCAATTGCCAGCGGCTCGCCCTTTACATTTGCCTTCACGTCAAAGCTTTCGTCCGCGTCATACGGATAGATACCGGCGCCGTCGGAGGTCTGTAAAATCGCGTGAGCGGTGTTGGAATCCTTGATTGTGATACCGCAGGCATAGTTTGTCACCACGGGAACATTCGGGTTTTTCAGATTTTCCTTGTAATAATCGGTATAGTCCACCAGATAAGTGAAAATCGAGTTGGGGTTCCAGCGGTAGTCGTCGCTTGTTTCGTAGATATAGCCCTTGTTCAGCTCCATGCCCCAGTCGTTGAGGAGCGCGTCGAGATTCGGAGTTTTCAGTTCGCCGACGCCGGGATTGACGGTGGGAATGTAAATCAGGTTTTTGCCGTACTTTCCGCCGTTTTCAAGCCATGTGCGCAGGGTTTCCGCCGCCGCTTCGCTGAGGTCGGTCTGCGGCGCGTAAATCAACGCAAAATCGGCGTTTTCGTCGAGTTTTCCGGTCAAAAGCGAAACCTCGTTGACCTGATAGGCGTTGTCGGTCAGCAGAGCGGTCAAGCCCTCATAGCCGCTTTCGCCCTCGCCTGTGAGCACATCAACCACAATTCTCTCGTCGCTGGTGACATACAGCGCGCCCTTGACAACCGCCTCTTCAATTTTGGTTCCCGTCCACTGATAGGACTGGTAGTAGTTGTAGTAATCCTGGTCGTAGGTAAAGCAATCGTCAAGCGAAAGTCCCTTGTACTGGTCGCCGCAGGTGATGACGCCGACGTTTGTTTTGGTTGTCCAGTTGATATTGGGATAATTTTTTGTAAAGTTGGGATTCTCGGTTGTGTTGACAAATTCATAGGTGAATTTGCCGCCTGACTTGCTCTCCATTTTGTCGAGCAGGGTTTTTGCCTGCACAAAATAGGTGCCCGCGCTTGTGAAGGTGTTTTCGTCAGACACAATATAGAGCTTCACGTCCTTTTTCAGATGACCGATATATTCCTCGGTGTCGCTGCTCAGTCCAAAGGCGTTGTTTCCTGTTAAGTCCGCCTTTAAATCGGGAAAGCGGTCAACCAGCAGTCCGGCAATCACGTTAATCAAAATAACAACCGCCACCGCAAGAGCGGTGATGCCCGCAGCCAGCGAGCCGTGGCGCATTTTGCGGGATTGCAAAAGCCTTTTCAAGCCTCCCTTTTTGGAGGAATTTGTTTCTTTGTTGTCAGCCATGTCAATCCCTCCTTAGTTCCAGCGGCGGCGTTCAAGCACACGGACAGTGAAGAACAAAAACAGTCCCGTCACGCTCAGGAAGAACACCACGTCAACAAGCGACAAAATGCCGTAGGTAAAGTTTGTGTAATAGTTGAGGAAGTTGATTTTTTGCAGGATGTTTGCAATCCAATCAATCGAAATGCTGCTGATAAAATAACTCATCATATCAATCACAAGACCTGCCGCCATGCCGATTACAGCCGCGACAACCATGCTTTCGGTCAGTGAGGAAATGAAGATGTTAATCGCAATCATTGAAGCGCCCAGCAGGAAAATGCCGAGGAAGGTGCACAGCACCACCGACCACTGCGGCTGCGCGAAGAACGAAATCACAACGGCATACACCAAGAAAATCAGGCAGCACATGCCGTAGAGCGTCAGCGCGCCGAAGAATTTACCCAGTACAATTTCCGTCAGGCTTGTCGGAGAGGTCAGCAGCGCCTGGTCGGTTTTCTGCCGCCGCTCCTCCGCAAAGCTTTTCATCGTGATGATGGGAATAATGAACATGATGATGTAAAACATGTTGGCGTAAACGTATGCAAGGCTTGCGGTATCTCCCAAAAAACAGTAGTTATAGAAGAACAAGCCCGAAAAGAAGAAAAACACCGCCAACACCACATAGCCGACCGCCGAGCTGAAAAAGCCCGACAGCTCGCGCTTATAAATTGCCGACATTACTCTTTTCCTCCCTTCGCCTGCTCGGTTAATCTGAGATAGATTTCCTCCAAGCTTTCGTCGCCCGACTTCATTTCAAGAATCGAAGCGCCGACGCGCACCATTGCGCTGAACACGTCGCGGCGAACGTCCGCGCCCTTTTGATATTCCACCGAATAGGTCTCCGCGCCGGTTTTCTTCACCTGCTGCACACCGGGAATTTTTTGGATTTCGCTGATAATTTCGGTGCTGCCGCCCTCGGCGGTGAGCGTCAGCTTTTGCTCGCCCGACAAAACGGAATACAGCTCGTCAGCCTTTGCGTCGGCAACGATTTTGCCGTCGGAAATAATAATCACGCGGTCGCAGGTCGCGGAAATCTCACTGAGCACATGCGAGGAAAAAATCACCGTATGCTTTTTGCCGAGGCTCTTAATCAGCTTGCGGATTTCGATAATCTGCTTGGGGTCGAGTCCGACGGTGGGCTCGTCGAGAATAATCACCGGCGGGTTGCCCAGCAGCGCCTGCGCAAAGCCCACGCGCTGACGGAAGCCCTTTGACAAATTCTTAATCAGGCGCTTGCCGTGCTTGTCAAGGCTGACAAGGCGCATGATTTCGTCGATATGCTCCTTTTTCGGCAGCTTGACGCGCTTTAAATCAAACATGAATTCCAGATATTTGCGCACCGTCATGTCGGTGTAAAGCGGCGGAATTTCGGGCAGATAGCCGATTTTTTGCTTGGTTTTTTTCGGCTCGCTCAAAATCTCGGAGCCGTCCACCGTCACGGTTCCCGACGTTGACGAAATGTAGCCCGTAATGATGTTCATGGTGGTGGATTTGCCCGCGCCGTTCGGACCGAGAAAACCAAGAACCTCGCCGGTATCAACGGTAAAGCTGATACCGTCCACGGCGGTGATCTCGCCGTAGCGCTTGGTCAGGTTTTTTACCTCTATCATCTATATCACTCCTCCGCGGGCAGTGCCCGCGTTTTTTACCATTTTATATTGTAGCACAAAACCTTTTGTTTGGGTAGTCAATTTTGTAAAATTTCAATCAAACATCACAATGGGAGCGGTTAGTGAGTGATTGAATCAGCGTGCGTTCTCCTAAATAAAAGCAGTCAGGAACACAAGCTTTCCTGACTGCTATACTTATAACTTATTCACTTACCACTTATCATCACTTAAAATACTTCACGCCGCTCTCAAAGATTTTCTGGTCTTTTTCAAACGGAACATTCTGATACAGGTTTTCGCCCTTTCTTTCGCTGTGACCCATCTTGCCGAGCACTCTGCCGTCGGGAGAGGTAATGCCTTCAATAGCGCAGACGGAGCCGTTGACGTTAAACGCAATGTCCGCCGAGGGTGCGCCGCTGAGATCGACGTACTGGGTAGCGATTTGTCCGTTTGCCGCCAGCGCCTTGACGGTTTCCTCGTCCGCCATGAATCTGCCTTCGCCGTGCGAAACGGGAATCGCGAACACGTCGCCGGCATTTACGCCCGAGAACCACGGAGACTTGACAGAGGTAACGCGGGTGTACGCCATGTGCGAAATGTGTCTGCCGATGGTGTTGAAGGTCAGGGTCGGGTCGGTGGGCTTCAGCTCACGGATTTCACCGTAGGGCACCAAGCCCAGCTTAATCAGCGCCTGGAAGCCGTTGCAGATACCGAGCATTAAGCCGTCGCGGTTTTTGAGCAGGTCGTTGACCGCCTCGGCAACGCGCGGGTTGCGGAAGGTGGTGGCGATAAACTTGCCGGAGCCGTCCGGCTCGTCGCCGCCGGAGAAGCCGCCGGGCAGCATAATCATCTGAGAGGTCTTGATAATCTGCTCCATGCGGTCAATGGTTTCCTCAATGCCCTGCTGGGTGAGGTTCTTGACAATGAGCATTTCCACCTCAGCGCCCGCCTTTTCAAAGGCTCTGGCGGTGTCAACCTCGCAGTTGGTGCCGGGGAACACCGGGATAAACACCTTCGGCTTGGCAGGCTTGGCAACCTTAATCGCGGGAGAAGCCGCGCTGCGCTGTGTGTAAAGCGGCGCGTCAACGGTAATTGCCGGACATTCCGCCTGTGTGGGGAACACCTTTTCAAGCGGCGCTGTCCAGCTTTCAGCCAAAGCGGAAACAGAAACGGACTTGCCGCCCATTGTCACCATGCCGTCGTCGGTGACGGTACCCAAATCATAGTATAATACGCTGTCATCAAGCGCCGCACCATCCGCAAGTTCAAGCACCAGCGAGCCGGAGAGCGGAGCGAACAGCTCTTTGTTTGTCAATTCCTTTGCGAAGCTAAAGCCGAACATGTTGCCGAAGCACGCCTTGCAGACGCTTGCCGCCGCGCCGCCTTCCTTGACAACGGAGGCGGAGAGCACCTTGCCGCTGTCCATAAGGGCGTAAACCGCCTGATACATGGCAACCAGCTTGTCCCATTCAGGCATCAGGGTGTCCTTGTTTTCGGGAACCGGCACATAAACAACCTTGGAGCCCGCCTTTTTGAACTCGGCGGAAACGGTCTTGCTCGCCTTTGTCATGGCGACCGCAAAGCTCACAAGGGTCGGCGGAACGTCAATGTCCTCGAAGGAGCCGGACATGCTGTCCTTGCCGCCGATGGAAGGAAGTCCCAGACGAAGCTGCGCCTGCATTGCGCCGAGCAGCGCCGCGGCGGGCTTACCCCAGCGGGAAGGAACGTCCTTTAATCTTTCAAAATACTCCTGGAAGGTCAGACGGGCGGTCAGCGGATTCGCACCGATGGCAAGCAGCTTTGAAGTGGATTCCACCACCGCGTAAGCCGAGCCGTGGAAGGGGCTCCAGCGGGAAACGCCGGGAATGTAGCCGTAGCTCATGGCAGTCGCGTCGTCGGTTTCGCCCTTTTCAAGCGGAATTTTCGCCGCCATTGCCTCCTGCGGAGTCAGCTGGGTTTTGCCGCCGAAGGGCATGATAACCGTCGCCGCGCCGATGGAAGCGTCAAAGCGCTCGGACAAGCCAATCTGTGAGCACACGTTGAGTCTGCCCATGTTTTTCACAATCGCTTCCTCAAACGGCAGGCTTTCCAACTCCGCGGGGCAAGCCTCGCGGTAGCAGTCCTCCGCCTTGGGAGCGGCGATATACGCTTTGGCAACCTGCGTTACGCCGTTGGTGTTGAGGAACGCGCGGCTGAGGTCAACAATCGTGTCGCCGCGCCAGTTCATGGTTAAACGCGGGGTTTCGGTGACAACCGCAACCGCTGTTGCTTCGAGGTTCTCCGCCGCCGCGTATTCAACAAATGTATCCACATCGTTCTTGTCGAGCACAACCGCCATTCTCTCCTGCGATTCGGAGATAGCCAGTTCAGTGCCGTCAAGACCGTCGTATTTCTTTGTTACCTTGTCGAGGTCAACCGTAAGACCGTCGGCAAGCTCGCCGATTGCCACGCACACGCCGCCCGCGCCGAAGTCGTTGCAGCGCTTGATTAATTTTGCCACAGCGGGGTTGCGGAACAAGCGCTGAATTTTGCGCTCTGTGGGCGGGTTGCCCTTTTGCACCTCTGCGCCGCAGGTTTCAATGGAGCTTTCGGTGTGTGCTTTCGAAGAACCTGTTGCGCCGCCGCAGCCGTCGCGTCCGGTTCTGCCGCCGAGCAGCACAATCACGTCGTCGGGCATGGGTGTTTCGCGTATGACGTTCTCCTTGGGAGAAGCGCCGATGACCGCGCCGATTTCCATGCGCTTTGC
This sequence comes from uncultured Clostridia bacterium, assembly GCA_947168445.1. Taxonomy (GTDB): domain Bacteria; phylum Bacillota; class Clostridia; order Oscillospirales; family Acutalibacteraceae; genus Ruminococcoides. Next base: position 54,452 of record CAMVLW010000004.1, read on the forward strand.
CACATAGCCGGGATCGTAAAGTTCCACAACCTGACCGGTCGCCAGACCGATTTGGTTGCCGTAGGAACTGTAGCCGTTTGCCGCGCCGGTGGTGATTTTGCGCGAGGGCAGCTTGCCGTGCAGGGTTTTGTCAAAGGGAGTGGTCGGGTCGCCGGAGCCGGTCACACGCATTGCCTGATAGACATACGCGCGTCCCGAAAGCGGATCGCGGATGGCGCCGCCCAAACAGGTTGCCGCACCGCCGAAGGGCTCGATTTCCGTGGGGTGGTTGTGGGTTTCGTTCTTAAACTGCACCAGCCACTTTTCGGTTTTGCCGTCGATGGTCACGGGCACCTCGATGGAGCAGGCGTTAATCTCCTCGCTCTCGTCCAAATCGGGAATCATGCCCTTTTTCTTGAGCGACTTCATGCCCATGAGCGCCATATCCATCAGCGACACAATGCGGTCGGTGTTCTTGCCGTACACCTCGTCACGGGTCGCGTAGTATTCCTTTAAAGCGTCCTCAATCACGCTGCCGAGGGCTGCCTTTTCAATCTCCACCTCGCTCAGACGGGTGAGGAAGGTGGTGTGGCGGCAGTGGTCTGACCAGTAAGTGTCAATTACGCGCAGCTCGGTGACGCTGGGGTCGCGATGCTCGGTGTCGCGGAAATAATCGCGGCAGAATTTCAAATCGTCAAGCGTCATTGCAAAGCCCATAGAGCCGTAATACTGCGCCATTTCCTCGTCGTTCCAAGCGATAAAGCCCTCAACACGCTTTACATTTTCGGGAACAGGGGTTTCCATATCGAGGGTTTCGGGCTTTTCAAGGGAGGCAAGGCGGCTTTCCACCGGGTTAATCAGGTAATCCTCCACCTTCTTCAAATCCTCGTCGGTGATGTCACCCTTCAGGGCAATGACACGCGCGGTCAGCACCTTGCAGCGCTCGCCTTGGGTGAGAAGCTGCACGCACTGCTCGGCGGAGTCGCCGCGCTGGTCGTACTGACCGGGGAGATATTCCATAGCGAACACGCGCCAGCCGTCCTCAACCGGCAGCGTTTCCTCATAGATAACGTCCGCGTTCGGTTCGGAGAGCACAATGCCCTTTGCGCGGTCGTATTCCTCCTTAGTCAGCCCCTCAATATCATAGCGGACAATATATCTAAGGTCGGTGACGGACATCATGCGCAAATTGTGGCGAATATCCCAAAGGGTCTGCTTCGCCACGACATTGAAGCCGTCGCGTTTTTCAACAAAAATTCTGATGACGTTTGACATTCTATCAGCCTCCGTGAAAATTTCAATTTATCAGTTTATTTTATCACAGAAATCGTCGCTTTTATTTCACTATAAGCAATATCCCGAAAAAGTGGTTCGTGATTCGCGGCAATCCGCAAGCGGCTTGTAAGATAAAACAAATAAAAATCAGGCAGAGGGTTTGTACTCTGCCTGAGACCTCTCACTTATTTGCGTCCAGCTCACGAATGACCCTGCACGGATTTCCGGCGGCGAACACACGCGGCGGAATGTCCTTTGTCACCACGCTGCCGGCGCCGATTACGCTGCCGTCACCGATTGTCACGCCCGCACAGACAACCACGTCGGCGGCTATCCAGCAGTTGTTGCCGACGGTAATCGGCTTGGCGTATTCGTTCATCTTCCAGTTGCCTTCTTCGTCCAAATACGGCAGGCGTTCCTCCGGGTTCACCGGGTGAACCGCCGCGGCAAAGGTGCAGTTGGGACCGACCAGTACATTGTCGCCGAACTTCACCGGGCAGCAGTCAAGCACCGTGAGGTTGAAGTTGGCGTAAAAATCCTCTCCGAAGGTGGTAAACACACCGTAGTCAAACCAGACAGGACCCTGAATGTACGCCTTTTCCGCGTTTTCCTCGCCGATAAGCTTACGCATAATCGCAACCCGCTGCTCCTCGTCGGTTTCGTGCAGTTGGTTAAAGTCAACGCACAGGTTGTGCGCGGTTTGGCGCAGCTTCACCAGCTCACTGTCACCCGCGTCGTAGTACTGCCCTGAGAGCATTTTTTCTTTTTCTGTCATTTTGCTTCCTCCACGGTCACGGTAATATCCTCCCGCGCCGAGCGATGGAGCGCGTCGGTCACGGTGTAAGTCACGCGGTAAACGCCCGCACGGTTGGGGTTGACGTTGCCGGTAGTTTCGATTTTGCTTGTGACGTCGTTGCCGCAGGTGTCAACAGCGGTGATTCCGTCGGTCATGTTGTATTCAACGCCCTTTTGCAGCGTCAGATTGTATGCGCCGGAAATCACCGGTGTTTTGGTGCGGTAAGGGTTATCGGGATGGCGGTCGGTGGGATCCCAGCCGATGGTGGTATCCGCTATTTTTATGGTTTCGGGTCTGCCGAGCGGCAGCGCTTCGTCGCTGTCAAAGATTTTCACCACGGTGTCGTCGGGGCAGTAGTCGCAAATCCACTTGCAGTCCTCCACCGCCATGCGCACACAGCCGCGGGAGGCAAAATCACCCAGCTTGTTGAACTCGTCGGCTTTGAGCGTGTCCTCCGTTAAATCGGTATAGGGTACGCTGTGGAACAGCAAATCACCGTGGAAGGAACTGGCGTACATGCCGAACACGTCGTTGACAAGCCCCTGCCATTTGGTGTGGTAATAAATGGTGAACTCGCCGAGTTCGGTTTTGTTCTCCACGCCGCAGGAGCACACCATTGCCCGCACAGGAACGGTGTAGTCGCCCTTATCGTCATAGGTAAAGACGGTCACGCAGTTTTGCTTGCGGTTCACCTGAATTTCAAACGGCAGCTTTTTCGCTTTGTTGTGATAATTCTTCTCCGCAAGCTCGCGGTTTGCCGTAATCGCGGTGGTAAAGCGCTCAATCCTCGACTGCGGCTGCGGAGCGGTGACGGTTACATGATAGGTAACTGCCTTGCCGTTGGAAAAGCTTGCGGTCACATCTGTTTCTCCCTGTCCGAGCGCGTCAATTCTGCCGCCGCTGTCCACAAAAGCAACGGCATTGTCCGCGCTCTGCCAGTGAACAAGGTCTTTTTCCTCCTGCTCGGAAAGAGTCAGCAGCGCAGATTTGCCCTGTTCAACAACAACCTTGTCCGCCTCATTCCCGCCGGACGCGGAATCCGCGGTTGCGGCAGAGGGGTTGGGAAAGAAAGCGTCCTTGACAAAAAGCGTGCCGAACACGCCCAGCATCATTGCGGACAGCGCAATCAGGGCGATATACACTTTTTTCACAGGCGTTCCTCCTTTCCGCCGGCGGAGCGTTGACAAAAGCCGACCAAAAATTACAAAATTTTAACCATTTCTTTTATTATAACGGTTTCGCGGAAAATTAGCAAGAGATTTATCAAAAAATTTTGTGAATAAATTGTCACGGAAACGAAAATATGCTATACTGAAACCGGTGATTCGAATGGCACATCCGCTCAAACATTTCAGGACAATTACACACCACCGCCATCAGGTGATTGCGCACTGCGCCAAGGCGGGAATTCTCTGGCAGGGCTTGCGGCATGATTTATCAAAATACAGCCCCACCGAGTTTATTCCGGGCGCAAAGTATTATCAGGGAGACCGCAGCCCCAACGAAAAGGAGCGCGAGCTCTTCGGCTGCTCCCGCGCATGGCTGCACCACAAGGGGCGCAACCGCCACCACTACGAATACTGGACGGACTACAACCCCAAAACCAAGCAGATTGAGCCGGTGGAAATGCCGCTCAAATATGTAAAAGAGATGTTTTGCGACCGCGTTGCCGCCAGCAAAACCTACAACGGCAAGGCATACACGGATGCCGACCCCTACATTTATTTTCTGCGCATTAAGGGCAAGCACCGTATGCACGAAAACACCGAGGCGCTGCTCGATTCGCTGCTGACCATGCTGCGCGACGAAGGCGAGGAAAAAACCTTTGCCTATATCCGCACGCTTTCAAAGGAGAGATAGTCATGGCAGACGCCGCACATATCGTTCACCCTATTCCGCCGTTGTTTGACGAAAACTCCGAAACGCTGATTTTAGGCAGCTTTCCGTCGGTAAAGTCGCGGGAGGCGATGTTCTTTTACGGACACCCGCAAAACCGCTTTTGGCGGCTGCTTGCGCTGCTGTTCGGTGAAGCGCCGCCGCGGACAATTGAGGAAAAGAAGGCGCTTGCGCTCTCGCACCGTTTGGCGCTGTGGGATTCGATTCACTCCTGCACCGTCACCGGGTCGTCGGACAGTTCAATTAAGGACGTTGTGCCCAATGATTTGAGCGTGATTTTGCGCGGCAGCCGCGTTAACAGAATTTTCTGCAACGGCGCGCTGTCTCATCAGCTTTATCAAAAATACATCTATCCGCAAACAGGAATAAAAGCGCAAAAGCTGCCCTCCACCAGTCCGGCAAACGCCGCGTTTTCAATGGAGCGCCTTGCGGAGCAATGGAAAATTATTTTATAAACAACGCAAATTCCTATAAAAATGCTGCGGCACAGTATCACACTATGCCGCAGCTTATTTTTTTGATATTAATACTTCGGAAAACTTCGGAAAAGCAGCCGTTTTGACGCGCCGTTCAACCGATTTCAAAATCAACACCGCGCTGCCCACCGCGGCAGCGGTCGCGCTGCCCACCGTGGCAACGGGCAACGGTCACGATGCTTTCTTGGCATTAGAGAGGAACAGCGCCTTCAGCGTCGCGTTGTCGGCGGTGCCGGTATCCTTGATGCCGTTCTTCTTTTGAAAGTCCTTAACCGCCTGCGCCGTCATTTCGCCGTAGTAGCCTGTGACGTTTTCATCTTCCTTTTTGAGATAGCCCAAATCCTCCAAGCGCTGCTGCATTTGCAGAACGTCGTCGTTTTCGTCCTCCGCCTTGAGCGAAAGACCGTCAAGGTTGATGTTGCCGTAATCACCGGTGACACTCTTTGCCTCTTGCGCCTTGGTTGCAGGCTGAGTCGCGGGCTGAGTCGCGGGCTGAGTTGCGTTTTGCGCCTTAGTTGCAGGCTGGGTCGCGGGCTGTGAAGCCGCTGTTGCGGAAACCGCAGCCGCCTCGTCCGGCGTTGCTTTCTTGCCGTTATAGATAAAGGCAATCATGGCTTTCAGTGTTTCAACCGCTGTCGCGCCCGGAAGCGACATTTTTTCAAGAGAGAGCTGCATGGTTTTGCTACTTTTCAGCGCCGTCATTTTCGCCAGCGAAGCGTCCGCCTTTACCGCGTCCATTGTCGCCGCGTCGTTATAGAATACAAAGGTGGGGTTTGCGCTTGACAGCGTAGCGGGGTCAACGGTGTTTTGGTCGATGTTGACCGCGATATTCACGCAGTTGGTGTAGCCCATCAGGATGTTGCCGAAGCTGCCGTTGGTGAGTTGTTTTAGCTTGCCGTCCTCCATATAGAGGTAGCAAATCGTGTTCAGCGCGCCGGTGCCGCTGAGTCCCTCAATCTCGCGCTTTTGCTTTTCAAGTTCGCCGACAAGCTTGTCATAGGCGTCCTTGCCCTCTTTCTGCCCCGTCACCTTGCCGCCGAGAATCTTTCCCACGGTTTCGTAATTGGTTTTGACCTCTGTGGTGCTCTGGGGCTGCTGCATTTTGATGACCTTAATGCCCTTTTCCTCCAGCTTTTCCTGCGCGCCCTTGGTCAGGTTGTCGTTGGAGAAAACGACGTCGGTTTTCAAATTCACAATTTCGTTGACGTCGGGGTTGCTCATGGAGCCGACATTGGGAGCCGCCGCGAGATTTTCCTGCTTGACCGCCTCGCTTCTGCCGACGAATTTGCGGTCATAGCCGATATAGGACATAATATCCGCTGTCGCGGCGTCCAGCACCACGACGTTTTGCGGTTCCTTGTCAATTGTATAATTGGCGACCTCAACGGGATAGTCCTTGTTGTTGCAGCCCGCGAGCAGCGCCGCCGAAGACACGGCAACTGTCGCCGCCAGCAAAACAGACACTAATTTTTTCATATAATTCCTCCGTGTTCTCTCAACAGAATAATGATTCCACATATTGCTTCGCGCAGCGCGGAGAACGTCCGCCTCTCGCCAGCGCGAAACGCTCGGCTCCGGCGCAAATTTCTTCGTCGCTCAGCGCGATTCCCTTTTCGTGCGCCATTGCGAGCACAATCTCCAAAAATTCCTTTTTTCCCGGCACCGAATAGCCGACGCGCAAGCCGAAGCGGTCGGACAAGGACAGGGTTTCCTGCATGTTGTCGCGGGTGTTAACGTCGTCAACCTCCATTGCGCGGTCGGAAAGCCGTTCCTTGACAATGTGACGGCGGTTGGAGGTGGCGTAAATCAGCGCGTTAGCGGGACGCGCCGCGATTCCGCCTTCAAGCACCGCCTTGAGCGCGGTATAGCTCTGATCCTGGTGCTGAAAGGACAGGTCGTCGATAAAAATAATGAACTTCATGGGCAGGCGGGCGATTTTGTCCACCAGCAGCGGGAACTCCGCCAGCCGCTCCTTCGGCATTTCCACAAGCCGCAAGCCGCGCGAGCGGAATTCATTTGCCATTGCCTTGACAGTGGAGCTTTTTCCGGTACCCATATCACCGTAAAGCAGGCAATTGTTGCAGCTTTTGCCGTCCAAAAAGGCAAGCGTGTTGTCGAGCACCTTTTGGCGCTGCCGCTCGTAGCCCGTGAAATCGTCCAAATCAATTGTATCGTAATTGAGCACCGGGCGAATGTCGCCGTCGCGCCAAATGAACGCCTTGTAACGGGCGAACATGCCGCAGCCGTTTTCGCGGTAATACCGCGCAATGGATTCAAGCGAGCCGTCAAACGCGCGGAAGCTGCCCGCACATTCGCCGCTTTCCCAACAGGGAAGCTCCCCGGCGATTTCGCGGATTTCCTCATAGCGGGAATACGCCCGCAAAACCTCTCCGCTTTGCAGCGCGGCGGCTTCCAAAATCGCTTCGCAATCGCGCTTTGCCGCAAGCAGCACGCCCCCGGGCAGGTTCTTTTCAACGCCGCCCGCGGCGCTGCGGGCAAAGATGTTTTCATCAAAAAGCGCCGCCTCTGTCATGGCGTAAGCCAAACGGTCGCTGCAGCCGCGCTCGCAAATCAGCGCGTAAAAATCTCCGTAACGGCGCAAAAACTCCTCAGGACATTCGTCCAGAGAGCACAACAGGCGGTAAAACGCCCGCGGCACGCTTCTGCCCATAATCCCGCGGAAAACGCTCAGTGCGGAAAGCTTTAATTTTGCCTTGTAAACCTTGTCCATCTAAATCATTCCAATCATCACTTATTTTACGCTATTTTACGCCAATAGTCAACAATTGTTTTCAACAAACCGCGCTTATTTTCCGCAGGCGAAATATGCCATTATCAACATAATTCTCCGCTATACAGAAAGGGCAGCCGTGAAGCCGCCCTTTTTACTGTTTTACTTTTCCGCTTTTTTATACATGTTTTCGTAATAATTCATGTAATCGCCGGAGGTGATTTTGTTCATCCACTCCTCGTTGGCGAGGTACCACTCGATGGTTTCGGCAATGCCCTGCTCAAAGGTGTAGGCAGGCGCCCAGCCGAGCTCGGTGGTGATTTTGGTGTTGTCAATCGCGTAGCGTCTGTCGTGACCCGGACGGTCCTTGACGTACTTAATCAGACTTTCGTCCTTGCCGAGCGTCTTGATAATCAGCTTGACAATCTCGATATTCGCCTTTTCGTTGTTGCCGCCGACGTTATAGACCTCGCCAATCACACCCTTATGCAAAACGGTGTCAATCGCCGCGCAGTGGTCGGACACGTGCAGCCAGTCGCGGATTTGCATACCGTCGCCGTAAACAGGCAGCTGCTTGCCGCTCTTACAGTTGTTAATCATCAGCGGAATCAGCTTTTCGGGGAACTGATAAGGACCGTAGTTGTTGGAGCAGCGGGTGATGTTCACCGGCAGACCGAAGGTTTCGTGATACGCTCTCACCACCATATCCGCGCTCGCCTTTGAAGCGGAGTAGGGGCTGTTGGGAGAAAGCGGCGTGGTTTCCTTGAACATTCCGGTTTTTCCCAGCGCGCCGTAAACCTCGTCGGTGGAAACCTGCAAATACTTTACGCCGTCCTTGTACTCGCGGGAATACTTGTCGTCGGGAGCGACCTTCCAGAACTGCTTGGCAACGTCAAGCAGGGTTTGAGTGCCGATGACGTTGGTGGTGAGGAAGATTTCCGGCTCGGTAATGGAGCGGTCAACATGGCTTTCCGCCGCAAAGTTGACAACGGTGTCGATGTCGTATTTCTCAAAAATCTCAACAAGCGCCGCTCTGTCGCGAATATCGGTTTTCAAAAAGGTGTAGCGGGAATCGTTCTCAATATCTCTGAGGTTGTCAAGATTGCCCGCATAGGTGAGCGCGTCGATGTTGATGATATTGTAATCGTGGTTTTTCAGCATATGGTGGACGAAGTTGGAGCCGATAAAGCCCGCGCCGCCTGTTACAAGAATATTTTTCATGATAAATTCTCCTTACTCCTTCTGCGCGTCAGCCAGCGCAATTAAATACTGACCGTAATCGGTCATTTTCAGTTCCTCGCCGAGCGCGCGAAGCTGTTCGGTGGTGATAAAGCCCTTTCGCCATGCGATTTCCTCGATACAGCTGATGTAGAGTCCCTGCATGGACTGCACGGTCTGCACATATTCCGCCGCCTTTAACAGTCCGGTGGGTGTGCCGGTGTCAAGCCAAGCCATTCCTCTGCCGAGCAGCATGACGTCCAACTCGCCCTTTTCGAGATAAAGGCTGTTGATGGAGGAAATTTCCAGTTCGCCGCGCGCCGAGGGCTTAATGCTCTTGGCGTATTCAATCACCTTGTTGTCGTAGAAGTACAACCCTGGAACCGCGTAGTTGCTCTTGGGCTTTTCGGGCTTTTCCTCAATGGAAATCACCTTGCCGTTTTTGTCGAACTCCACCACGCCGAAATCCTTCGGGTTCATCACGGGATAGCCGAACACGGTCGCTCCGTGGGTTTTCTCGCGCACCTTGAGCAGCATGTTCGGGAAGTTCATGCCATAGAACACGTTGTCGCCGAGAATCAGGCAAACACTGTCGTCGCCGATGAATTCCTCACCGATGATGAACGCCTGCGCCAGTCCCTTTGGCTCCTCCTGCACGGCATACTGAATCGAAATACCAATGCGTGAGCCGTCGCCGAGCAGCTCACGGTACATGGGCGTGTCCTCGGGAGTGGAAATCACAAGCACCTCGGTGATTTTTGCCAGCATTAAAATGGAAAGCGGATAATAGATAAGCGGCTTGTCATACACAGGCAAAAGCTGCTTGGAAACTGTTTTTGTCATCGGATAAAGCCGTGTGCCGCGGCCGCCCGCGAGAATAATGCCCTTCATAGCCAAATCTCCTTGTTGTTAATAATAAACCCGGTTTGCGGTCTTGGCGAACAAATACACCGTCAGCGCCGCAAACGGAATAATCAGCAAAATGCGCGCCCACGCCAGCGCGCGGACGTGGCGGTCTCCGCTGACCTTCAGTTTGATTTTTTCTTCGGGGTGATTGAGCACCAGCAGCATTACCGCGCTGACAACCGAAATACCCGCGAAAAACTTTTGATATTTTTCAAACAAATCGTTCTTTGCGTACAAGTACTTGTCAATGCTCGCAAAGTTGTCGTTTTCCTTGTACTTGACATAGTAGCCGAAGAACCGCTGCACCAGCGCCTTGTTGACAAAGCGGATTTGAAACATTGTTGAGCCGCGCAGCACCAGCTTCATCAGCAGCCCAAGCTGCATGGCAATGTCGAAAATCGCATTATACAAATACATTTTTCTGTTTTGCACCAGCACGATATACAAAAACGGCGTGAGCGTCGCCAGACGGTAGAACGAGAACGGCGAGAACATCAGATAGGCGGTGTAGACCACCGTGATGATATAGACGATGTACTTCGGCAGCAGACGTCTTTTATCGAGCAAATCCGCCTTGTTAAAGTGGCGGGTGTAGCAGTAGAAGTAAATCAGCACCAGCGCAATCGCGAAGAACGAAACGTCGCCGAAGCTGGTGTAGAGGTTTTTGGGGAACATATCCTCCAGCATTTGCTTTGCGGGGCCGCTGTTCATGGATTCGGAATAGCCCGGCGCGCCCATAAACAGCAGCTTTTGGGCGATTAATCCCGAAACCGCTGCAAGCGTTTTGCCGAGAATGCGCAGCACGCGCTTTTCATAGAGCATGAGCACCGCCAAAAACGGCAGCACAAAAAACGGCTTGATGGCAATTGCCAGCGCCGACCAGCCGACAAACGCCTTTTCTTTGTTTTTCAGCAGGGCGTTGATTGCCAGCACCGAGGCGCACATCATGAAAATATCGTTTTGCCCTTGATAGCAAACCGAAAGGTAAAGATAGGTGGAGCCGGCGGAGAGGAACACCGCCCACACCGCCTTGTTTTTGTCGCCGGTGACATGCTCGGCAATTTTTTTGGCGTAAATCAGCATTACAACCTCTATCAACACCAAAAACAGCTTGGAATAAGCAAGCATAACTGCGGAGTCGATAATCGGCTTGCCGAAAAAGCGCTGCACAATCCAAATCGGCAGGTTCCAAATTGACCATGGCAGCACGCTCATAAGCTCGCTGCCCATGTAGTCATGGTGAACGCCGTACACGTTTTCTATCGTGTAGGCGTAAAGCTCGCGCGGTCTGCCGTCGGCAATCACATCCCATACATTGGTTGACCAAACCGTCAGGCTCTGCAAATCCCATGTGCAGGCGGTCACAAAGACGAAGATTCCCGTGACAATCACCAAAATCCACTCGGCGAGATACACCCTGTCGGATCGGTACATTTTCAAAAACTTATCCTTAAAACTCATAAATCTTCAAACTCTCGTTTATCCGATTGGAATGAACTTTCCCAGCGAGAACAGCGCAATGCCGCACATCAGCACAATCATTCCGATGATTTTCTTTGTCGTAAATCTTTCCTTTAAGAAGATGAAGCCCAGCACCGCCACAAAAATGTAGCCCGCGCTTTCGAGAATCGGTCCGGCGGACACATCAACAAAGCGGTAGCAGTACATGGTGATGAGCATGGAGCAAAAAAACATGCCGTAGGCGACAATCACCAAGGGGTTGAGATATTCCTTGATTTTACTGTCGTAAACTCTGTCGGCGCTTTTTTTCAGCAAAATCTGCGATACCGAAGAAATGAACACCGAAACCAGAAACACGCCCGAAAAAATCAAGGTAAGCTGTTCGTTACTCATTGTTCGACACCACCAATACCACGCCGGCAAACACAATCACGGAGCCGACGATTTTATACCACGTGATGGAGTCTCCCAAAAACAGCGCTCCCCACAGCATGCCCCACGCAATGCAAATCGCCTTGTTGGTAAAGGCGATGGTCAGCGGCAGCTTTTTGAGCACCTGCTGCCAAATCAGCGCGTAAATGCCCAAGAACAGCACCGCAAGTCCCGCGTAAAGGAAAAACCAAAACGAGAAAAACTCATTTTGAAACGCCAGCTTCATAAACACGCCCACAAAGGAGTAGAGCAGCAAAATGAAGTGCAGCACCGCGTAGGTTTTAAAATCAAATTTTTTCTTCTGCTTATCTTCCATCTTTTTTATCCTCAAAGCCCACCTTGTCGCGAATGACGAACTGCGGCGAGCGGTTGATGCTCAGATAAATTCTTCCCACATATTCGCCGACCATGCCGAGCATCAGCATAATCATGCCGCCGATAAAGAGCATTGCCGCCATGGTGGAACTCCAGCCCATCAGCGAATCGGGCACCACAATCTTGTGGATAATGACGTACACGCCGAAAACAAAGCCGATGGCTGCGGTGATAAAACCGAGCAGAGTTGCAAAGCGCAGCGGCTTGACAGAGAAGGAGGTGAAGCCGTTAATCCACAGCAGCAGCAGCTTTCTCAGGCTGTAGCCGGAGCTGCCCTCGGCGCGCTCGCGGTGGTCGATTTCCACATTGCACACCTTTTTGGTGGCGCGCAGCAGCAGACCGCTCATATAGGGATAGGGGTTTTCATACCGCAGCACCTCGTCAATGACATAGCGCTTGCAGGCAAAGTAACTCATGATTTTCAAATCCTTGGGCTTGCTCAGCAGCCAGCACGCCATCTTGTCGTTGACCTTGCTGCCGAAGTTGCGGAACCCCGAATGTTGCTTGTTTTTGTATTCGGCAAACACCAAATCAAAATCATCCAGCTTGTCAATCAAACGGAACATTTCGTTGGCAGGGGTCTGACCGTCGTCATCCAGACACACCACAATGTCGCCGGTCAGGTAGGTGAAGCCCGCCATAATCGCGGAATGTTGTCCGAAATTGCGGGACAAATCCAATCCCTTGACGCGGCTGTCCTTTGCCGACAGTTCCTTAATCGTGTGCATGACATTATCGGGAGAGTTGTCGTTCACCAGAATAATCTCATAGTCATAGCCGCCGTGAGCCGTGACGGTTTCCACAATCTCGTCTACAACCGCGCCGACAGTGTGCTCGGAGCGGTAGCACGGAATGACAAACGATATTTTTTCCATTTTTCATTCACCTTCAACATCACATCATGACTGTTTCAGCCATTCATCTCTCAGTATTCCCATGAATACCATATCATATCCGGTGCCGTCAATCAGCACGTCCTGACGAAAGCGTCCCTCAAAGCGGAAGCCCGCCTTTTCATAGCTTTTCACCGCGCGGATATTGTCGGCAAACACGCGCAGATACACACGGTTGAGTCCGAGCGTACCGAACGCGTAGTCGAGCGCAAGCCTTGCCGCCGCGGTGCCGACGCCCTTGCCGCGGCAGGCGTCCTCGCCGATAAAAATACCGTATTCGCACTTTTTGTTCTGCATGTCAATGTCGCGCAAATACACCGAGCCGACCTCGTTTTCGCCGTCGCAAATCATGAACTGCGCCACCTCTCCGGTCTGCACGCGGTTGTGAAACCAGTTGAGATGACCCTCGGCGGTCAGCGGCGTGCGGTAAATAAAGTGCTCCATCACCGAAGGCGCGTTGCGCCATTTGACGATTTTTTCGGTATCCGCCTCGGTAATCGGGCGTATTGTCACATTGTTTTCCATCATATATCTTCCTTCTATGATTTGCAAAGCAAATCAATTCATGAACCGAAGGTTCAATTCATTTCTGCGCCAAGCGTCAGGGATTGCGCTCCGCTCATGAATTGACAGCGCCGCTGTATTTAACCTTTGTAGAAACGGATAACGGTGTCGATAACCTTATGAATATCCTCATCGGTCAGCCCGTAGTACATCGGCAGTCTGAGCAGACGGTCGGATTCCTTGGTGGTGTAAACGTCCTCGCCGTGGAATCTGCCGAATTTCTTGCCGGCGGGAGCGCCGTGAAGCGGAATGTAGTGGAACACCGCCAAAATGCCGTTTTCCTTGAGGAAGGAAATCAGCGCGGTTCTCTCCTCCAAGTCCTTTGCCTTGAGATAGAACATGTGCGCGTTGTGCTTGCACTCGGCAGGAATAACCGGGCGCTGCACATAGCCCTCTTTTTCGAGCTGTTCAAACGCGTCATAATATTTTTGCCACGAAGCAAGGCGGTTGTCGTTAATCTTATCCGCCTCCTGAAGCTGCGCCCAGAGGTAAGCGGCGTTCATGTCGCTGGGCAGGTAGGACGAGCCGTGGTCTACCCATGTATATTTATCAATTTGACCGCGCAGGAACACGCTGCGGTTGGTGCCCTTTTCGCGCAGGATTTCAGCTTCCTCGATTTTGGAAGCGTCCTTAATCAGCAACGCGCCGCCCTCGCCCATGCTGTAGTTTTTGGTTTCGTGGTAGGAATAGCAGCCGAAATCACCGATAGTGCCCAGCGCCTTTCCTTTATATTCAGACATCACCGCCTGCGCCGCGTCCTCAACCACCATCAGGTTGTGGCGCTTCGCGATGTCCATAATGGTGTCCATCTCGCAGGCAACGCCGGCGTAGTGAACGGGAACGATCGCAACGGTTTTGTCGGTGATCGCGTCCTCGATTTTGGTTTCATCGATATTCATGGTATCGGGGCGAATGTCCACAAACACCAGCTTCGCGCCGCGCAGCACAAACGCATCTGCGGTGGAGCAGAAGGTAAACGACGGCAAAATCACCTCGTCACCGGGCTGAATGTGCAGCAGCAGCGCCGCCATTTCCAGCGAGTGGGTGCAGGAGGTGGTCAGCAGCGCCTTAGCTGTGCCGGTCTTTTCCTCTATCCACTGATGACATTTTTTGGTGAACGGACCGTCGCCGCAAATTTTCTTGTTGCGGATTGCCTCCGCGATATAATCGGTCTCTGTACCCAGAAACGGAGGTACGTTAAAATCAATCATTTTAAACCTTCCTTTTTTCTCTGATAAAAATATTCACACATAATTAATTATATTATAACAGGTTCAAAAAGTCAACAATTGCCTCTGTTTCCACGTTTTTCTTTCATAGAATTTTACCGCGGTTCGCATTTTATTTTTGTTGAAATTTTTCGGGCAAACCAAAAGGCGCGCCGCACGGCACGCCTTTTCTGTTGATTATCAATAAATCACGCTTCCGCGTCGGAATCCGCTTCCACGTCCTCGTTTTGGAGCAGCGCTTCCTCGGTCTCCGCTTCGGTTTCTTCGCTGTCCGCTTTTTCCTGAGCCGCCAGCACATCAGCCTCAACGCCGCCTTCCAGCACCTCGGTCTCAGGCTCGGCTGCTTCCGCTGTTTTGTCGGGCGCAAGCTCAAAGCCGCTGAAGAAGGAATAGGGAATACCGTAGCCGAGCGCAACCGCGGCGAGCGTGGTAATAATGCTCAGCTTGCCGGTCAGCTTATCCGCCGCCAGCACGTCATGCAGGGGCATGAAGCTTGCGATGGAAGCGACAATGATCAGCAGCGCGGGCAGCACCAACACAATCAGGGTCAGCGGAGAAAAGCGCTTGACCGCCTTGCCGTCGCCCACTCTGGTCGCATAGAACAGCAGCAGACCGAACACGGCATAAACCGCCACATAAATCAACTGCGCCATGGTGTTGTCCATGGTGGACGTAAAGTTCGAGAAGAAGTTCGCGCAGATGATAAACGCTAAAATCAAAAACGCGGAGAAGAAAAGATTGATATGCTCTCTTTTATCGGGCTTTCTCATAAAAAATGACCTCCCAAGAATATAAATTTTTTTACCAAATAATACTTTACCACATTATTTGCGAAAATGCAAGCATATCATTTTTTGAGTTTCGCGGCAAGACACGTCCAGCCGCCGTCGAGGTGCTCCTCGATAATGTCAAAATACCGGCTGACCTCGCGCTTGACTTCTTCGGCGCGGGTGTCGATAATGCCGCTCATGATATAAACCGCGTCGTCCTTCATAAAGTCCGCGACGCCCTTAGAGAGAAAAATAATCGCGTCCGCAACGATATTGGCAAGCACAAGGTCGTACTTTCCCTGCACCTTGTCGGTAAAGCTGCCGCAAATCGCGGTGAAGCGGTCGCCGACGCCGTTGAGCGCGGCGTTTTCACGCGCGGTGTCAACCGCCTTGTCGTCAATATCCACGCCCACCGCCTCTTTTGCGCCGCAGAGCAGCGCCGCGATCCCGAGAATACCGCTGCCGCAGCCAACGTCGAGCACGCTGTCGCCGGGCTTCATGTACTTTTCGCACATCTCCAAACACAGCCGCGTGGTTTCGTGACCGCCGGTGCCGAACGCCAAGCCGGGGTCGATATTGAGCACAACCCTGCCCTGCGCGTCATAATTTTCATACCAGCTCGGCACAATCATCAGCTTTTCGCCGACAGCCAGCGGGTGAAAATACTGTTTCCAGTTGTTGCGCCAATCCTCCTCGGCGCAGTTGAGCAGTTCGATTTCATGCGCGATTTTTTCGCTTTCATACCGCTCGCTCAAAAAAGCCACCGCCTCGGCGGGCGAAACGTCCGGCTCCAGATAGAGGTGCACAAACGCCTTGGAGCGGTCTTTTTTCAGCAGTTCCTCGTCGATTAAGTCGATATGGGCAATGTCCTCAACCACCTGCTCCATGTCGCGGTAGTCCTCGATATAAATTCCGTAGGGAACCACCATGTTCGCAATGTCGCCCGCACGGTCAATGTCCGCCGCGCTGACGGCGATTTTTATTTCCGTCCAGTTTTTCATATATGTCACCGGTTAATCGTTAAACAGCTTTTTCAGCTTTTCAAAGAAACTCTTGCGCTTCGCGTAGTTTTTCTCGGTTGCCGACTTGTCAAAATCGCGGATAATATCCTTCTGCTTGTTGTTGAGGTTCTTCGGAATCTCCACCACAATGCGCACATACTGGTCGCCCTTGCCGCGTCCGCCGAGCCGCTGGATACCTCTGCCCTTCAGCTTGAACACGTCGTTGGGCTGGGTTCCCTCGTGAATCGTGTATTTTACCTTGCCGTCGAGGGTGGGCACCGTTACCTCTGCGCCGAGAATCGCCTGCGTAAAGGTAATCGGCAAATCACACCACACGTCGTCGCCGCGGCGCTCGTACAGGCTGTGGGTCTTGACGTTGACATACACATGCAAATCGCCCGCAGGACCGCCGTTATAGCCCGCGTTGCCGTGACCGCCGACATTGAGAATCTGCTGATCCTTGATACCCGCCGGGATAGTGATGTCCACCGAGCGGCTTTTTCTCTGTCTGCCGGAGCCGCTGCACTTGCGGCAGGGATTGTCGATAATCTTGCCGGTGCCGTGGCAGGCGTCACAGGAGCGCTGGGTCTGAATCACGCCGAAGGGTGAGCGCTGGTTAATGGTCACCCTGCCGGAGCCGCCGCACGCGGAGCAGGTTTTGGGCTGTGAGCCCGCCGCCGCGCCTGTGCCGTGGCACTCGTCGCAGGTGGAAACATTGTTGTAAGTAATGGTTTTTTTGCAGCCCTTTGCGGCTTCCTCAAAGGTAATGGTGACGCTCGCTTCCACGTCGCTGCCGCGCTGCGGCGCGTTGGCTCGGTTCTGACGTCTGCCGCCGAAGCCGCCGAAAAAGCTGGAAAAGATGTCGTCAATGTCAATGCCGCCGCCGAACGGACTGCCGCCCGGACCGCCCGCGCCGAAGTTGGGGTCTACGCCCGCGTGACCGAACTGGTCGTAGCGCGCGCGCTTATCCTTGTCGGACAGGACTTCATACGCCTCATTGACCTCCTTGAACTTTTCCTCGCACTCCTTGTCGCCGGGGTGAAGGTCGGGATGGTATTTTTTCGCACTCTGACGGTACGCCTTTTTTATTTCATCATCGCTCGCACCCTTTGAAACACCGAGCACCTCGTAATAATCTCTTTTATCTGCCATTGTCTATCCTCCGTTATCACGGTAATCTGTTCGTTACAGTTTGATATCACATGTAGGGGCGCACCCGCGCGTGCGCCCATTTCCGCCGGGATTTCCTGCGGGCGCACACATGGGTGCGCCCCTACATTTGACATCAAGCAAAATAGCGGAATAGGGCGACAGCGTGTGTCGCCCTTCCGTTATCTGAATAGTTTATTAGTTCTGTCCGTCAACGTCGGTGAAGTCCGCGTCATACACGTTGCCGTCGTTGCCGCCCTGATTCGGCTGTGCGCCGCCCATGTCGGGTGCACCGGGCTGCGGAGCGCCCTGCTGGGGAGCAGCCTGCTGATACAGCTTTGCGGAAACCTCATAAACCGTCTTTTGCAGGTCCTCCTTCGCCGCGTTAATCAAGGAAACATCATTCTTAGTGATTGCGTCCTTAACAGCCGCCACCTTGGTGTTGATAGCGCTCTTGTCAGCGTCGCCCAGCTTGTCGCCGCTCTCGTTGACAAGCTTCTCCGCCTGATAAGCGAGGTTTTCGGCTTCGTTCTTCGCGTCAACCTCCTCGCGGCGCTTTTTGTCCTCAGCGGCATACTGCTCGGCTTCCTTAACAGCCTTGTCAATGTCCTCCTTGCTCATGTTGGTAGAGGAGGAGATGGTAATCTTCTGCTCCTTGCCGGTGCCGAGGTCCTTAGCGGATACATTAACGATACCGTTCGCGTCGATGTCGAAGGTAACTTCAATCTGCGGAATACCGCGCATAGCGGGAGCGATACCGGTCAGCGCAAACAGACCGAGCTGCTTGTTGTCGCGGGCAAACTCA